>NZ_JBWKRS010000008.1:0-193521 GCF_059419385.1 Pseudomonas sp. GW821-FHT05H12 | reverse complement strand
TGCGCAGGCAAGCCAGCTCCCACAGTGGATCTTCGTTGCGACACAGATCCCCTGTGGGAGTTGTCGAGCTTTAGCGAGGCTACGAAGGCGGTGGGTCACCCTTTATACTGCCGCCCTCACCTCCCCCCTCAAGGAAGAACCATGCGCGTCATTGTCATTGGAGGCCTGGGCAATTTCGGGCTGCGGATCTGTCGACGCCTGGCGTCTGAACCGGGTATCGAGGTGGTCGCCACCAGTCGCAGTTCGCGTGGAGGCCTGCATGCCTTGGATGACGGGCAGAGCGTGGCCACGCTGCCCCTGGATATCAGCGCCGCCGATTTTGAGCAGCGCCTGATTGAAGCCAAACCCGGGCTGGTCATTCATTGCGCGGGCCCCTTTCAAGGTCAGGATTACCGAGTAGCAAAGGCGGCGTGTGCATCCGGGGCGCATTACCTGGACCTGTCGGACGGCCGCGACTTCGTGGCGCAGTTCGCTGCGAATGTGGATGCCGAGGCAAAAGCGGCCGATGTATTGGCGATTTCCGGCGCCAGCAGCGTACCCGGCTTGTCCTCTGCCGTGATCGATCACCTGGCCCACTCTTTCAGCCGCATTGACAGCCTCCAGACCGTCATCGCCCCCGGCCAGCAAGCCAGCCGTGGCGTCGCAACCATCCAGGCCGTGTTCGGTTATGCGGGCCTGGAATTCGAGCGCTGGAACGACGGTGCCTGGACCCGTCAGTTCGGCTGGCAGGACTTGCGCCGCTTCAGCTTTGCGAAGATCGGACAGCGCTGGGGCGCCGCCTGCGATGTGCCAGACCTGGCGCTCTTTCCACAGCGCTACCCGGGCGTGCGCGATGTGGCCTTTCATGCCGCCCTTGAACTACCCATCCAACATGTGGCCCTGTGGCTCGCCGCCGCCTTGCGCCGACTCGGTCTGCCCCTGCCAATCAGCCGCTATGCCGCCAGGCTGGACGCTTTCTCCAGCCGTGTGCTCGACCGCTTCGGCAGCGAGACCGGCGCGATGCAAGTCAAGGTGCAAGGCTTGCGCAGCGATGGCCAACCTGGCTCGCTCACTTGGCACCTCACCGCACCCGGTGGCGACGGCCCGGAAATACCCTGCATGGCTGCCTTGCTGCTCGCGCTGAAACTTGCAAAAAACCAGCTCCCCCAGACCGGCGCGTTCCCTTGCCTGGGTTTTCTGCAGTTGGACGAATTCACCGCCGAGTTCCAGCGTTGGGGCTTTACCACAGCACTTGTCGACGACCACGCGTCAAACAGTCACGAGAATTCGCCAGACTTGTAGGCGGTTTCAAAAGTGATGCGGGCAAAATCCGCCGGCTAACCTTTCGATTCGATCCAAGTGCGGGCACAATGCGTGTCCTTTTTTGGCAGGCACCGCCGCAGGCTCTCAAAAATGATCAAAACGCCGTACTACCTCATCGATAAACAGAAGCTTCTGGTCAACATGCAGAAGATTGCTTACGTGCGCGAGCAGTCCGGCGCCAAGGCGTTGCTGGCGCTCAAGTGCTTTGCCACCTGGTCGGTGTTCGACCTGATGCAGCAGTACATGGACGGCACCACCTCGTCGTCGCTGTATGAGCTCAAGCTCGGTCGCCAGAAATTCGAAGGCGAGGCACACGCCTACAGCGTGGCCTGGGCCGACGATGAAATCGAAGAGATGCTGGATAACTGCGACAAGATCATCTTCAACTCCATCAGCCAGCTGCAGCGCTTTGCCGAACGTAGCGAAGGCAAGACCCGAGGCCTGCGTGTGAACCCGCAGGTGAGCAGCTCCGACTACCTGCTGGCCGACCCGGCGCGCCCGTTCAGCCGCCTGGGCGAATGGGACCCGGAAAAGATCGAAGGCGTGATCGACCAGATCTCCGGTTTCATGTTCCACAACAACTGCGAGAACGGCGACTTCAGCCTGTTCGACAAGATGCTCGGTGTGATCGAAGAACGCTTTGGCGCGCTGCTGCACAAGGTCGAGTGGGTCAGCCTCGGCGGCGGCATCCACTTCACCGGTGAAGACTATGCCGTGGACGCGTTCTGCGCCCGCCTCAAGGCGTTCTCCGAAAAGTACGGCGTGCAGGTCTACCTGGAACCCGGCGAAGCGGCGATCACCAACAGCGCTTCCCTGGAAGTCACCGTGCTCGACACCCTCTACAACGGCAAGAACCTGGCCGTGGTAGACAGCTCCATCGAAGCCCACCTGCTGGACCTGCTGATCTATCGCCTCAACGCCAAGCTGGCGCCAAGCGAAGGCGAACATACCTATATGGTGTGCGGCAAATCCTGCCTGGCCGGGGACATCTTCGGCGAGTATCAATTTGATCGTCCGCTGGCCATCGGCGATCGGCTGTCGTTCATCGACACCGCAGGCTACACCATGGTCAAGAAAAACTGGTTCAACGGCCTGAAAATGCCGTCCATCGTAGTGAAACAACTCGACGGTACTGTCGAGGTGGTTCGTGAATTTGGTTACGACGACTACCTGTCCAGCCTTTCGTAAGCTGGCGGATAAAGGAGAGATAAAGCAATTGAAAAAGAACGTTCTTATCATTGGTGCAGGAGGTGTCGCCAAGGTGGTGGCCCACAAGTGCGCGCAGCACAACGACGAACTCGGTCGTATTGCTATCGCGTCGCGCAACATCTCCAAATGCCAGGCCATCATCGACAGCGTCAAGGCCAAGGGTAGCCTCAAGGTTCCCGCCGACATCCAAGCCTTCGCGCTGAACGCCCTGGACGTGGAAGCGACCAAGGCCCTGATCCGCGAGACCGACTCGCAGATCGTCATCAACGTGGGTTCCGCGTTCCTCAACATGTCGGTCCTGCGTGCCTGCATCGACACGGGCGTTGCGTACCTCGACACCGCCATCCACGAAGAGCCGGGCAAGGTCTGCGAGACCCCGCCGTGGTACGGCAACTACGAATGGAACCACCTGGAAGAGTGCAAACAGAAGAACATCACGGCCATCCTTGGCGTGGGCTTCGACCCGGGTGTCGTCAACGCGTATGCCGCGCTGGCGCAGCAACAGCATTTCGACCGCATTGATTCGATCGACATCCTCGACGTCAATGCCGGCTCCCATGGCAAATACTTCGCCACCAACTTCGACCCGGAAATCAACTTCCGCGAGTTCACCGGACAGGTGTGGAGCTGGCAGAACAGCCAGTGGACCAGCAACACCATGTTCGAAGTCAAACGCACTGATGACCTGCCGGTTGTCGGTTCGCAGAACCTCTACCTCACCGGCCACGATGAAGTGCACTCGCTGTCGAAAAACCTCGACGTGCCCAACGTGCGTTTCTGGATGAGCTTCGGCGAACACTACATCAACGTGTTCACCGTGCTGAAGAACCTCGGCCTGCTCTCCGAAAAGCCGGTCACTACCGCCGAAGGCCTGGAAGTGGTGCCACTGAAACTGGTCAAGGCCGTACTGCCCGACCCGTCTTCGCTCGCCCCTGGCTACACCGGCAAGACCTGCATCGGCGACCTGGTCAAGGGCACCAAGGACGGCCAGCCGCATGAGATGTTCATCTACAACGTGGCATGTCACGAAGAAGCTTTCGCTGAAACTGACAGCCAGGGCATCTCCTACACCGCAGGCGTGCCACCGGTGGCCGCTGCGCTGCTGGTTGCCCGTGGCGAGTGGGATGTGAAACACATGGCCAACGTCGAGGAACTGCCGGCCGAGCCGTTCCTGAAGGCGCTGGACGTGATGGGGTTGCCGACCCGCATCAAGGACGAGCACGGTGATCGTGCGTGGGATGCGATTGCCTGATAGGCGATAGCTGACCAAAAAAATGCGCCCCACGGGGCGCATTTTTTGTTTGGGCTGCTGTAGGAGCCGGCTTGCCGGCGATGGTGGTGTGTCAGTTGATACCCTCAAGCCCAATGAGATCAACTGTGGGAGCTGGCTTGCCTGCGATAGCGGTCTTCCAGTGCCCTATGTGCTGACTGACACACCGCCATCGCCGGCAAGCCGGCTCCTACAGTGGATTGGCAGCGGATGTGAGGGTGGAGTTATTCCAGGTTACGGGCTGAGTTGCTCAGCGCTCGCGAACACTGCAACAACGCCGGCGCCAGCTGCTGCTCTGCATCCGCCCGAGTCCAGCGGCTGGTGGGTGCCACCACGTGCACCGCCGCCACCGGGCGGCCATTGGCGCCGAGCACGGGCGCGCCGATGGTCATGTCACCCAGGAACAGTTCCTGGCCATTCACCGCATACCCCTGCTCGCGTACCTGTTGCAACGATTGCAGAATCTGCTCGACGTCCGTCAGCGTCTGGCTGGTGTGGGCAATACGCTGGCTGTTCTCGATCAACACCAGCGCTTCTTCCTGCGGCAGCGCGCTCAAATAAGCGCGCCCCGACGCCGTGCAGTACATCGGCACCCGCGAGCCGATCGGCATGTGCACCGGCACAAACCCCGAGCTGACGAATCGTGCGATGTAGGTCATGTCGTAGCCTGCAGGCTCGGTCAGGCACGAGGTTTCGCCGGTGAGCCGGGTCAGTTCCGACAGAAACGGGTTGGCCACCTCGATCAACGAATGCGCATCCAGGTAGCTGAACCCCAGCTCCAGTACCCGAGGTGTGAGTTGGTAATGGCGTGTGCGCGAGTGTTTCCGAAGGTAACCCAGGCTTTCGAGGGTAAACACCATGCGCTGGGCCGAACTTTTGGTCATGCCGGCAGCCTCGGCCACCTCTGCAAGGCTCATGCTGCGGCGCTGGGCGCTGAATGCCTTGAGCACCGACAGGCCTTTTTCCAGGGATTGGTTGTGCAAACTGTTGCGTTCTTCAGACATGGCGGACTCGCAGCGTAGGTGGCTCAGGCGTGGCGATATTTCT
This sequence comes from Pseudomonas sp. GW821-FHT05H12, assembly GCF_059419385.1. Lineage (NCBI taxonomy): Bacteria > Pseudomonadati > Pseudomonadota > Gammaproteobacteria > Pseudomonadales > Pseudomonadaceae > Pseudomonas > Pseudomonas sp. GW821-FHT05H12. Next base: position 188,693 of record NZ_JBWKRS010000008.1, on the reverse strand, counting down.
ACCGTAAAACACAAAAATAGACCACTAAATATCGCATATCGATACGAATGATTCATTTTGTCTATTTCCTATAGCGACATACGATTTTTATCAATCGAAATGGCATAGAGCTTGCGTTTTCATCGGCAGCCGCTTGCGGTACTGACTTTCCGTTTTCCTTCTGGAGTAACCCGATGAACAGTCTTTCGCCCTTGTTTCGCCGCCTTGCCTTCGCCCTGTGCGCCACGCTCTGCGCCAGCGCCGTGCACGCAGAAAGTGCGTCCTCGTACAAAGTCGGTGCAACGGCCAGTGGTTCGCCGTTCACCTTCCTCGACATCAAGAGCAACAGCATTCAGGGGGTGATGGTCGACGTGGCCGAGGCCGTGGGAAAGGCCGGTGGGTTTACCAGCCAGATTGAGCAGACCAACTTCGCCGCACTGATCCCCTCCCTCACCTCCGGCAAGCTCGATTTCATTTCGGCCGGCATGCTCAAGACCGAAGAGCGCACCAAGGTCGTCGACTTCAGCGCCCCGGTGTACGCCTACGGTGAAGGCCTGATCATCAACGCCGATGACAACGCCAGCTACCCCGACCTGACCCCCCTCAAAGACCAGGTGGTCGGCGTGCAGGCCGGCACCATCTTTTATGACCAACTGAACAAGCTCGGCATCTTCAAGGAAATCCGCACCTACGACTCCATCGGCGAGATGGTCCGCGACCTGTCCCTGGGCCGCATCAAGGCCGCCGTGGGCGACCAGCCGGTGGTGGCCTACCAGATCCGCCAGAAGCTGTTCAAAGGCGTAAAACTGGCCGCCGACTACAAACCCACCAACGTCGGCGAAGTGTGCCTGGTGGTGCGCAAGGGCGACACCCAGACCCTGGAACGCCTGAACAGCGCCATCGCCAGCATCAAGGCCGACGGCACCCTGGACAGCATCCTCAAGAAGTGGGGGCTTGATACCCAGGTGCGCCCATGAACCCGACCGAGTTCCTGCAAAACGCCCAGGATTTCCTGCCGATCCTGCTGCAAGGCGCCTGGGTGACGATCCAGATCACCGTGCTGTCGTTCCTGCTCAGCAGTGCCATCGGCCTGGTGCTGGCGCTGCTCAAGCTGTCGCCGATCCGTGCGCTGTCGTGGACCGCGAGCACCATCATCAACGTGATCCGTGGCCTGCCGATCATCGTGCAGCTGTTCTACATCTACTTCGTGCTGCCGGACATGGGCGTGCACCTCACCGCGTTCTATGCCGGTGTGATCGGCATGGGCATCGCCTACTCGGCGTACCAGGCCGAGAACTTCCGCACCGGCATCATCGCCGTGGAACAGGGCCAGCGTGAAGCCGCCGAAGCCTTGGGGATGCGCTCGGTGCTGATGATGCGCCGGGTGATCCTGCCCCAAGCGTTTCGCATCGCGCTGCCGCCCTATGGCAACACGCTGGTGATGATGCTCAAGGACTCGTCCCTGGTGTCCACCATCACCGTGGCGGAGATGACGCGCCAGGGTCAATTGATCGCCTCGTCGACCTTCCAGAACATGACCGTCTACACCCTGGTCGCCCTGCTCTACCTGCTGATGAGCCTGCCGCTGGTGTATGGCCTGCGCCGCATGGAACAGCACCTGGGCCGGAGGAAAAAAGCATGATCGAGATTCGCCAACTGCAAAAACACTACGGCAGCCACCGCGTGCTGCACGGCGTCGACCTGGACGTGGCCAAGGGCGAAGTGGTGTGCCTGATCGGGCCGTCGGGCTCGGGCAAGTCCACCCTGTTGCGCTGCATCAATGCGCTGGAAGCCTACGACGGCGGGCACATCAACGTGTTCGGCGAAACCGTGCAGCGCGGCAGCAAGACCGTGCACGCCCTGCGCAGCCGCATGGGCATGGTGTTCCAGCGCTTCAACCTGTTCCCCCACCGCACCGTGCTGGAGAACGTCATGGAAGGCCCGGTGTACGTCAAGGGTGAACCCGTACAGCAGGCCCGCGAAGAAGCCCTGGTGTTGCTGGAAAAAGTCGGCCTGAGCGCCAAGGCCGATGCCTACCCGGAACAACTCTCCGGTGGTCAGCAGCAACGCGTGGCCATCGCCCGCGCACTGGCGATGAAACCCGAAGCCATGCTGTTCGATGAACCCACTTCGGCCCTCGACCCTGAGCTGGTGGGCGACGTGCTGGCGGTGATGCGCACCCTCGCCGACGAAGGCATGACCATGATCGTGGTCACCCACGAAATGGGCTTCGCCCGGGAAGTGGCCGACCGCGTGTGCTTCCTGCACGGTGGCTACATCGTTGAAAGCGGGCCAGCCGAGCAAGTGTTGGGCAACCCGCAGCAACCGCGCACCCAGGACTTCCTGCGCCGCGTGCTGCACCCCACCGGCGATACGCGGAGCCTGTCATGAAGTCATTGTGGTCAGCGACCGCATCGGCGGCCGTGCCAACCCCGGCGCTGGGTGAGTCGGTGAAGGTGGATGTGGCAATTGTCGGCGCCGGCTATACCGGCCTGTCCACCGCCCTGCACTTGGCCGAACGTGGCGTGAGTGTGTGCGTGCTGGAAGCCAACGAGCCGGGCTGGGGCGCTTCCGGGCGCAATGGTGGGCAGGTCAACCCGACGCTTAAATACGATCCGGAACAGCTGGTGCAGATGTACGGGCCAGAGCGTGCCGAGCCGTTGATTTCCACCGTGTCGAATTCGGCCGACCTGGTGTTCAGGTTGATCGAAAAACACCGCATCGATTGCGCCCCGGTGCGCAAGGGTTGGATGCAAGTGTCATACACCGAAAAAGGCGTGGCCGGGTTGCACGCACGGGCCGAGCAATGGGCGCGACGCGGCGTGCCAGTGCAGGCGTTGGATGCGACAGCGGTAGCTTCGCGCATGGGCAGCGAGGCCTTTGCCGGTGGCTGGCTGGATGGTCGTGCCGGGGCGATCCAACCCTTGGCCTATGCGCGTGGTTTGGTGGGCGCGGCGTTGGCAGCGGATGTACGGATTCATGGGCAAAGTGCGGTAACGGGTTTGCAACGCCAGGGTTCTGGCTGGCAATTGCAGACGGCTGGCGGTGCCCAGGTCACGGCGGATCGTGTGGTGCTGGCCACCAATGGCTACAGCGGCAACCTGTGGCCGGGCATGGCCCAGAGCATCCTGGCGGCCAACAGTTTTATCGTCGCCACCAAGCCGTTGAGTGGGCGCGCGGCCGAGAGCATTTTGCCGGGGCAGGAAACGGTGTCCACTGCGCAGCGGCTCTTGCTGTACTTCCGCAAAGACAGCCATGGGCGTTTGCTGATGGGCGGACGCGGGTTGTTCAACGACCCCACTGACCCCACGGATTTCGCTCACCTTGAGCGCTCACTGGCGCTGCTGTTTCCGCAACTGGGCCCACTGGAATTCGAGTACCGCTGGGCGGGGCGGATCGCGATCACGCGGGACTTCATGCCCCACGTTCACGAACCGGCACCGGGGCTCACGTTGGCGTTGGGCTGCAATGGCCGAGGCATCGCGTTGTGTACCAGTTTGGGGCAGCAATTGGCCGGGCGTTTGTGTGACAGCCAGGCGGAGTTTGCTTACCCGGTGACACCGTTGCAGCGCCTGCCAATGCATGGGTTGCAGCGGTTCTACATCGGCGCTGGAGTGGCGTGGTACAGCCTGCTGGATCGGCTCAATGTGAGCTGATCCTGCGCTCATCATTTCGTCACAAACCTGGCGTAGGCTCGCGGCCTTCAGATCTCAAGGATGAGACCCCCTTTTGTTGTGAGCGGACTGCGGCGTTGCCACCGCAGGTCAAGCAACTGATTTTTATCGTCGGGGTTGCCGTGGTGGAGGCCTGGGCGCTGTGGTGGTCGCTGTCTAACTGGAGCCAACCGCTGCGTAAAGTCCTGCCGCTGTACGCCATCGCCCTGGGCGGTATCGCCAACCTGATCGACCGCGTGTTCCGCGACGGTCATGTGGTCGACTACATGGTGTTGAAGGTTGGCCCGACGCATACCGGCGTGTTCAATCTTGCCGATATCGCCATCACCGCCGGGGCGTTGTGGCTGATGCTGGATTTGTTTGTTAAGCCGCGCAAAACCCGAGTCTGACCGGGCAGCACCGCCTAGTTATTAAACGCCCAGGGGCATCAACGCCGCTAATGCATCTGTGATCAACGCCTTAAGAATAGGCGTTGATTTAGCCTTCATGCGATCACTTACCTCTTGCTGCTTGGCAGTCACTTTGCTGGCGTATTTCGAGGCCTGCCCCTCGGCGGCGAGGGACGCCATCTCCTCATCGGTAAACGATTGCTGGTAAGCCTCAGCCAGGTTCAAATCCCACTGTGGCTGGTACTTGGGCAGCAATTGCGTGATTTGCTGATCGAGCGCCTTGTTGGCCTCGGCCGGCCCGATCTTTTCGGCAACCATCGCGTAGGTCACCGTCGTCTTCGCTGCTAATTGTGCAAACTGCTGCAGGTTCTTGCCCATGTGCTGTTTGGCGACGAAAGCACGGGCAGCGGGTGACGCCGGTATATCGGCAGATGCGATGCTGGCGAGCGCCAGCAGCAATAGAAAGGCGAAGGCAGTGAAAGTCCGTTTCATGGTGCATATCCTTGGGGGTAGCCATCAGCGTAGCGGTGCAAAGTGGCAGTTTGATGTCATGCGCAAAATAGCTCGTTCCCACGCTCTGCATGGGAACAGCCTCATCTCAAAACACCGACCACCCAATCCGCTCGCTCAACAACTCCAACGCCTTCATCCCCGCCAGCGAGTTCCCCGCCGTGTTCAGCTCCGGCGACCACACGCACACCGTAAACTGCCCCGGCACCACCGCGACGATCCCGCCGCCTACCCCACTCTTGCCCGGCAACCCCACGCGATAGGCAAAGTTGCCCGCTTCGTCATACAGCCCGCTGGTGGCCATGATCGAGTTGACTTGCTTGGTCTGGCGCGCCGTTAAAATCTGCTCGCCGCTGTGGGCGCTCACGCCTTCGTTGGCCAGGAAGCTGAAGGCGCGGGCCAGGTCCAGGCAGCTCATCTGCAGGGCGCAGTAGTTGAAGTAGCTGTGCAGCACGGCGTCCACGTCGTTATGGAAGTTGCCGAAGGATTTCATCAGGTAGGCCATGGCGGCGTTGCGTGCGCCGTGCTGGGCTTCGGAGTCGGCGACCACGCTGTTGACCAGGATCTGCGGGTTGCCTGAAAGGCGCCGCACGAAATCGCGCATCGACAGGATCGGCACGGCAAAGCGTGATTGGTTGATGTCGCAAATTACCAGCGCTCCCGCATTGATGAAGGGGTTGCGCGGCCGGCCGCGTTCGAACTCCAGCTGCACCAGGGAGTTGAACGGCTGGCCGGAAGGCTCGTGGCCCAGGCGTTCCCAGATGGTTTCACCGCCGTGGTCGATGGCCTGCACCAGGCTGAATACCTTGGAAATGCTCTGCACCGAGAACAAGGTGTCGGCATCGCCGGCGCAATAGGCCGAGCCGTCATTGCCGTACACGGCGATACCGAGCTGGTTGGCGGGCACGTCGGCGAGTGCGGGGATGTAGTCGGCGACTTTGCCGAGGCCGATCAGGGGGCGCACTTCGTCGAGGATCGACGAAAGCATCGCCTGCATGTCTTGTCCTGTCATCTGTCTTTGAATCGGTGATATGCGGGGCGCGGAGGATACCTGAAGCGGGCGATTTAGGTGGACTGAACAACACCTCGGTAAACCTGTAGGAGCCGGCTTGCCGGCGATGGCGTCCCTGAGTGCGATGCAAAACCCGAGACCCTATCGCCGGCAAGCCGGCTCCTACAGGGCGGAGATAGCCGTTAGAAATGCGCCACATCCGACACCTGCTCATCCAGCACATCCCGCGCCAGCGCCCAGGCGCGGTCCTGGGACTCGACCACCAGCAGCGGATAGCCCCAGGCCTTGCCGAAGGTCACGGCAAACGGCTTGAGGGCCAGGCGCTTGGCCGCGCTGGGTTCAACCTGGATCATGCCTCTGACGTAGGCCCGCAGTGCCTGCTTGTTTTTCTTCATCCAGATTGACGCGTGCTTGCGCTCTTCGTGGGAGTGTTCGTGATTGCTTTCATCCACGGCTTTTTCATGCAGCAGCACAAAGGCTTGCTGCCGGGCCAGGAGGCCTTCGAAGACCAGGAAAGCGTCAGCCGGGCCGCCTTCGTTGGGAGCGTCGAAAACGATTTTCACCACCGGGAATGTTGTGCTGTCGAGTCGCATGGCAGAGCTCCTTGTTGAGAATGGATCTCACTGTATCGATCGGCCCGCTGGACGGCATTGCACAGAATAGCCAGACTGTTTCGCAATTCAGCCAACCTGTGAACCCCGCCATGAAACACCACCGCCTTGAAATGCATGACCGCTCGATGGTCAAGGATGCAGATCAATTCCCCCGCGCCGTGGTGGCCGTGGGCGCCACCAGCACGTCGGACACCTGGGAGCATGCGCAGCACGCCCACCGCAAGGGCCAGTTGCTGTACACCCTGCGCGGGGTCATCCATTGCGAGATCGAAGCGGGCATCTGGATCGTGCCGCCGCAGTGCGCGCTGTGGATCCCCGGCGGCGTCTCCCATGCGGCCCGCGGTTCTGGCGAAGCGGAAGTCTATTGCCTGCTGATCGACCCCGACGCCGCCTGCGCCCTGCCCCCGCAATGCTGCACCCTGGCGGTGTCAGCGTTGTTACATGAGTTGATCAGCAAGGCCGTGAGTTTTCCGCTGCTGTATGACGAGGGCGGTGCCCAGGGCCGTTTGATCAACACGCTGCTGGATGAATTGGCGGCCGCGCCCATCGAGGCCCTGCACCTGCCCATGCCCCAGGACCCGCGCTTGCGCCGCCTGGCCGACAGCCTGCTGGCCGAGCCCGCCGACAAGGCCACGCTCGGCCAGTGGGCGGTGCGCATCGGCATGAGCGAACGCAGCATGACGCGCCTGTTGCTGGAGGAACTGGGCCTGAGTTTTGGCCGCTGGCGCCGGCAGTTGCACGTGATCCTCTCGTTGCAACGCCTGGCCAAGGGCCAGAGCGTACAGACGGTGGCGCTGGACCTGGGCTATGAGAACGCCAGCGGCTTTATCACCATGTTCCGCAAGGCCGTCGGCCAACCGCCAGCGCGTTACCTGGCAGACCGTGCCGGGGCCCTGAACGCACCGTCTCCCGCGGCCATTGCGCTAAAGGAGGCAAAAGGCTAGCTACGTTGCACTGCAATCGGGTGATTTAAGACCCGAATCGGGTAGTGCGGAAAATGAGAACCCGTATCATTTGCGCCATTCTCCTTCAGGCGTGGACACCATGGAACGCACTTCCCTCTCCCAAGCCGTACGCTGTGCCTTATTTTTGTCTTGCACCCTGCCGCTGATACAATCGGCGATGGCCGCCGATGTGACCGTCGATGAGCTGGATGCCACCGTCATCACGGCCACCAAGCAGGACACGCCGCAGTTCAAGACCACCAACAGCGTCAGCGTGGTCAAGGGCGAAAAAATCGAGGACAGCCACCTCGACACCCTTGGCGAAGTCGCCCAGCGCCAACCCAACCTGTACTTCAGCACCTTCACCCAGCACACGCCATCGCTGACCATTCGTGGCCTGGGTTTTTCCGATGATGAAGGCGACAGCATCAGCAACAGCGTGTACATCGACGGCGTGCCCATGAACGGCCTGGTGCTCGGCCAGTTGTACGATATCGACCAAGTGGAAATCCTGCGCGGCCCGCAAAACACCCTGTACGGGCAAAACAGCATGGGCGGCCTGGTGGCCCTGCGCACCCGAGACCCGGAGTTCACGGCGGGTGGCAAGGTCAAGCTCGAATACGGCACCCACAACCAGCAGCGCGCCGAAGTCACCGGCAACCTGCCCCTCACTGAAAACACCGCCGTACGGGTGACCGTCGGCGGCGAAAAGAACGATGGCATGATCGCCAACGCCACCCTAGGCCGCCACGATACTGCCGGCTGGGACAGCGGTTTCGGCCGTATCAAGTTGCTGCACCTGGACGACGACGGCGGCGAGTGGCGCTTCGGCTTGCACCACATGAACACCCATGGCGACAACGACTATTTCGCCACCCGCGACTTGGCGAAAAAGTACCAGTCCAACGCCACCGACGCCGGCACCAACAACACCGAATACACCTTGTTCACCGGCGAATACCGCAAGCGCTTTGCCGATGACACGCAACTGGTGGTCAACGTCGGTGCCAACCAGACCGAGTGGGATTACTGGCTGCCCAAATCGATCTTTGGCGGCACTGCTGGCTACGACATGAAGACTCGCCAATACACCGGCGAAGCTCGGCTCAACGGCCAGAACGGCAACATCGATTGGCTGGTGGGCGGCTTCCTGTCCCATGTGCGCCGCGACGCGCCGTACACCTTCGACCTCAGCCCGTATTTTCTCAGCGCCACCAAGGCCAAGGTCGAGGGTGACACCGTGGCCACCTTCGGCGAGCTGGGCTGGCGCTTCCAGCCGCAATGGCGCGCCGCCGTCGGCCTGCGGGTCGAACACAACCGCCGCACCATGGACTGGAGCAGCACCCAGGGCGGCATGTTCGACAGCGATGGCGACGGCGTGCCCGACACCAGCTTCGCCAGCCTGGAATCGTTCAACGACCGCAAGGTCAGTGAAACCGTGGCCCTGCCGCGTTTCAGCCTGGAGTTCAGCCCCAACGACCAGCACTTCACCTACCTGGTGCTGGCACGCGGTTACAAGGCGTCCGGCTTCAATACCTACTCCACCACCGCCAGCGCGGCTGGCGATGCCTACCACCCGGAATACGGCAGTTACGCCGAGTTGGGCTACCGCTACCGCGCGCCGAGCAAGGTGTGGGAAGTCGGCGCCGACGTGTTCTACACCCGCCTGCGCGACCAGCAGGTGATCGTCGAGGACGGCGGCGGCCAGACCTCCACCAGCAACGCCGGCAAGTCCCACAACAAAGGCCTGGAACTGACCGCCACGGTGCGTCCGGTGGAGTCGGTGCAGGTCAATGCCTACGCCGCGTTGCTTGAGGCGCAGTTCGACGACTACACCCGTGGCGCGGTGGACTATTCCGGCAAGCAATTCCCCAGCACACCCAAGCACAGCTACGGCATGTCGATGGACTGGGCGGCCACCGACCACATCACCGTCGGCACCGGCCTGACGCGCCAGGGCCAATCCTATCTATACCCGAACGCCACGCTGTCCCAGGGCGCCTACACCCTGTGGGACGCCAACATCGATTATCGCCTCAAGCAGTGGACCATCGGCCTGTTCGGCAAGAACCTGGGCGACACCACCTACTTCACCCGCGCCATGGCCAACGGCATGGTCATCGCCGGCCAGCCGCGTACCCTGGGCGTGCGGGTGGGCATGGAGTTCTGAGACCCACGTTACAACCTTGCAAATGAGAACGATTAGTAATAGCCTGCGATCCATCTTGAAAGCTCGCAGGGATTTCCGGGCAATGCGCTGGCCTCTCCGTAACAGGGGTCCGCGCAGGAACAAGGACACTTGCGAGCCGTCTGCCCCCTGCCCAGGTCACCTGGGCGGTTGCCTGCGAGGACGACCATGTACCAGCTTCGCGCTTCCACCTTCTTTGACGAAACCGCACCCCAGGCCGGCCCGCCCGGCTGTCACGTGCGAACCCAGGTGGTCCAACCCGGCCTGGAAGTCTCCCTGGTGACCTTCAACGCCACGGACGCGGTGCGCATCAGCACCATCGATGACAACCCTCACCTGCACTTCAGCTGCATGCTCAACGGCGATATCGACGTGCGTGTCGGCCGCAAAGACCTGCACCTGGGCAAAGACCAACTGATGACCAGCTTCGCCCCTGCCGAACGCTTCGAGCTGGCGTTCGCTCCCGCCCACCGCAACCTCGAACTGCGCATCACGCCCCAGCGCCTCAGCGAACTGGCCGGCGAGGATTACCAGCGGCTGGGCGACAGCATCGAAGGCAACTTCTGCCTGCACACCACCCACGGCAACCAGCGCATCAAGGACGCCGCCCTGCGCCTGGAACGCCTGCTGGGGGATGATTCAGCCTCGCCGCTGCTGGTGCATTCGGCCAGCCTGGAATTCCTCGCCTGGCATCTCAAGGCCTTCAACCCCAAGGACCAGAGCGAGCAGATTTCCCGGCGTGAACAGAAGCAACTGCTGGCCGCCCGCGAACGCCTGCTGATGGACCTCAGCGCCGCGCCCACCATCGAGCAACTGGCCCGCGAGACCGGGCTCAACCAGCTCAAGCTCAAGCGTGGGTTCAAAGCCATGTTCGATGTGAGCATCTACGCGCTGTTCCAGCGCGAACGCATGGGCAAGGCGCGCCAACTGCTGCAGCACCATGGGGTGACCGACACCGCCTCGATGCTCGGCTACAGCAACATCAGCCACTTCAGCGTGGCGTTTCGCAAACAGTACGGCGTGCTGCCGCGCGATGCCCGGCGCGGCGCGCTGGAATAACCCTTACCCCGCCTGCTGCTGCCACAACTCGGCATACAGCCCGCCGCGTGCCAGCAATGGCGCGTGGCGGCCGCGCTCGACGATACGCCCCTGGTCCAGCACCAGAATCACATCGGCATGGCGCACCGTGCGCAAACGGTGCGCCACCATGATCAGCGTACGGCCCTGGGCCAGGCGTGACAGCGCGCGCTGGATCTCATACTGCGCCAGCGGGTCGACCGACGCCGTGGCTTCGTCCAGCAACAAAATCGGCGCGTCCTTGAGCAACGCCCGGGCGATCGACAAACGCTGACGTTCGCCCCCCGACAACCGCTGGCCGTTCTCGCCGATGGGCGTGTCATACCCCTGGGGCAAACGCTGGATAAACTCATCGCAACCGGCCTGGGCACAGGCGTGCCTCACCTGCGCCAGGCTGGCGTCGGGTTGGCCCAGGCGCACGTTGTCGAGCACGCTGGCGTCAAACAGTTGCACGTCCTGGAACACGAAACTGCACGCGGCGTACAGCTGGTCCAGGCGCATGTCGCGCACGTCCACGCCCCCCAGTTCAATACGTCCCTGCTGCGGGTCATAAAAGCGCGCCAGCAAATGCAGCACGCTGCTTTTACCGGCGCCGGAAGGCCCGACAATCGCCAGCATCTGCCCTGGCTCCACGGCAAAATCCAACCCCTGCAACGCCCACTCCGGCTGTTCGGGATAACGCAGGCCCACGTCGCAAAAACGCACGCCATGGCCCTGTGGCGCCACCGGCTGCGAGGGCTCGGCAACCGCAGGCATCTCCAGCAAGGCCTGCAACCGCGCTTGCGCCTGGGCCAGGCCGCGCAGTTCGCTCAGGTACGCCGCCACATCCAGCAAGGGGTCGAGCAAACGCGGCGCCACCAGCGCGAAGAACATCCAGGTCAGCGCCGGCAGTTGCTCGGTATTCGCCAGCAGGCCCGCCGTGAGCAACAGCAGCACCAGGCTCAAGTCCACGCACAACCGGTACAACTGGATGGCGCTGCCGCCCCACACTTCCACCCCCAGGCTGTGACGTTCAATCTCGCCGAACTGCTGGTCCAACCGTTCGCGCCACGCCCCGGCGCGATTGAACAGACGCAAGGTGCGCAGCCCGCCGATAAACTCCACCAGCAGTCCCGCCGCCCGCATAAAGCTGTGCTGCTTGCGCCGGCCCGCCGCCAGGAAAAACCCGCTCAAGCGGTTCAACAACACAAACGCCAAGGGCAACGTCACCAACAGCGCCAGGGCCAGGCGCCAGTCCACCCACACCAGCACGCCGACGAACAGCAACGGCACCGCCAGCGACGCCAGCAGTTCCCCAAGCACGTGAGTGAATATCGTCTCGATACGCTTGACGTCTTCCGTCAGGCGCTCACCCAGTTGCCCGATCCTCTCTTGGCGAAGCGCGCCCAACGGCAGACGCGCCACATGGTCGAGCAAGTGGCGCCGGTAACCGTGCATCAACTCATAACCGCCGAGAAAACTGTTGAGCTGGCCGAAGTACGAACACACCAACTGCGCTACCAACAGTGCCGCCAAGCCCACGCCCAGCCACACCAGTGAAGGCATCGCAGGTTCAAGCAGCCACACAAACCCGAGAAAGAACGGCGCAATCGCACACGCCCGCTCCAACACGCGAAAACCCAAGCCCCACCACAGGCGCGGCGAGCGCGTATCGGCAATGCTCACCACTTGGCGCAGCCCTTCAATCAACCCGTGCATGCTGCGTACTCCCTTCTCGGATGGTCCAGTCTTCGCTGTCGAACTGGTGTTGCCATTGCGTGGCATAAGTGCCGCTGCGCGCGAGCAACTGGCCGTGAGTGCCCGATGCCTGGATCACTCCGCGCTCCAGCAACACGATCTGTTCGGCGTCGCAAATGCTGGTAAGACGGTGGGCAATCACCAGCAAGGTCTTGTCCGGCCAGGTGGCGCGCAGGGCCTGGTAAAAGCGCCGCTCCGTGCGGCTGTCGGCAAAGGCCGTGGCCTCGTCCAGCACCAGGATCGGCGTCTGCGCCAGCAGCGCCCGGGCCAGGCCGATACGCTGGCGTTCGCCCCCGGACAAACGTACGCCACGCTCATCCATCGGCGTGTTCAGCCCCATTGGCAAGGCCCGTACAAAGTCCTCGGCCTGGGCCACGCGCAGGGCGCTGTCGATCTGTTCGAGGGTCGCGTCGGGACTGCCGATGCGCAGGTTATCCAGCAACGTGCCCTGGAAGATGAACGCGTCCTGGGACACCACCCCAACCGTCGCTGCGCGGGCAGCCTCGCTGAGTGCCGACAACGGCTCACCGTTCACCCGCACATGCCCGCTTTCAGCGTCCAGCAACCCACCCAATAACCAGGCCAGGGTACTTTTGCCACTGCCTGAAGGCCCCACCAACGCAGTCATCTGCCCGGCAGGCAAGTGCAGGTCGATGTGTTGCAACACGGGCTGCCGGTCATAGCTGAACGACACCCCTTCAAACATCACCTCCAGCGGCGGGTTCAAGGCTTGATCACGCGCGCCCGCCGGCTGCGGCCACACCAGCAACGGCGCGAACCGACGCACGCCGCCCATGATTTCCTGCACCTGGGAATTGAGCCGCGCCACCCGTAACAACGGCCGCAGCATGCCGGTGCCCAGGATCAGCACCAGCACCAGCTCGGCCTGGGTCAACTGCCCCGCGCCGTACAACCACAACCCCACGGGGAACAGCACCACGACGTTGGCCCCCAGCAACACCACAAACACCGACCAGCCGGGCACCGTCATGCCGATCATGCGGCCGATCAATTGCCGGTAATGGGCCAAGGCCTCGCGCATGCGCTTGAACGAACGGGCGTCCTGGCGGAAGGCTTTCATCAACGGTGCACTGCGCAAGAACTCCAGGGTCGCGCCGTCCAGGTCATCCACCGCCCCGGCGTACTGCGTCAGCCGCTCACCCAGGCCGCGCATCATCCAGGCCTGGGCCAGCAGCGCCAACGGCACCGGCAATAAGGCACACAGTGCCAGGCGCCAATCGAGCAAGCACAGGGCGATGAATACCCAGATCGGGCTCAACAACGCCGCCACACACTCGACGCTGTGGTGGGCGATAAATTGCTCCATGCGCTCCACATCCTGAATCACCCGCTGCTTGAGTTCGCCGCTGCTCAAGCGGCTCAACCACGGCAACGGCGCCCACGACAAATGCCGCACCAACGCACGCCGGGTGTTGAGCAACACGCGATACGCCGCCACATGGCTCAGGTAATACGCCAGGGTGTACAGCAGGTATTTGCCCAGCAGGGCCACCGCCATCCAGCCGGCCAGGGTGAACAGGTCAGCCCCCACGCCAGGCCCGCCCTGCACCACGCGGTTCACCGCCTGGGCCAGCAGGAAAAACGGCAGCAACTCCACCGCCGCCGCCAGCACCGCCATGGCCACCGCCAGGCCCAATCGTCGCCCCTGGCCCCGTAGCAGCCAACGCCAGCTCGGCGTTGGCGCGTCGGCCTGTTCAGTTTTCATCGCCATCCCCAGCCTGATTCGAGTGTCCCGGGATGATTGATCAAGTGGCCGGCCGACGGCTCCCCTGATCGGTTCGCACAGGCCCCGGATGGGAATTATTGCTGGCCCGGCGCTGCGCACTTTTGGGCATAAGGTTGTAACCAAAAAATTCGGATCAGGGCCATGACGTTCGGTTTCGGGCAGTCCATTCGTTGAATAAGGAGAATGATTCTCAACAAACCAGCTTTCCAGCGACCCTCACAAGGAGCCCGAACCATGCACCCTCTTCATTGGCGCGACACTCAAGCCCAGCACCTGACCGGAGGCGGCCTGTGGCAACCCCAAAGCCTGAATGAGCACCTGCAAGGCTGGGCACGCGCCTTCGGGCCACGCATCGCCCTGATCGAAGGCGAGCAACAACTGAGCTACCGCGACTTCGAACATCAAGTGTGTTGCCTCGCCGGTGGGCTGGCCGACCTCGGCATCCACAGCGGCGACCGCGTACTGGTGCAACTGCCCAACGGCATCGACTTCGCCCGCACCCTGTTCGCCCTGTTGCGGGTGGGCGCATGGCCGATCCTGGCCATGCCGGCGCACCGCGAACGGGAAATCCAGGCCCTGTGCGAGCTGGCCGAACCCAGTGCCTACATCGTCGCCGAGCGCTTCCTGGGCTTTGATTACCGGCCCATGGCCGAACGCCAATTGGCGCTGTGCCCGTCCCTGAAACAGTTGATCATCGCCGGTGCCGTGGCCGCTCAAGGCGTGACCCTGGCCAGCGTCAACGGCGCGCTGCGCGAACCGGCGAAGGTCGACCCGCACAGCACCGCGTTGCTGTTGCTGTCCGGCGGTACCACCGGCACCCCCAAACTGATCCCGCGCAGCCATGCCGATTACGCCTACAACGCCACGGCCTCTGCGCAACTCTGCGGGTTCGACCAAAACTCGGTGTACCTCGCCGCCCTGCCCATCGCGCATAACTTTCCACTGGCCTGCCCGGGGCTGATCGGTGCCCTGTCCACCGGCGGTCGCGTGGTGTTTTCGCGCACGGCGGGCGCCGATGAAGCCTTCGACCTGATCGCCCGCCACCGCGTGACCCACACTGCCCTGGTGCCGCCCCTGGTGAAGCTGTGGCTGCAGGCGCGCGAGTGGGACCACAGTGACCTGTCGAGCCTGCGCCTGTTGCAGGTCGGCGGCGCGCGGCTGTCCAGCGACGTTGCCGCACGTGTCGCGCCCGCCCTGGGCTGCGCCCTGCAACAAGTGTTCGGCATGGCCGAGGGCTTGCTCTGCTACACCCGCCTGGATGACCCGCAATCGGTGGTGCTCAACACGCAAGGCCGGCCCCTGTGCAGCGCCGACGACGTGCGCCTGGTGGACGCGAATGGCACCCCCGTCGCCCCCGGCGAAGTCGGCGAGCTGATCGTGCGCGGCCCCTACACCATCGCCGGCTATTACCGTGCCGACGCCCACAACCGCCAGGTGTTCGACGCCGAAGGCTTCTTCCATTCCGGCGACCTGGCGCGCTGGACCGCCGACGGCAACCTGGTGGTCGAGGGGCGGATCAAGGAACAGATCAACCGCGCCGGCGAAAAAATCGCCGCTGCCGAAATCGAACAACTGCTGCGCGAACACCCGCTGGTGCAAGACGCTGCCGTGGTCGCCCTCACCGACGAACGCCTGGGCGAACGGGTGTGCGCCTGCGTGATCCTGCACACACCGCAACCCTTTGCCTTGAGCACCCTGCACCAGCATTTCCAGGGCCTCGGCCTGCCGCGCCACAAGTGGCCGGACCAACTGGAAATCCTGCACAGCTGGCCCCTGACCAGCGTCGGCAAACTCGACAAACGCCAATTGCAGCAACGCTTCCAATGCAATGCCGAACCCCGCCAGCGCTACCTGGAATGCCGCGTGCCGATCAGTGCCGAACCGCAGGAACTGGCGGCCGCCCTGGCCGGTGTCTACCTGCCCGAGGACCTGACCCTTTACGAGCACCAGGGCGAATGGTCCCTCGGCGTGGGCAGTATCGCCCAGGTGCGCCTCAGCGGCAGCACCGTGCAGTTGAGCGTGGCCGGCCAGCGCTGGAGCTGGCCCGCCGACGACATCCCGCTGGCCCTGGAAAAAGCCGCCCAGGCCCTGCCCTTCGAACAGTGGCGCGCCTACGGCACCGCCACCTTTGAACTGGCGCGGCGCTTTTACCAACTGGCAGACCTGCCCAGCTCCCGCCCGCTTCTGCACCTGGACATCCCCACCCTGGAGATCCGCCTGCGCGAGGGCTGCGCGCTGATTCGCGCCCTGCAACCGGACGCCCTCGCCGCTGCGCAAAGCCGCGTGCAGGCCCTGGACGCCGAGTGCGCCCTGGAGCAACCATTGCCCCGCGCCGCCAAGGTAGACGTCGCCGGGCATGACGCCGCGCGGTATTGCAGCCAGGTCGAAAGCGCCGTGGCGCAGATCGTCCGTGGCGATTACCAGAAGATCATCCTGTCGCGCAAAGTGCCCCTCGACGGCCGCGTCGACCTGGTGGCCAGCTACCGCGCCGGGCGCCGCGCCAACACACCGGCGCGCTCGTTCATCCATCATCAGGGCGGGTTCTCCTGCGTAGGCTTCAGCCCGGAAACCGTGGTGGAAGTCAGTGCCGGCGGCGCCGTGAGCACCCAGCCCCTGGCCGGCACACGCGCGCTGGGCCGTGACGTGGAAGAGGAAGCGCGCCTGCGCCAATCGCTTTACCAGGATCCCAAGGAAATCGCCGAGCACGCGGTGTCGGTCAAGCTGGCGTTTGAAGAGCTGCAACCGATCTGCGAGCCACAAGGCCTGGGGGTCAGCGAGTTCATGGGCATCTCGCGGCGAGGCAGCGTGCAGCACCTGAGTTCGCGCCTCAAAGGCCGGCTCAAGCCCGACTGCAATGCCTGGCACGCTTTCGCCGCGCTGTTCCCCGCCGTGACCGCATCGGGCATTCCCAAGCGTGAAGCCATCGCCGCGATTGCCGAGCACGAGGGCCGCAGCCGCGACCTCTACAGCGGTTGCGTGCTGATCGCCGACAGCGACGGCAGCCTCGACGCCGCCCTGGTGTTGCGCAGTGTGTTCGAAGACCAGGGCCAGGCCTGGGTGCAGGCCGGCGCGGGGATTGTCTCGTTGTCGCTGCCTGAACGGGAGCTGGAAGAAACCCGCGAAAAACTCGCCAGCATCGCGCCCCATGTGCGCGTGCTGGCCGTTGAAACCCAGCGCGCCGCCGAGGTGCAGCCATGAGCGCGCTGACGGTCGAACACCTGCGCGAACAGATCGGCGCGCTGCTGCACGGTGGCCCGGCGCTGGACGATCAAGCCAACCTGATCGAGCTGGGCCTGGACTCCCTGCACCTGATGCGCCTGGTCAACCAATGGCGCCAGGCCGGCGCCCCCGTGACCTTCGCCGACCTGATCGAACAACCGACCCTCGCCCACTGGCTGCCCCGCCTCACGGCCACCCCGCGTAAAGCGGCCAACGCGGTTGTCGTCATCGACCCTGCTGCACCCTTCGCCCTCACCGACGTGCAGCACGCCTACTGGATTGGCCGAGGCGCCGAGCAGGTGCTGGGCGGCGTGGGTTGTCACGCCTACCTGGAGCTGGACGGCAACGCCCTCGACCCGCAGCAACTGGCCCTTGCCTGGCAAGGGTTGCAGCAATGGCACGGCATGCTGCGCGCGCGGTTTGATGACGAAGGCCGCCAGCAGATCCTCGACGATGGCATGTCCGCGTTGCAGGTTCACGACCTGCGCACCCTGGCACCGGCTGCCCGTGAACAGGCCTTGCAGGCGACGCGTGACAGCCTGTCTCATCGGCAATTGGCGGTCGAGCACGGCGAAGTCGCCGGGCTGCAATTGAGCCTGCTGCCCGAGGGCCGTACGCGCCTGCATTTCGACCTCGACCTGCTGGTGGCGGACGTGCACAGCCTGCACCTGATCCTGCGCGACCTGGCCGCGCTGTACCGGGGCGAACGCCTGCCCGAGACCGGGCGCGATTGGCATTTCGCGCGCTACCTGGCCCAACGCCCGGCCCCTAAAGCCAGCGCCGCGCAGTACTGGCAGGCGCGACTGGACCACCTGCCCGCCGGCCCCGCCCTGCCCCTGGCCTGCGAACCCCAGGCCATCGAGCAGGTGCGCTTTACCCGTCGCCAGCAACGCCTCACGCCAGCGGTGTGGCAACGCCTGCGGGAGGCCGCCGCCAAGCGCCAACTCACCCCGGCCATGCTGCTCGCCGGGGCCTTCGCCCAGGTGTTGGGTCGCTGGAGCGAGGTGCCGCACTTCCTGCTCAACCTGCCGCTGTTCGATCGCCAGGGCGACACGCCGGGGCTGGATCAAGTCGTCGCGGACTTCACCAACCTGCTGTTGCTCGAAGTCGACCTGCGCCAGCCCGGCAGCCTCGCCCAGCAGTTGACGCAGGTGCAGGCGCAGTTCCATCGCGACATGGCCCATGCCGACTATTCCGGGGTGCAGGTGCAACGCGACCTCGCCCAGCGTGGTGCGGGCCAGCGCAGTTTTTCGCCGGTGGTGTTTGCCTGCAACCTCGGCACACCGCTGTTGGGCCAAAGGGACGCGCAAACCCTCGGCGCCCTCACCCAGATGATTTCCCAGACGCCGCAGGTGTGGCTCGACCACCAGGTCTACGAAGAGGACGGCGCCCTGCTACTGGCGTGGGATGCCCAGGACGCGCTGTTTCCCGAGGGCCTGCTGGACGCCATGTTCAGCGCCTACCTGGACCTGCTCCATAACCTGCAACACGACACTGCTTGGGATGCGCCCGCCCTCGCACACCTGCCGGCGCACCAGCACCAGGTGCGCCAACAGATCAACGCCACCGCCACATCGATTACTCCACGCACGCTGCATCAAGCGCCGTTTGCCATCAGCGGTGAGCGCCTGGCCCTGATCGATAGCGACCAGCGCATCACCTACGCACAGCTGCAACAGGGCGCCCTGCGAATTGCCGCGGCGCTGCTGGAACAGGGTGTGCAGCCAGGTGAAGCGGTGGGCGTGTGCCTGCCCCGTGGCCATCGCGCAGTGCTGGCGTTGTATGGCGTACTCGCGGCGGGGGCGTGTTATGTGCCCATCAGCCCGAGCCAGCCCCAGGCCCGCCGTGAACGCATCTGCCAACGTGCCGCCATCGACACGCTGATCGACCCTATCTGGCTGGATCACGCCCTGGCCTTCGCGCCGCTGCCGGCACCTGTGGCGGTGAGCCCCGACAGCCCGGCTTATGTGATCTTCACCTCCGGTTCCACCGGCGAACCCAAGGGCGTGCAGATCAGCCATCGCGCTGCCTGCAACACCCTGGATGACCTGAATCAACGCTTCTGCATCAATGAGAACGACCGATTACTCGCCGTGTCAGCACTGGATTTCGACCTCTCGGTGTACGACCTGTTTGGCGTGCTGGCCGTGGGCGGCAGCGTGGTGCTGCTGGATGAAGCGCAACGCCGCGACGCCTCGGTATGGAACCACCTGATCCAGCAACACCAGGTCACCCTATGGAACTCGGTGCCGCTGTTGCTGGACATGCTGCTGACCGTGGCCGACACGCTGCCGCTGCGCATGGCGTGGCTGTCCGGCGACTGGATCGGCCTCGACCTGCCTGCACGCCTGCACGCTGCCAGCAATGGCGGTTGCCGCTTGATCGCCATGGGCGGCGCCACCGAAGCGGCGATCTGGTCCAACTACCAGCCGGTCGACCTGCCCTTGCCGGTGCACTGGCGCTCGATCCCTTACGGCACGCCGTTGGGCAACCAGCAGTATCGCGTGGTCGACAGCCTGGGCCGCGACTGCCCGGATTGGCTGGCGGGCGAGCTATGGATCGGCGGTGCGGGCGTCGCCGACGGTTACCGAGGTGCGCCGGACCTGAGCGCCGAGCGCTTCGTTGAACACCAGGGCGCACGCTGGTACCGCACCGGTGACCTGGGCCGCTATTGGCCCGATGGCCGCCTGGAATTTCTCGGCCGCCGTGACCACCAGGTGAAAGTGCGCGGCCACCGTATCGAGCTGGGTGAAATCGAAAACGCCCTGCTCGTGCAACCGCGCATCCGCCAGGCGGTGGCCCTGGCGGTGGGTACACCGTTGCACCTGCTGGCGGCAGTGGTCCCGACCGAAGGGGCGCTGTGCACCGAGGAACTGCGCCAGGCCCTCGGCACGCAACTACCCGACTACATGTTGCCCAGCCAATGGCTGTTGCTGGACACGCTGCCCCTGAGTGCCAACGGCAAACTCGACCGCCACGCACTGGTGACACTGGCCGAGCAGGCTCACCCGCAACATGCCACCGCCAACGAAGCGCCGTGCGGTGAACGCGAGCAACAGGTTGCCGCGATCTGGGCCGAGCTGCTGCCCGGTGCCCAGGTGTATCGCCAGAGTGATTTCTTCCGTTTGGGCGGCGACAGCCTGCTCGCCACCCAATGCAGCGCACGCCTGCGCCGCGCTGGCCTGGCCAATGCGCAGAGCCTGCGGCAGCTGTTTGCCACGCCGCGCCTGGCGGAGTTCGTGGCGCAGTTGCAAACCCCCGGTGTACAGGCCGAGCAACGCCTGGTGGCCAACCTCGGCCAACGCCATCAAACCTTCCCGCTCACCGAAGTGCAACAAGCTTATTGGCGCGGACAAAGCCAGGGCCTGCCGCTGTCGTGCGGCACCACCTACCTGATCGAACTGGACGGCGCAGCGCTGGACATTCCACGCTTCGAACAGGCCTGGGACCGCCTCATTCAGCGCCATGAAATGCTGCGTGCGCAGTTGGTGGGCGATGACCAGCAGGTGATCCTGCCCGAGGTGCCGCCGATGCAGGTGCATCGGCACCAGGCGCCTGACGCGGCCGCCGCCCGTCAGCGCCTGGCAGACTGCTGGGCCTCGCGCCCACGCCAACGCCATCAGTGGCCGATGTTCGAGGTGCATGCCGTCAGCTATGGCGAGCACGGCTGGCGCGTCGGGTTGTTCTTCGATTACCTGACCCTCGACGGCCTGAGCATCAAGCGCCTGCTGGCTGAACTGGCGCTGCTCTACACCCAGCCGCACACGCAACTGCCTGCGCTGGACCTGTCGTTTCGCGATTACGTGCTGCAGGTCCAACCCGACCCGGCGAGCCTTGCACTCGCCCAGGCCTATTGGCAGGCACGCCTGGACGACCTGCCCGGCCCGCCCGCGCTGCCGTTGCACACCGCGCCGCAGCAGTTGGGCGAGGTGCACTTCAGCCGCCGCGAATTCCGCCTGGCCGCGCCGCAGTGGCAAGCCTTGCGCCAACGGGCGCGGGAGTCTGGCATCACCGCCTCGGTGCTGTTGCTGAGTGTGTATGCCCAGACCCTGGCGCGCTGGAGCGACGGCCAGCCGCACACCCTCAACCTGACGCTGTTCGACCGCCAGGACCTGCACCCGCAGATTGGCCAGGTGCTCGGGGACTTCACGTCCTTGGCGCCGGTGAGTGTCTACCCGCACGCCCACGCCAGCTTCCTCAGCGAAGCCCAGGCGGTGCAGGCGCAAGTCGCCGATGTGCTGCAACACGCAGCGTGCTCATCCATCTGGGTGCAACGCGAACGCGCCCGCCGTGTCGGGCCGCAGGCCGCCGCGTTGCCGGTGGTGTTCACCAGCACGCTGGGGCTGGCCGATGACCTGCTGCAAGACCTGCCCGAAGGCTTCCCGGACATCGTCGCCGGCGGCCTGTCGGAAACCCCGCAGGTGTGGCTCGACCACCAGCTCTATGAACATCGCGGCGCCCTGGTGCTGTGCTGGGATGCGGTGGATGCGCTGTTTCCCGAGGGCCTGCTGGACGCCGCCTTTGCCAGCTACACCCAGGCTTTGCTCGGGCTGATCGACGCCGACTGGCAGGCGCCACTGGTCTTGCCTCTGCCAGGCAACCAAGCGCAAATACGCGCCCAGGCCAACGCCACTGCCGTCGAGATTGCCCCCCGGACCCTGCTCGACGCGCCCTTCGCCATCGCCTCCCGACGCCTGGCCCTGATCGACGGCGAGCGCCGCGTCAGCTACGGGCAATTGCGTGAAGGCGCCCTGCGGGTGGCCGCCTGGCTGCAGGCCCAGGGCGTGCAACCGGCAGATGCCATCGGCGTGCACTTGCCCCGGGGGGCTGACGCGGTGATCGCCCTGTTCGGCGTATTGGCCGCCGGCGCCTGCTACGTGCCGATGGGTATGCGCCAACCGCTGGAGCGCCGCCAACGCATCGAACAGCGCGCGGCCATTCGCCTGACCCTGGATGCCGAACAATTGGCCCTGGCCCTGCACAGCGAAGCACTGCCCGCGCCCGTCGCCGTCAGTGTCGACAGCCCGGCCTACGTGATCTTCACCTCCGGCTCCACCGGTGAACCCAAGGGGGTGCAGATCAGCCATCGCGCCGCCTGCAATACCCTCGACGACCTCAATCAGCGCTTCGTCATCGGTGCCGAAGACCGGTTGCTGGCCGTGTCCGCGCTGGACTTCGACCTGTCGGTGTACGACCTCTTCGGCGTGCTGGCGGTGGGCGGCAGCGTGGTGCTGCTGGATGAAGAGCAGCGCCGCGATGCCTCGGCCTGGCAGCGCCTGATCCAGCAACACCAGGTCACCCTGTGGAACTCGGTGCCGATGCTGCTGGACATGTTGCTGACCGTGGCCGACACCTTGCCGCTGCGCCAGGCCTGGTTGTCCGGTGACTGGATCGGCCTCGACCTGCCGGCGCGCCTGCACGCGGCCAGTCATGGTCGCTGCCAGTTGATCGCCATGGGCGGTGCCACCGAAGCGGCGATCTGGTCCAACTACCAGCCCGTTTGCCTGCCGTTGCCCCGCCACTGGCAATCGATCCCGTACGGCCGCCCGCTGGGCAACCAGTGCTATCGCGTGGTGGACAGCCAAGGGCGCGATTGCCCGGACTGGGTCACCGGCGAGCTGTGGATTGGCGGGCGCGGCGTGGCCATGGAGTATCGCGGCGCAGCCGAGCTGACGGCCGAGCGCTTTGTCGAGCATGACGGCCAGCGCTGGTACCGCACCGGCGACATGGGCCGCTACTGGCCGGACGGCAGCCTGGAGTTTCTCGGCCGCCGCGACCAACAGGTGAAAGTGCGCGGCCATCGCATTGAATTGGGGGAAATCGACAACGCCCTGCTCGCCTGCCCGCAGGTGCGCCAGGCGCTCACGGTAACCCTGGGCAACCCGCCAAGCCTGGCCGCCGCCGTGGTGGTCGACGGCGAAGTGTCGCTGGAAGTGCTGCGCCAACAGCTGCGCCAGCGCCTGCCGGACTACATGCTGCCCGCCAGCCTGCACCTGCTCAACGAGCTGCCCTTGAGCGCCAACGGCAAGGCCGACCGCAATGCGCTGCGTCAATGCCTGGCGGACATCGCAACTGAACACAGCGATGCCCCGCAAGGTGCGCAGGAACGGGAAATGGCGGAGATCTGGAGCGAGGTACTGCAACGCCCGATCCCCGGGCGCCACAGTGATTTTTTCCTGCTGGGGGGCGACAGCCTGAGCGCCACGCGCCTGGTGGAAACCCTCAAGCGCCGCCGCGTGTGCCTGGCCCCGCTGAGCCTGCGCGAACTCTTCGCTCATCCGAGCATCGCCGCCCTGTGCGACTACCTGGGCAGCCCTACCGAACAACACGCCGAGCATTTCGAGGAAGGCACCTTATGAATTCCCCATTGAACCTGTCGCATTTTCTCGCTGAATGCGAAGCCCTGGGTATCCGCCTGTGGGCCGAAGACGGCCAACTGCGGTTTCGCGCACCAGCCGGCGCCTTGGACGACGCCCTCAAACAACGCCTGCGCGAGCACAAGGCACTGCTGTTGCAGTGGTTCAGCCCGCAGCAGGCGGAGGTGGTCGCCGACCCGGCCAACCAGTTCCAACCCTTTGCCCTCACCGATGTGCAAGCCGCCTACCTGGTGGGTCGCAGCGATGCCTACGACTACGGCGGTGTCGGTTGCCACGGCTATGTGGAACTCGATGGCCCGGCCCTCGACCCCAAGCGCCTGGAGCGCGCCTGGCACCAACTGATCCTGCGTCACCCGATGCTGCGTGCAGTGATTGCCCAGGCCGGCCACCAGCAGGTACTGCCCGAGGTGGAGTTGCCGGCACTGCGCAGCCTGGATCTGCGCGCACTGCCTGCCGATGCCGAGCAACAGGCGTTGCTGGCCACCCGCGAAGACCTGGCCCACCGCGTGTACGCCGCCGACGCCTGGCCGCTGTACGAACTGCGCCTGAGCCAACGCAACAACGGCAGTCGCCTGCACTTGTCGATTGATTTGCTGGTGGCCGACTTTGTCAGCATCCAGTGCCTGCTGGGGGAGCTGGATCAGCTTTATCACGCCCCCGAGCAGCCACTGCCGGCACTGGAACTGACCTTTCGCGATGCCCTGCTGGCCGAGCGCGCGGCCCTCGACACCCCCGCCGCGCAAGCCCGCCACAGCCGTGACCGCGACTACTGGCTGGCACGCCTGGAGCAATTGCCGCCGGCCCCCGAATTGCCCACCCTGGAACCGGTAGAGGGCCAGGCGCCGCGTTTCAAACGCCATGCCACCGGCCTCTCCCCTGCGCAGTGGCAACGCTTCTGCGCCCACGCCGCGCAACAACGCCTCACGCCCTCGGCCGCCGTGCTCGCCGCCTTCGCGGAGACACTGGGGCGCTGGTCACGCCGACCGGCGTTCAGCCTGAGTGTCACCGTGCTCAAGCGCCCGCCGCTGCACCCCGACATCGACAAGGTGCTGGGCGACTTCACCGCGGTGAACGTGCTGGCGGTTCAGCCGCCCTCCGATAGTGATTTCCACCAACGCGCCAGCTCCTTGCAGGAACAGCTGTGGCGAGACCTGGAGCATGGCGCCTTCTCCGGCATCGAGGTGCTGCGTGAGCGCGCCCGGGTCCACGGCCGCAGCCTGATGCCGGTGGTGTTCACCAGCACCCTGGGCGTGGGCGAAGCGCGCCCGTTCATGCGCGGTGCCACCCTGGGCTATGGCATCACCCAGACGCCCCAGGTGTGGCTGGACTGCCAGGTCAGCGAAGGCCCGCAAGGCTTGCAAGTGAACTGGGACGTGCGCAGCGGCGTGTTCCCCGAGGGCTTGGTGGAGGCTGCGTTTGCCAGCTTCGAACAGTTACTGCGCGAGCTTGCCGAACACCCTGCCAGTTGGCAGGCCGCGAGCCCCTCGCAGTTGCCCGCGGCCATGGCCGAACGCCGTTTGCACAGCAATGCCACCGAGGTCGACTGGCCCCAAGGCTGCCTGCACGACGGGTTTGTCGACAGCCTGCAACGCACGCCGCAGGCCCCGGCACTGATCACCCATGAAGGCACGTTCAGCTACCGCGCCCTGGCCGAACGGGCCAACGCCGTGGCGCAAGCCTTGCACCGCGAAGGCTGCCAGGTGGGTGCCAAGGTCGCCATCGTGCTCGACAAAGGGGTGAACCAAGTGGCCGCCGTACTCGGCACGCTGTTGCGCGGCGCGGTGTATGTGCCTATCGACAGCGGCCAGCCAGAGGCACGCCGTGACGCGATTCTTGACGACGCGGGCATCCGCTACGTGCTCACCGACAGCACCCAGGTGGAACACCGCACCTGGCCAACGCCAACCACGTTGATCGCCGTCGAGCGCCTGGCGCCATTGCCCTTCGAGCAGTTGCCCCAGGTGAAAACCGACGCGGCCAGCCTCGCCTATGTGATCTACACCTCGGGCACCACCGGGCGGCCCAAGGGCGTGATGATGAGCCACCGCGCCACCTTCAACACCCTGCTCGATATCAACCAGCGGGTGGCGTTGAGCGCACAGGACCGCGTGCTCGGCCTGGCCAACCTCGGCTTCGATCTGTCGGTGTACGACCTGTTCGGCAGCTTCCTCGCGGGCGCCACGCTGGTGCTGCCCGACCCGGCCCAACGCAGCGACCCGGCGCACTGGGCCGGCCTGATCAACCTGCATCAGGTCAGCCTGTGGAACTCGGTGCCGGCGCAGCTGCAGATGCTCTGCAGCTACCTGGAGGCCGAACCCTATGCCGCACCCAAATGCCTGCGCGTGGCGCTGCTCTCTGGCGACTGGATCGCCGTCAGCCTGCCGGGTGCGATCAAGGCCCATTGCCCTGGGTTGCGCTTGATCAGCCTGGGCGGCGCCACCGAGGCGGCGATCTGGTCGATTGGCCATGAGATCGACAGCGTCCCCGCCAACGCCCGCAGCATTCCCTACGGAACCCCCTTGGCCAACCAGCAGTTCCATGTGCTGGACGAACAGTTCCAGGACCGCCCGGACGGCGTGGCCGGCGAGTTGTACATCGGCGGCGTGGGCCTGGCAGACGGTTACCTCAACGACCCCGAGCGCACCGACCAGCGTTTTATCCGCCACCCCCACAGTGGCGCGCGGCTGTACCGGACCGGCGATTTCGGCCGCTACCGTGCCGACGGGCAGATCGAGTTCCTCGGCCGCGAAGACACCCAGGTCAAGTTGCGCGGGCACCGCATCGAACTCAGCGAAATCGAAAGCCTGCTCAACGAACACCCGGACGTGGCCCACGGCGTGGTGCTGCTCAGCGGTGACAACCCGATGGAGCGCCGCCTGGCCGCGTTCGTCGAGGCGCGCCACCTGAACACCGACAGCAGCGCCGCGCCCCTGGCCGACTGCGCCCTGGCATGTGGCGCCCAAGCCACCGAACAGCTGGACCGCAGCCTGTTCGCCGAATGGGTGGCGATGGCCAACCGTATCGCCCTGCTCGACATCCTCAAGACCCTGCGCGACGCGGGTCTGTTCACCGATGCCAAGGCCCGCCACAGCCTGGCCCAGGTGCAGCAGCAATGCCGTGTTGCGCCGGCCCATCAACGCCTGATGCGCCGCTGGCTCAAGGCGCTGGTCAACGAAGGCTGGCTGTTGCACGACGCCGACGGCTACCGACTGGGCGAAGCACCGGGGGCCGACCAGCGCGCCGTGTGCTGGCAGGCCATGAATGCCCTGGAGCAACGTTTGAACTACGGCGCTGAATTGCTGCGTTATTTGCACGAATCCAGCGAGCGCCTGCCGCAGTTGCTCAGTGGCGAGGTCGACCCGCTGGCGCTGCTGTTCCCCCAGGGCAGCATGGACACCGCGCTGGCGGCCTATCACGAAAACCTGTTGATGCGCTGCATGAACCAGGTGATCTGCGCCAGCGCCCAGCACATTGCCCGTGAGCGCGCCGCCCTCGGCCTGCCGCTACGGGTGCTGGAAATCGGCGCCGGGGTGGGCGGCACCAGCCGCGACTTGATCCCGGCCCTGGATGGGTTTGCCGTGGATTACCTGTT
This sequence comes from Pseudomonas sp. GW821-FHT05H12, assembly GCF_059419385.1. NCBI lineage: Bacteria > Pseudomonadati > Pseudomonadota > Gammaproteobacteria > Pseudomonadales > Pseudomonadaceae > Pseudomonas > Pseudomonas sp. GW821-FHT05H12. Next base: position 161,634 of record NZ_JBWKRS010000008.1, on the reverse strand, counting down.
CACCGACGTCTCGACGTTTTTTATCAACGAAGCACGTGAGCATTTTGCCGACCGACCGTGGGTGCGCTTCGGCCTGTTCGACATCAACAGCGATGCCCTGACCCAGGGGCTGAACGCGGGAAGCTGGGACCTGATCGTCTGCGCCAACGTGCTTCACAACGCCCGCCATGCGCCCACGGTGTTGAACAGCCTGCGCGAATTGGCAGCGCCCGGTGGGCACTTGCTGGTGATGGAGGCCACCCGCGAGATCCTTTCATTGCTGACCTCCATGGAATTCAAGGAAGGCCTGGACGGCTTCACCGACTTGCGCGCCGGCAGTGACCAGACCTTTATCAGCCGCGCCCAATGGCAGGCGTTGTTCAGCGACGCCGGCGCCGAACTGGTGGCCGCGTGGCCCCAGGCCCAGGACGTGCTCGATTGCGCCGGCCAGACCACATTTGTCACGCGCTTCCCGGCGCGGCGCGTGGCGCTGGGTGGCGAACAACTGCAGGACTACCTGCACCAGCGCCTGCCCGGCTACATGGTGCCAAGCCAGCTGCAAGTGCTCGAAAACCTGCCGTTGTCGGCCAATGGCAAGATCGATCGCGCGCGCCTGGCCCAGCGCCTGCATGCTCAAGGCAGCAGCGTGATGGACAGCGGTGAAGCGCCGCAAACCGATCTGGAACAACGTATCGCCAAGCTGTGGAGCCAAGCGTTGGGTTGCACCGAGTTGGCCCGGGACCAGGACTTTTTCGCAGCCGGTGGCGACTCGCTGCTGGTGGCGCAGATCGTCGCCAAGATGCGCGAGCAACTGCCGGAAACCTCAGGCTGGGAATGGGATCGCCTGCTGCGCGAAGTGCTGCGTGAACCCACGGTCAAAGCCATCGCCGCACGCTTGCAGGATGCGCCGGCGCAAGCGCCCACCGGCCACGCCACCGACGCATCGTGCTTGAGCGTACTGGCGCCGGCTCGCGACCCGGCGTGCAGCACCGTGCATGTGTTGCTGCACGACGGCAGCGGCACCCTCGCCCCTTACCGCAGCCTGCTCGCCGCCCTGCGCACGGCGCCACAACGCCAAGGTGCGATCCTGGGCCTGAGCCTGCTGGATGAAGCGGCTTACCTGAAGGTGGACGCCGAACAATTGATCGAACAGTTGGGCGCACGGTATGCCAGTGAATTGCTGGCCCACGGCAACCTGCGTTTCGAGTTGGTGGGCTATTGCATGGGCGGCCTGCTGGCCACTGAAGTCGCCCGTTGCCTGCTGGAAGCCGGCGCGCAGGTGGGCACCGTGAGCATCATCAGCAGCGACCGCTTCCGCTATGAAATCGCCGATGAACTGTTGCTGGAACGCGCCTTCGGCCGCTTGCTCGGGGCCGATATCCAGGCGGCCGGGCATGCGGTCGACGACGCCGGTTTACACAGTGCCCTGGCGCACTTGATCGAGCGCCATGGCCAGCAACTCCCGGCCGATTGCCTGCAACAGCTGGACGGTGAGTGGGCGCCCATCGCAGCCAGCTACCGCCAGCTCGCCGAGCAACCCAGCGATAGGCGCCTGCAAGCCCTTGCCGCGCAGGTACCCACCCAGGCCGAACCGATGCCGGCCGAGCAGGTGCAGGCGCTGTTCCGCGTGTTCCGCCACAGCCTCAATGCCGTGGCGCGGTATCAGCCGGCGCCGTTTACCGGTGACCTGCGCATCCTGCTCGACGACGAGACCCTGCATTTCCTGCCGGGCCTGCAAGGCGATATGCGCGGTTTCTGGAATGATTTGGCGCTGGGCGACATCAGCTTGCAGACCATCAGCGGCGACCATGTGTCGTGCATGCAGGCGCCCCATGTCAACCAACTGTTGCCCGTGCTGCTGGGCGCGCAGGTGTCCGCATGAGCCGGCGTTTGGTTGGACTGGTCGGCGCCGGAGGGGCCGTGGGCAGCGCAGCGCTGGCTCAGTTGCGGCGGCAGGCGGACGTGCACGTGCGTGCCGGCCAGCGCCGGGCTCACACCTGGCCTGACAATGTCGAGGGATGGGTGTTGGATGTGTTCGACCCACAGACACTGGCGGCGTTTTGCAGCGGCTGCCAGGTGGTCCTCAACTGCGCGGGGCCGTCGTGGCAGGTGGGTGATCGCGTGGCCCAGGCCGCCCAGGCGGCGGGTGCGGCGTATGTGGATGCCTTTGGCAATGCGGCGTTGCTGACGGCGTTACAGGGTGCCCGTCAGCCGTCGATCATCGGCGCCGGGGTGTTTCCGGGCCTTACTGCGTTGCTGCCGCGCTGGATGGCGAATCGGGGTTTCGACCGGGTCAGTAGCCTGCACATTCACGCCGGTGGCCGCGAGCATTGCAGCCAGGCCGGCGGTGCCGATGTGTTGCTCAGCGCCCTGGGCGGCTTTGGTACGCCGAACGCCCAATGGGTAGAAGGCCGTGTGCAAGCATCGCCAATCGAGCAGCAGGCTCAGCGCCTGGCGGGCTTTCCCGAAGCGGTGTTTTGCAGTGCCTACCTCACCGATGAACTGCAACGCCTGGCCCGCACCCTTGGTGTGCCCCGGGCGAGCTTTCATAACGTATTCGACCAGGCCGAGATCCCGGCGCTGATCGCTGCGTCATGCCAACGCCTGAGCCAGGACCCGAGCGCCCTGCCCGCTGCGGTGGCGCAACTGGTGCACGCCGCTGAACTGCAATTGCTCGGCCGTCGCCCGTACTACCGGCTGAGCGTGGAACTCAGCGGCTGGCGTGGTGGGCAAGCCGTGCGCCAACGTGCAGTGCTCAGCAGCCAGGACAGCTACGGGCTGAGCGCCAGTGTCGCGGTGTGTGCGGCGTTGCAACTGCTGCGCGATCCGTCCTGGCGTGGCGCGCACTGGGCCGGTGACTGCCTGATGCCCGACGACGTGATCACGGCCGTGCAAGCCGACGCCGCGTGCCAGGCCCTGAGCATCGTCAACCTGGCGGCGCAGACGACCACGGCCGAAGAGGAAGGCGTGTTATGAGCACGGTATTAAGGGTGATTGTATGCGGCACCACCTTCGGCAATGTCTACCTGCAAGGCCTTGCGCGATTGCCGGCGCACTACCACGTGGTGGGCATCCTGGGACGCGGCAGCGCAGCGTCCGAGGCGTGTGCCCGGCGCTGGCAGGTGCCGCTGTACCGCAATGTCGAGGAGCTGCCCGAGGTGGATCTGGCCTGCGTGGCCGTACGTTCGGCGGTGGTCGGCGGCCATGGCACCGAGCTGGCCAAGGCATTGCTGGCCCGAGGCATCAACGTGGTCCAGGAGCACCCGGTGCATCACGACGAAGTGGTCGACTGCCTGCGCCTGGCCCGGCAGCACGGCGTGCTGTACCGGCTCAATCCGTTCTACAGCGACCTGGCGCCCGTGCGGTGTTTTATCGACGCGGCGCGCCATGTGCTGAGCCTGCGTGAAGCCGAGTACATCGACGCCGCCTGCAGCGTGCACGTGCTGTTCCCGCTGGTGGAGATGCTCGGCCAGGCCCTCGGCGGCCTGCGTCCCTGGGCCTTCAACCTGCACGCCGAGGCCGTGGGGCCGTTCATGAGCATCAGCGGCGAACTGGCCGGAATCCCCCTGCATTTGCGGGTGCAGAACCAGATGCACCCGGGCGACCCGGACAACCACACCCAGTTGCTGCACCGTATTGTGCTGGGCACCCGTGGCGGCACGTTGAGCCTGACCGACACCCACGCCAGCGTGCTGTGGAGCCCCCGCGCCCACGTGCACCGCAATGCCCAGGGCGTGCTGGAAATGGACGGCGACGCCCCCGCCCTGGACCTGGCCGTGAGCAGCCTGATCGGTTATCCGCAGCCACCGACCTTACGCGAGGTGTTCAGCGACCTGTGGCCCGACAGCATCGCCCACGCCTTGCTGCGGGTACACGCCGCAATCGGCCAGCCCAACGACTCGGCCCTGGCACAGTTCCACCTCAGTTGCTGCAAGGCCTGGCAGCAACTGGGCACTGTGCTGGGCCCCGCCCAAGCCATCCACCCCGAGCCCCCGGTGCCCCTGGCCATGCAGGCTTGGGTTGCCCCAACGAGGAACCTGCCCCGTGCTCAATGAAATCCTGCACCTGCAACAGCATCAACAACGCTGGGTGCGCCGTTTCGAACCGCGCCCCCTGGCCCGCCAGCGCCTGTTCTGCCTGGCCCATGCCGGCGGCGGCGCCCGTTTTTTTGCCGATTGGGCGCGCCTGCTGCCGCCGAGTATTGAAGTGATCGCCGTGCAATTGCCCGGGCGCGAAGAGCGCATCAATGAGCCGTTGATCCCGCACATGCATGCGCTGGTGAATGCCCTGATGGCGGCCTTGCCAACATGGCTCGATCGCCCTTACGCGCTGTTCGGCCACAGCATGGGCGCGGCGGTGGCCCATGAGCTGTGCCTGGCCTTGCAACGCCAGGCGCTGAGGCTGCCGACCTGCTTGATGGTGTCAGGCCGCGAAGGCCCTGAACGTCATCACGGCGGCTGCCTGCACCTGGCGGACGATGCGCGGTTGCTGGCAGATATTGCCGCGTTGGGTGGCAGCCCCCAGGCCTTGCAAACCTCACCCGAACTGCGGGCCATGGCCTTGCCGATCTTGCGCAATGACTACCAGTTGATCGAGACGTACCAGCCCGCCCCCGAGCGCGCGCGCTTGAACGTGCCCATCGAGGTGCTGGTGGGGCGTGATGATCGGGAACTGAACCCCGGGGATGCCGAGGCCTGGGCGCAGGAAACCCGTGAAGGCCTGCAGGTGCACCGCTTTGAAGGCGGGCATTTTTACCTGGTGCCCCAGCGTGAGGCGGTGTTGCGCTGTGTCAGCCGGTGCCTGGGGGTGAGTCACTCCCAGGCCCTTGAAATGCCTTAGGCGTCGTCCAACCCCAGCCCACGGGTGCTACGCCGCACATGCCAGAGCATGCCGAGCGCAGCACCCAGGGCCAGCAAGCCGACGCCCAGGCCACTGGCGTAACCCCAGCTGGCCGCCACGCCGATGGCCACCGACGACACCAGGATATCGCCGAGGGTCTGCAAGCCCTGGAACACCGAACAGTCCGTGCCCGGCTGTTCGCCCAACTGCGCAAAGCGCATCGCCAAGGTGTAGGACGCCACGCTGGTGACACCAATGCCCAGCCCGCCCAGTACTGTCGCCACGCTCACATACCCCATGCCCGACAGACCCGGTTGCAGCACCAAACCCAGCCACAGCACTCCGGCCGAACCGACCATCGCCAGGCCCGTCAGCAAGGTGCTCCAGCGCGAGCAATGGCGCAGCAACAACCCGGCCACGCCACAGCCAACGATGATGGTGAGCAACTGCCCGACACCGGCCAGCACCCCCACATCACTCACCGACCAGCCATCATCGAGCAGGATCAATTTGGCCAGGCCGAAGAACGTCGAGCCGCCAAGAGTCACCAGCATCACCAGGGCCGTCAGGCGCCCGGAAAACCGACGTTTGAAGAAGCGCCGCAGGCTGGCTTTGTCTGCCGCCGGCAATGCAGCGGGCTCCCGCCAGAACAGCACCGGCAGGCTGCACAGCAGCACCACAGCCGCCAACAAGGTAAAGACCAGCGGCGCACTGAAGTGATCGAACAGCAGCATCGTGCCCGGCCCGCCGAGCAGCATGCCGACCATGAAACCCGCCACCTGGAAGGTGTTGACCCGCCCCAGGCTGGCGCTCGGCAAACGCTCGGCGGCCAGACCATCGACGGCGATGTCCTGGGTGGCACTGAACAGCGACAACAAGGCAATCAGGCCCAGCAACAGGCCCATGTTCGGCACATCAAAGGGCACCAGCGCCATGGCCGCCAGGGTCAGCACCGAGCCTGCCTGCAACGGCAGAATCCAGCTGCGACGCCGCCCCAGGCGCGGGCTCCAGCGGTTTTCCACGGCAGCGGCCCAGAACAGCTTGGCCACCCAAGGCAGGCTCGCCAACGGGGTCAGCGCCACCAGGTCGAGGGAGGCGCCCATGTTGCGCAACAGCGTAGGGTACGCCTGGAACGCCAGCCCCACCGGCAAGCCCTGGGCCAGGTACAGACCGGCCACCACCAGCACAATTCGCCAATCCCGCGTCACCGCTGCGCGCGGGCTGGCGGGGGAAGTCTCGACAACCGATTGCATGTGTTCACCCTGCCCCAAACGCTGAAAAAGCCCATCTAATGGGATCCGTCAAAAGGGCGCCGCCCGTAACCCGCAACGGCCCCCCGAATCGGGATTAACTGCGCTTGCGCAATACCGCTGCGGGGATCAGCGCATCGCCCAAAGGCTCAAGGACAAACCCTGCGGCGCCGGCCTCTTCGGCGACCTGTTCGAGGCCGAAGGTGTGCCAGTGATGGTCGGCCTGGAACTGGCGCAGCACCTGCTCGCCAGCACGCACCTGGTAGTCGAGGGTCCAGTGCATCAGGTCGCCGCCGGCGGGCTCACCCTGCAGGGCGACGTGGTAGGTGTGTTCGCCGATGTCCGCGTTGGCGACCTGCATCAGCGGCACCGTTTGCGGGGCCTTGAGCATCATCACGTCGACGATGACGAGGCCGCGCTCATCCAAGCGTTCGGCCAGTTGCTGCCAGAGTTGCTGGCGCTGTGCTGTATCGAGGTAACCAATGGTGCCGCAGATGACCGCCGCGGACAGGCGTGGCGGCAAGGCGACCTGCTCGAGTGTGCCGGCCAACACGGTGACGCGTTGGCGCAAATCGCTGCTGCGCATGATCCGCCCCACCAGCGCCGCGCGCATGGCGGCCGAAGGTTCCACCGCAAGAATGCGCGCGTTGGGCAAGGCCTCGGCGATCACCTGAACACACGGCCCGGTGCCGGCGCCGACATCCAGAATCACCCCGTTGGGGTCCACTTCCTGCAACGCCCGGGCGATGGGCCCGCCGCGTTGCAACCACTGCTGCTCGCACAGCACATCGTAGAATTCGGCAGATAACGCATACGGATCGGCGGTGGTCATGAAGGCATTCCCAATGGCTGATGAACGAGGCGTGATGATAACCACTCTCAACACCAATTCAACCGCGGGAATGCAAAGGGCATTTTTTATGCAGCCACAAAATGCAGATTACTGATACACATTAAAAATCATCATTCTGGATTTTAATAATTAGGTTAGAACCAATCGGCATTTTACAGGCCCTGCCGCTGCCCCTACTTTGAAGGCGAATAACCGACCCCTTGCCCGGTGGAGGTGACCCCCACGCACTGAACAAGGACAGACCATGAGCATCGAATTCATCGGCTACATCGGCGGCCACCACGCTTCCGAAATTCACCCGCGCAGCGGCCCGACCCTGCAACCGGACTACGTCGAAACCGTGGCCCGCGCCCACGAGGAAGCCGGCTTCGACCGCGCCCTGGTGGCGTTCCATTCCAACAGCCCCGACAGCACGCTGATCGCCTCCCACGCGGCGAGCGTGACGCGCAAACTCAAGTTCCTGATCGCCCACCGCCCGGGTTTTGCCCAGCCCACCCTCGCCGCCCGCCAGTTCAACACGCTGGATGTGTTCAACGGTGGGCGCACTGCCGTGCACATCATCACCGGCGGCGACGACCGTGAATTGCGTGCCGATGGCAGCCATATCGGCAAGGACGAACGCTATGCGCGCACCGACGAATACCTGAGCGTGGTGCGCCAGGAATGGACCAGCGAGCAACCGTTCGATTTCGACGGCACTTACTACCAGGTCGAAGGCGCGCACTCCACGGTGAAGTCGCCGCAACAGCCGCATATCCCGCTGTACTTCGGTGGGTCTTCGGCGGCCGCGATTGCGGTGGCGGGCAAGCATGCTGACGTGTATGCGCTGTGGGGTGAAACCTATGAGCAAGTGCGCGAAATCGTGACCCAGGTGCGTGCTGAGGCGGCCAAGCATGGGCGTACGATCCGCTTCAGTCTGTCACTGCGGCCGATCCTGGCGGACACCGAAGAACTGGCGTGGGCGCGTGCCGACAGCATCCTGCAACAGGCCACTGCGTTGGCTGAGAAAAATGGATTTGTGCGGCGCGAACCACCGAATGAAGGATCGCGTCGACTGCTCGCGGCAGCGGCGCAAGGTACGCGGTTGGACAAGCGCCTGTGGACCGGAATTGCCGGGTTGCTCGGGGCGCAGGGTAACTCCACCTCCCTGGTGGGCACCGCCGAACAGGTGGCTGAAGCACTGGTGGATTACTACGACCTGGGGATCACCACGTTCCTGATCCGCGGCTTCGACCCACTCAATGACGCGATCGACTACGGCAAGCGCCTGATCCCCCTCACCCGCCAGCTGATTGCTGAGCGCGAACAGGCCAAACAGGTCGCTTAATCAAGATCACCACAAAACCAAATGTGGGAGCTGGCTTGCCTGCGATGCAGACACCTCGGTTGTTCAGATGAACCGAGTTGATGCTATCGCAGGCAAGCCAGCTCCCACATTTTTGGATCTGCTGTGTACCGTGGATCAGTTTTTGTAGTCCGTATCGGAACGCTCCAACTGCCGGATCAGCGCATTCCAATGCCGCGCCACACCCGGTCCGTCGCCGGCCTTGAACACTTCGGCCTGCTTCTCGACCTTGGCCACCACTTCGGCTGGGGGGAAGATCAACTCCGCATTCCCCGCCGCCTGCGCCGCGATCTGAATGTTGCACGCGCGCTCCAGCCCTTGCAGCTGCTGAAAGGCATGCTCGACGCTGACACCGGCGGTCAACAGGCCGTGGTTGCGCAGGATCATCACGCTTTTGTCACCCAGGTCTGCGACCAGCCGCTCACGTTCGTCCAGGTCCAACGCTACGCCTTCGTATCCGTGGTAGGCCACGCGCCTGGAGAAGCCGATGGAATGCTGGGAGATGGGCAGCAAACCGTCCTTCTGTGCCGACACCGCAATGCCGTCACGGGTATGGGTGTGCAACACCGCCTGCAGGTCATGCCGCGCGCCGTGGATGGCGCTGTGGATCACGTAGCCGGCGTAGTTGATGCCCAGGCCAGTGGGATCGTCGACGATCGTGCCGTCGAGGTCGACCTTGACCAGGTTGGAGGCGCTGATTTCATCGAACAGCAAGCCGAAGGCGTTGATCAGGAAATGCTCCTCCGGGCCCGGCACGCGGGCAGAGAAGTGGGTGTAGATGTGGTCGGTCCATTTGTACAAGGCCGCCAGGCGATAGGCGGCGGCCAGTTTGACGCGCACTTCCCATTCTTCCGGGGTGACGCGTTGGCGAACGTTGTTGGAAACGCTGGAAATCGAGGTGACGCTGCTCATGGCAAAACTTCCTGGATGGCCTTAAGGACTTCCAGGCAAGCCTACGGGGTGCAAAAAAATAATAAAAAGCACATTTTAATCTAAGCTAATTATTATTTTTTTTCATAACCATAACAGCGTCAAACACCCTGTAGGAGCCCGGCTTGCCGGCGATGGCGGCCTCGAGATGCGTGCAAAATCCAAGGGCCTCATCGCCGGCAAGCCGGCTCCTACAAGGGTTGCGGGTATCGATATTCTTGTTCACGACACAAACCCGTAGGAGCCCGGCTTGCCGGCGATGGCGTCCGTGAGGCCACCGAAAATTCAGGGGCCTTATCGCCCGAGGGGTCAGGCGGCGTTGCGGATCTTGTGCAGCGAAGCCGCCACCAGCTTGCCGAAGGCGTCCACCGGCCCTTGCAGGTTGCCGAGGAAATGCGGGTAGATCAGCCACAGGTCCATCACCGGTTTGAAATCCTTGAGGGGCATCACCGCCAGTTGCTCGCGGTGGGCGCTGCGTTCCAGCAGCGGGCGCGGTACCAGGCCAAGGCCCAGGCCGTCGGCCACCAGCCCCAGTTGCAGCTCGGTGCCGAAGGTTTCCAGGTTGACCCGCAACGCCAGGCCCTGGTCCGACAAGGTGCGCTGCAAACCGGCACGGAAACCACAGCCGTCGGGGTTGAGGATCCAGCCGTTCTGGTACACGTCTGCCAGCTTGCAGGGTTTTTTCGGCAGTTGGGATTTGGCGCAGACCACCACCAGCTCCATCTTGCCGATGGATTCACCGACGATATTGTCCGGAAAGATCTTGCCTGCCGGGAACAACGCCGCCGCCGCGTCCAGCTCGCCGCGTTCGATCTTGCCCACCAACTGGCTGCCCCAGCCGGTAGCAACCTGGGCGCGCAGGTCGGGGTATTCGGTGCGCAGGTGCTTGAGCGCATCGAGCAGCACCACATCGCCAATGGTTTGCGGCACGCCCAGGCGCAGCAGGCCGGTGGGCGGCGCGTCGGTGGCGACCAACTCCCGCAGGGCATCCATTTCGCGCAGGATCAGCCGGCATTGTTCATAAACCCGGGTGCCGATCAGCGTAGGCTTGAGGGGCTTGGTGTTGCGGTCGAACAGCTCCACCCCCAGCGCCTGCTCGAAGTTCTGCACGCGGCGGGTGATGGCCGGCTGGGTCAGTTGCAGCGACTCGGCGGCGTGGCTGATGGACTGGCAACGAATCACTTCGACAAAGGCATCGATATCGTCAATTTTCATTTGGGCCGCACATAGAGAACAGTCATTAAGATGTGTGCGAAGCATAGTTGTCGGAACACGGTCTGGATAGCCCACCGACCTATCGATAACGTCTAACACTATTCAGACCGGTTCTAAATTACCTACAGCTATAAGCTAATCATTAAAAAATAGCATATTAACTATAAACATTATGCTTAGATAAACCCATCACCACCGACCACACGATGGAGTTGTCATGACCCAGGCCAAGCACCCCGAGAGACTGAGAGCCTTCATAGGCGCCCTGGCGGAATTGATCGACGGCAACCCACGCGAAGGCGACCTGTTGCACCGTGGCGGCAAGCTCCTGGCGCAGCTGGTCAGCCATGACGACTGGCTCCCCGACGAATTCGCCAGACCCGACCCCGAGCGCTACCAGCAATTTCTGTTGCATGCCGATTCGCGCCAGCGCTTCAGCATCGTCAGCTTTGTGTGGGGGCCAGGGCAAAGCACGCCGATTCATGATCACCGGGTGTGGGGGCTGATCGGCATGTTGCGCGGCGCTGAATTCTCCCAGGGTTTTGAACGCGCCCCCGACGGCAGCCTGGTTGCCGAAGGCAAGCCGATCCAGTTGGTGCCGGGCCAGGTGGAAGCGGTGTCGCCCAAGGTCGGCGACATCCACCAGGTGAGCAATGCCCACAGCGACCAGGTGTCCATCAGCATCCATGTCTACGGCGCCAATATCGGTGCCGTGCGCCGCGCGGTGTACCAGCCCGATGGCAGCGAGAAACTGTTTATCTCCGGTTATTCCAACGCCTTCCTCCCGAACATCTGGGATTTGTCCAAAGAAAAGAGCCCTGCCCTATGACCACCGTATCGACCCGCAGCTTCGCGCAGATTCGCCAGGCCCTATTGGACCATGAAGAAGTCGCCCTGGTGGACGTGCGCGAAGAAGCGCCGTTTGCCGAAGCCCACCCGTTGTTTGCCGCGAATATCCCGCTGTCCAAGCTGGAACTGGAGGTGTACTCGCGCATTCCACGGCGTGATACCCAGGTCACCGTCTACGACAACGGCGAAGGCTTGGCTGCACGCGCCGCCGAGCGTCTGGTTGCGCTGGGCTACACCCGGGTCAGCCTGTTAGAAGGCGGCCTGGAGGGTTGGCGCAACGCCGGTGGCGAACTGTTCATCGACGTGAACGTGCCGAGCAAAGCCTTCGGTGAATTGGTCGAGAGCGAACGCCACACGCCCTCCCTCGCCGCCGAAGAAGTGCAGGCACTGCTCGACAGCCAGGCCGACGTGGTGGTGCTCGACGCCCGCCGCTTCGACGAATACCAAACCATGAGCATCCCCACCGGCATCAGCGTGCCCGGTGCCGAACTGGTACTGCGCGCCCGTGAACTGGCGCCCGACCCGGCCACCCGCATCATCGTCAACTGCGCCGGGCGCACCCGCAGCATCATCGGCACCCAGTCGCTGATCAACGCCGGCGTGGCCAACCCGGTGTCAGCCCTGCGCAACGGCACCATCGGCTGGACCCTCGCCGGGCAGAAACTCGCCCACGGCCAGTCGCGCCGCTTTGCGCCGACCTCGGAAGAACACCGCCAGATCGCCGCCAAGGACGCACGCCAGGTGGCCGACAAGGCCCGTGTCGGCCGCGCCACCCTGGCCGACCTGCAACGCTGGCAGCAGGAAGCGACCCGCACCACCTACCTGTTCGATGTGCGCACCCCGGAAGAATTCGAAGCCGGCCACCTGCCGGGTTCACGCTCGACACCGGGCGGCCAGCTGGTGCAGGAAACCGACCATGTGGCCAGCGTACGCGGCGCACGCCTGGTGCTGGCGGATAACGACGGCGTACGCGCCAATATGTCGGCCTCGTGGCTGGCCCAGCTGGGCTGGGAAGTGCATGTGCTGGATGACCTGCAGCCGGAGCATTTCAGCGAACACGGCGCCTGGGTCGCGCCAGTGCCCGCGCCGGCCCAGGCTGAAGTGATCAGCCCCCACACCCTGGTGGACTGGCTGGCCCATGGCGATACGGCGGTGCTGGACTTCACCCCGAGCGTCAATTACGTCAAGCGCCATATCCCGGGGGCCTACTGGGCCTTGCGTGCGCAGTTGCCGCAAGCCCTGGCAAAGGTGCCGCCCGCCGAACGTTACGTGTTGACCTGCGGCAGCAGCCAACTGGCGCGCCTGGCCGTGGCAGACGTCGAAGCCCTTACCGGCAAGCCGGTGTTCCTGCTGCAAGGCGGCACCACCCAGTGGATCGCTGAAAAGCTGCCGCTGGAAGAAGGCGAAACCCGCCTGGCCTCACCGCGCATCGACCGTTACCGCCGCCCGTACGAAGGCACTGACAACCCCAAGGAAGCCATGCAGGCGTACCTGGATTGGGAGTTCGGCCTGGTCGCGCAACTGGCCCGCGACGGCACCCACGGTTTCTACGTGATCTGACCCTCAACTTGTAGTGAGCGGGCTTGCCCCGCGCGGCGGTGTGTCAGGTGTGCATCAGGTGCCTGGGAGACCGCGGCGCGGGGCGAGCCCGCTCACTACAGGTCGAATTAACATGCAATATAGGAATAATCAGATAAATAATGATCAGATATTTTAATGATTAACTTATAACCAAAAAGAACTTCACAGGGAGTTTTTATGGGAATAACGTTAAGTCCTCACCGACCCCTTCTCCAGGCGGAGGTAGCCAAACTCTTTTTCGAGCTACCTGGAGCCTGCATCCCATGGTCTTTACCACCCCCTTCAAACGCCTGCTCCTGGGCACCGCCCTGGCCCTCGGCCTGATCAGCACCGCACACGCCGCCGACCTGCAACCGCTGCGGGTGGCCAACCAGAAATCCACCATCAAGGCGCTGCTGGAAGTCTCCGGCGAGACGAAAAATGTGCCTTACGACATCCAATGGTCGGAGTTCCCTTCCGCCTCGCCCTTGGGTGAAGCCCTGAATGCCGGCGCGGTGGATGTCGGCGCCTTGGGCGACGCGCCCTATGTGTTCGCACTCGGCGCGGGTGCCTCGCTCAAGGTGGTCAGTATCATCCACGCCGAAGGGCGCAACACCACGGCCCTGCTGGTGCCAGAGAACTCGCCGATCAAGACCGTGGCCGACCTCAAGGGCAAGAAAATCGTCACCGGGCGCGGCTCCATCGGCCATTACCTGGCGATCAAGGCCCTGGCCAGCGCCGGCCTGAGCACAAAGGACGTGCAATTCATCTTCCTGCTGCCGAGCGAATCACGCCTGGTGCTGGACAACGGCACCGTCGACGCCTGGGCCACCTGGGACCCCTACACCACCGTCGTCACCTCCCAAAGCCACGCACGTGTGCTGATCAGCGGCAACAAGCTGTTGAGCAACCATCTGTACTTCGCGGCCACCAGCCAGGCGATCGCCGACAAGCGCGTGCAACTGGATGACTTTGTGGCGCGGGTCGACCGGGCCTATGCCTGGGCCAACGTGCACCCCGACGAATACGCCGCCGCTCAAGCCAAGATCACCGGCCTGCCCCTGGCCGTACACCTGGAGGTGGCCAAGGACACCCACCTGAGCCCGGTGGCGATTGACGACAGCGTGATCAGCGGCCTGCAAGCCACGGCCGACACCTACCAACAGGAAGGCCTGCTGCCCAAGCACATCGATGTGTCGCAGGGTTTCGACAAGAGCTTTAACGCCAAGCGTGTCCCACTTTCCCAAGCCTCGCGCTGAAACAAGGAGCAGAACATGAGCAAGCCACGTCAACTCAAACTCGGAGCCATGGTCCACGGCGTCGGTCACGGCTGGGGCGAATGGCGCCACCCGCAGGCGCAACCGAATGCCAGCACTAACTTTGGTTTCTACAAGCAGCAGACCGAACTGGCCGAAAGCGCCAAATTCGACTTCGTGTTCATCGCCGACAGCCTGCACATCCACGCCAAGTCCAGCCCGCACTACCTCAACCGTTTCGAGCCGTTGACCATCCTGTCGGCCCTGGCCGCGCTGACCACCAATATCGGCCTGGTCGCCACCGTGACTGTCAGCTACACCGAGCCCTACCAGGTGGCGCGCCAGTTCGCGTCCCTGGACCACATCAGCGGCGGCCGCGCCGGGTGGAACGTGGTCACCTCCTGGCTCAGCGGCACCGCCGACAACTTCGGCAAGGCCGAGCACCCGCCGCACGCGGTGCGCTACCGCATCGCCAAGGAACACCTGAACGTGGTCAAGGGCCTGTGGGATTCCTGGGAAGATGATGCCTTCTCCTACAACAAACACAGCGGTGAATTTTTCGCCCCCGCCAAGCTGCACGCGCTCAAACACAAGGGCGAGTTTTTCTCGGTCAAGGGCCCGCTGAACATCGCGCGTTCTCGCCAGGGCCAGCCGGTGATCTTCCAGGCGGGCACTTCCGAAGACGGGCGCAACTTTGCCGCCGAACACTCCGACGCGATCTTTGTGCACGTGGAGAGCATCGAAGAAGGCCTGGCCTACACCCAGGACCTCAAGCGCCGCGCCAAGGGCTTCGGGCGTGACGCTGACAGCCTGTCGATCCTGCCGGGCATTCGCCCGATTGTCGGGCGCGATGAAGCCGAGGTGGAAAGCCGCTACCAGCAAGCCGTGGACCTGGTGACCGTAGAGGATGCGATCGTCGCCCTGGGCCGCCCGTTCAATGACCACGACTTCAGCCAGTACCCGCTCGACGCCCCCTTCCCGGAACTCGGTGACCTGGGCGCCAACAGCCAGAAAGGCGGGTCCGACCGCATCAAGCAACTGGCCAGGGACGAAGGCCTGACCCTGCGCGAAGTGGCCTTGCGGTTCTCGCGGCCCAAACGTGATTTTGTCGGCACCCCGGAGCAAGTCGCCGATGCGATCCAGACTTGGTTCGAGACCGGCGCCAGCGACGGCTTCATCATCAACTCGGTACTGCCCGATGGCTTGCAGTACTTCACCGAATTGGTGGTGCCGGTGTTGCAACAGCGTGGCCTGTTCCGCACCGAGTACAGCGGCCAGACCCTGCGCGACAACCTGGGCCTGGACGTGCCGGCCAACCGCTACAGCGTTGCCAACGAAGTGGAGACAGAACAGGAGGCACTGGCATGAGCGAGTCTCTCAACCGTCAGTTGGCCGACCTGCATGCCGAACGCCTGGCCACCTGGGCGCCGGCCGCCTTGCAGGTCAACATCGACCAGCGCCAGCGCCTGGTGGACGAAGCGCAGCCTGACGACTACGTGCAGGTCGGTGACGAGCTGGACCCTTTTACTCTACTGAACGTGGAAGGTGGCGAACTGAACCGTGAGCTGCTGCTGGCCGACGGCCCGGCGGTGCTGATCTTTTTCCGCTTTGCCGGCTGCCCCGCGTGCAACCTCGCCCTGCCCTATTACGAGCGCCAACTCTATCCACGTCTGCGTGAGCTGGGCGTGCCATTGGTCGCGGTCAGCCCGCAGGTGCCGGAACGCCTGGTGGAGATCAAGACCCGGCACACCCTGCGACTGCTGGTGGCCAGCGACCCGGACAACAACCTCGGGCGGCGGCTGGGCATTCTCTACAGCTTTGACGACGCCTCGCGAAACGCGGCGTTGGCCAAGGGCAATCACATCGGCGACACCACCGGCACCGGGACATGGGAATTGCCGCAACCGACCGTGGTGGTGATCGCCCGGGACGGCACCGTGGCGTTCGTGGAAGTCAGCCCGGATTGGTTGGTGCGCACGGAAGCCGAGCCGGTGTTGCAGGCGGTGGAACGCTTGCTGGGCCAGCAACCCGTGCGCCTCGCCATCTGACCCACACCGCCCCCCTGTAGGAGCCCGGCTTGCCGGCGATTGGCCCCCAAGCCATGCGCAAAGCCTTCTGCCGCCATCGCCGGCAAGCCGGCTCCTACATTTTTTGATCGAGTACATGTTTATGACTCAGCCATCCCTACGCTCCGTGGAAGTCGCCCACTTCGACGCCCTGCTCGAACGCCTCAGCGCCGAACTGGCGAGCACCGCGCACCTGTATGACGAGAGCGGCGCCTTCCCCCACGCCAACTTCAAGTTGCTGCACGAACACGGCCTGGTCGCCCTCACCGTGCCCAAGGCCCTCGGCGGTGGCGGTGCCAGCCTGCCCCAGGCGCGCAAGGCGATCAGCGCGATTGCCAAGGGCGAACCCTCCACGGCGCTGATCCTGGTGATGCAGTACCTGCAACACACCCGCCTGCAAGACAGCAAGACCTGGCCTGCACACCTGCGCCAGCAAGTGGCCGAGGACGCAGTGCGCAACGGCGCGTTGATCAACGCCCTACGTGTGGAGCCCGACCTCGGCACCCCGGCCCGTGGCGGCCTGCCGGCGACCACGGCGGTGCGCACGGCCGAAGGCTGGCGCATCAGCGGGCGCAAGATCTACTCCACCGGCAGCCACGGCCTGAGCTGGTTCAGCGTGTGGGCGCGCAGCGATGACCCGGACCCGCTGGTGGGCGCCTGGCTGGTGCCCAAGGACAGCCCCGGCGTGAGCATCATCGACACCTGGGACCATTTGGGCATGCGCGCCACCTGCAGCCATGAAGTGGTACTCGACAACGTATTGGTGCCGCTGGACCACGCCGTCGGCGTCAGCCCCTGGAGCGCACCATCGCCGGAGCTGGATGGCGAGGGTTTCCTGTGGATGTCGGTGCTGCTGTCGTCGGTGTATGACGCCGTGGCCCAGGCCGCACGCGACTGGCTGGTGAACTGGCTGGAAGCACGCAAGCCGTCCAACCTCGGTGCAGCGTTGTCGACCCTGCCGCGCTTCCAGGAGACCGTCGGCCATATCGACACCCTGCTGTTTGCCAACCGCAGCCTGCTCGACGCCGCTGCCGAAGGCCACACCCCGGCCGCCAACGCGGCGCAGTTGAAGTACCTGGTGACCAATAACGCTATCCGTGCCGTGGAACTGGCCATCGAGGCCTCGGGCAACCCCGGCCTGTCGCGCCACAGTCCGCTGCAACGGCATTACCGCGACGTGCTGTGCAGTCGCGTACACACCCCGCAGAACGACGCCGTGTTGCAAGGCGTCGGCAAAGCGGTGTTCGCCCAACGTGAGAAGGAACGCCCATGACCCAGGTGATTATTGCCAGCCAGTTGGACGAGGATTACAACGACGTGATCCGCCAGCGCCTCGCCGCGCACCACCCGCAGGCCCAGGTGATCGGCGTGCCGGTGGGCGTGCCCAGCGACCTGCCGCCCCAGGCCACTATCCTGTTGCTGCGCCCGATCAACGTGCGCGGCTACACCGCCCCGGACACCCCGCCACCGGGCTGGCCGTACGGCGCGCAATGGGTGCACCTGGTGTCGTCGGGTATCGACTTCTACCCGCAGTGGCTGTTCAACGGCCCGCCGGTGACCACCTCACGCGGCAGCGCCGCCGACAACCTTGCCGAGTTCGCCCTGGCGGCGATCTTTGCGGCGTCCAAGCATTTGCCGGACATCTGGGTGAAGGATGCGCAGTGGAGTTTCACCCCGCTGCGTCCGCTCAAAGGCACCACGCTGGGCATCCTCGGTTTTGGTGCGATTGGCGAACGCCTGGCGCACAAGGCACTGGCTCTGGGTATCCACGTCGTGGCGTTGCGTCAGAGCACAGCGCCGTTTGGCGTCGACGGTGTGCAGGCGGCCAAGGACATCCACGACCTGTTCGCCCGTGCCGATCACCTGGTGCTGGCGGCGCCGCTGACCGAGGCGACGCGGCAAATCGTCGACCGCGATGTGCTGGGCAGCGCGAAGCCAGGGCTGCACCTGATCAACATCGCACGCGGTGGTCTGGTGGATCAGGAAGCGTTGCTGCAAGCGCTGGACAGCGGGCAGGTCGGCCTGGCGTCGCTGGACGTGACCGAACCGGAACCCTTGCCGGACGGGCATCCGTTGTACACGCACCCGAGGGTACGGTTGTCGCCCCACACATCAGCGATTTCGACCCACAGCCGCCATGAGATTGCCGATGCGTTTTTGGCGAATCTGGAGCGGTATGTCGCGGGTCTCGAATTGGCGAACCTCGCCAACGGCTGACCGCAGCCACGTCAGCAGCCCTGCGCCAGTTGCTCGCGCAGGAACTCTACCAGCGCCTGCACCGGCCGTGAACTCTGCCGGTGCTGGGGGTACACCGCCGACAGGGTCAGGGCTTCGGGGGCGAAGTCGTCCAGGACCGTGACCAGGCGGCCGTCCTTCAACGCGTCGCCAACGATGAACGTCGGTAAATACGTCACGCCCAGGCCGGCGATAGCGGTGTCGCGCAGCAAATCGCCGTTGTTCACGCGCATACGCCCACTCACGTTCAACGCCTGCACCTTGCCCTTGAAGCGCCATTGCACCTGACGACCATGGCCGTAAGGCAGGCAGTCGTGCTCATTGAGGTCTTCGGGTTTTTGCGGCGTGCCACGCAGGGCCAGGTACGCGGGGCTGGCGCAGTACACCCGCGGGATGCTGGCGATGCGGCGGGCGATCAGGGTGGAGTCTTCCAGGGTGCCGATGCGCAGCACCAGGTCATAGCCTTCGCCAATCAGGTCGACGGGGCGGTCACTGAGGTCGACTTCTACCGACACCTGGGGATGGCGCTGCAGGAACAGCGGCAACAGGCAGCCCAAATGGGCCATGGCAAACGACAACGGCGCACTCAGGCGCAGGGTGCCGCGCGGCTCGCTGTTCTGGCCGGCGATGCCCTGCTCGACTTGCTCGACTTCTCCGAGCAGGCGCAAGGCGGATTCGTAGTAACTCTGGCCGAGTGGTGTAACGTCCAGGCGGCGGGTGGAACGGTTGAGCAGGCGCACGCCCAGGCGATCTTCCAGCTGGATCAGGCGGCGGCTGACAAATTGCTTGGACAGGCCCAGTTGCTCGGCGGCGGCGGTGAAACTGCCGGATTCCATGACCTGGCAGAACAGGCGCATGTCTTCGAAGGGGTTCATTGTCGCTTCTCGGTGGACATTTAGCGGTGTTATAGCGCGCCAGTAGCCACACCACAAAACAAAATGTGGGAGCTGGCTTGCCTGCGATGGCGGTGTATCAGCAGACGTTACTGTCGACTGACACTCCGCCATCGCGGGCAAGCCCGGCTCCCACAGGGTTCAGCGGTGTTCTCTAGCGATAATTACTTGGTAAACGCTGTGTAGCTGTTCATCAGGTTACGGTAGTTCGGGATGCGCTGGGACAGCAGGTTGGCCAGGCCTTCCATGTCATTGCGCCAGTCGATCTGCAGCTCGCAGGCCACCGAGAACCAGTTCACCAGCTGCGCGCCGGCCGCACTCATGCGTGCCCAGGCGGCTTGTTGCACGGTTTCGTTGAAGGTGCCGGACGCGTCGGTGACCACGAACACCTCAAAGCCTTCAGCCAGCGCGCACAGGGTCGGGAACGCTACGCAGACATCTGTCACCACGCCCGCGATGATGATCTGCTTGCGCCCGGTCGCCTTGACGGCCTTGACGAAGTCTTCGTTGTCCCACGCGTTGATCTGGCCAGGACGTGGAATGTACGGCGCGTCCGGGAACATTTCCTTGAGTTCCGGCACCAGCGGGCCGTTGGGGCCGCTTTCAAAGCTGGTGGTGAGGATGGTCGGCAAGTTGAAGAACTTGGCCAGGTCCGCCAGGGCCAGCACGTTGTTCTTGAACTCGTTGGGCGAGAAGTCCTGCACCAGGGAGATCAGGCCAGTCTGGTGGTCGACCAGCAGTACGACGGCGTCATCTTTGTTCAAACGGTTGTAAGCCATGGGGTTATCTCCTAACGGGGGTTGGGTAATCAGAAGGCAAAACACGAGCAGCCGAACGCACCCCAGAAGCCCTGGAAGTCGCTGACCGGAACGCTGGAAAGACGCGCTTTTTCATGGCTGTGCACATGCACGCCACACGGGCCGCTGCATTGGTGCACCTGGGCCTGCAATGGCGAGCTTGGACGCCAGTGCCCGGGCACCTTGACCACCGGCGACCAGTCCGGCAGCACCGGCACGTGTGGCGGTGCGTACTCTTCGAAGTCGCCGGCGCCGTAGACCACCTTGCCGCCGACCACGGTGAGCACCGACTCGATCCACTTGATGGCCTCTTCCTCGACGCTGAAGAAGTCCGCCGACAGCGCAGCAACGTCCGCCAATTGGCCGACCTTGATCTGGCCTTTCTTGCCTTGCTCGGACGAGAACCAGGCGCTGCCGTGGGTAAACAGTTCCAGCGCGGTGAGGCGCGGCAAGCCCTCGGCGTGCAGCGCCAGGCCGCCTACCGTGCGGCCGCTGACCATCCAGTACAGCGAGGTCCACGGGTTATAGCTGGACACCCGCGTGGCATCGGTGCCCGCCCCTACCGGCACGCCTTCGGCGAGCATACGCTGGATCGGTGGCGTGGCTTCGGCCGCCTTGGCGCCGTAACGCTCGACGAAGTATTCACCCTGGAACGCCATGCGGTCCTGGATCGCAATCCCGCCGCCGAGGGCTCGCACGCGCTCGATGTTTTTCGGGGTGATGGTTTCAGCGTGATCGAAGAACCAAGGCAGGCCGTTGAACGGGATGTCGCGGTTGACCGTCTCGAACACGTCGAGCATGCGCGAGATGGACTCGTCATAGGTGGCGTGCAGGCGGAACGGCCAACGCTGCTCCACCAAGTGGCGCACCACCGGCTCCAGCTCCTGTTCCATGGTCAACGGCAGGTCTGGGCGTGGTTCAAGAAAGTCCTCAAAGTCGGCGGCCGAGAACACCAGCATTTCGCCGGCGCCGTTGTGACGCAGGTAGTCATCGCCCTGGTGCAGGGTGACGCTGCCGGTCCAGTTCTTGAAGTCGCTGAGTTCTTCCTTGGGCTTCTGGGTGAACAGGTTGTAGGCGATGCGCACCGTCAACTGTTCGTCCCTGGCCAACTGCTCGATCACCGCGTAGTCGTCGGGGTAATTCTGGAAACCGCCACCGGCGTCGATCGCACTGGTGAGGCCCAGGCGGTTGAGTTCACGCATGAACTGGCGGGTCGAGTTGACCTGGTATTCCAGCGGCAATTTCGGGCCTTTGGCCAGGGTCGCATACAGGATCATCGCGTTGGGCCGCGCCACCAGCATGCCGGTGGGGTTGCCGTTGCTGTCGCGCACGATCTCGCCGCCCGGTGGGTTGGGCGTGTCCTTGGTGTAGCCGGCCACGCGCAGGGCCGCGCGGTTGAGCAAGGCGCGGTCGTAAAGGTGCAGCACGAACACCGGGGTGTCGGGCGCGGCCTGGTTCAGTTCGTCGAGGGTGGGCATGCGTTTTTCGGCGAACTGGAATTCGTTCCAGCCGCCCACCACGCGCACCCATTGCGGGGTCGGTGTGCGGTCGGCCTGGTCCTTGAGCATGCGCAGCGCATCGGCCAGGGACGGCACGCCTTCCCAGCGCAGTTCGAGGTTGTAGTTCAACCCGCCGCGGATCAGATGCAGGTGGGAGTCGTTGAGGCCGGGGATCACGGTGCGGCCCTTGAGGTCGATGACCTGGGTGCCGCTGCCGCGCAGGGCCATTGCCTCGCCATCGGTGCCCACGGCGACGAAACGCCCACCGCTGATGGCGACAGCAGTAGCGCGCGGGTTTTCACGGTCCACGGTGTGGAACTGGCCATTGAACAGAATCAGATCGGCGTTCATAGGGTTTCCTTTACAGAGGCTTCAAGCCAGGGAGCGAACAGGCGGGTGGCCGCCGGCATCAGCAGGTAGACCACCAGCAACACGATGGTCAGGGTCACCAGGAAGGTGGCGACCACGTAGTTGGAGAGAAAGGGATGCAGGCGCAGGACCGGTCCCCACACCAGCGGCACCAGCAGGGTCAGCGGCAGGA
The DNA here is from genome assembly GCF_059419385.1 of Pseudomonas sp. GW821-FHT05H12. Lineage (NCBI taxonomy): Bacteria > Pseudomonadati > Pseudomonadota > Gammaproteobacteria > Pseudomonadales > Pseudomonadaceae > Pseudomonas > Pseudomonas sp. GW821-FHT05H12. The sequence goes on along the minus strand of NZ_JBWKRS010000008.1, from coordinate 139,527 downwards.
TCACGAACAGGGTGACCACCGCCTGCTTCCAGCGTGGCGGCTTGGCGGCGCTGTCGGCCAGGGGCGAGAACCAGAACTCGTTGACGCCGCCGACTTCGGTCTTGTCGCCGTCGGCCAGCATGGGCGCAGCTTCGGCGATCAGGTCGTTGCGTTCGGGGGAGTCGAGCCAGCGCTCCAGGGCGTCGGTGGAGCGGTAGCGCAATACGCAGGTGAACAGCGCCAGGCCGTTCTGTTGACTGCGCACCACGTCCACGCCGAGGTGGCCGGGGCGCTCACCGGCGATGCGCACAATGCGCCGCAGCCAGGCTTCATAGTCGGCCTCAAGGCCTTTCTTGATCAGGTGTTTGACGACCAGGGTGACGACTTCGTCGGGCCCTGTCTCTGGTGCTGGGTCCATGGTGCTCCCCTCTGCCTTGAAAGATCAGCGATGAGGGGAGTGTGCCGTGGGCGGGGGTGATGAAAATTGGATGTACGTGCTGTTTGATCGCCGCTTGTCAGCGCCGGGATTTGGCCAGGATGGCCTGCAACAGCACATCGGCGCCGGCTGTCGACCACTCGGGAGAGATGGCCTCGGCTTCGTTATGGCTCAACCCGTCCACACACGGCACAAAGATCATCGCAGTGGGCGCGACCTGGTTGAGGTAGCAGGCGTCGTGCCCGGCACCGGAGATCATTGGCCGGTGGCTGTGGCCGAGCTTTTCAGCCGAGGCACGTACCACTTCTACACAGTCGCTGTCGAAGGCAATTGGCGCGTACTGGAAGATCTGCTTCACGCTGTGCTGCAAGCCGATGCCCTCGGCGATACGGGCCACGGCGTCGCGCAGTTGCTGATCCTGGCGCGCCAGGACTGCTTCGTCCGGGTGACGGAATTCCACGCTGAAAAACACCCGGCCCGGCACCACGTTGCGTGAGTTGGGGAAGATGTTTGCCATACCCACCGTGGCGCGCCCTTCGGCACCTTGTTCCAGCCCCAGACCGTTCACTGCCTCGACGACGCGGGCAAAACCGAGCAAGGCATCCAGGCGATGGTCCATGGGCGTGGTACCGGCGTGGGCGCTGCGCCCGCTCAGTTCCACTTCATACCAGCGTTGGCCCTGGGCGCCGGTGACGACGCCGATGGTGATGCCTTGGGCTTCGAGGATCGGGCCTTGTTCGATGTGCAGTTCGAACGCGGCATGTATCGCTTGGCCGCCCACCGGATGTGCGCCGGCATAGCCGATTTCTTTCAGCGCCTCGCCAATGGTTACCCCCGCTTTATCCTCGCGGGACAAACCGTATTCCAAGTCAAAGACACCGGCGTAGACGCCCGACGAAATCATCGCCGGGGCGAAGCGTGAGCCTTCTTCGTTGGTCCAGTTGACCACTTCGATGGGCCGGTCGGTTTCAATGCCCAGATCGTTCAAGGTGCGCAGCACTTCCAGCCCGGCGAGCACGCCGTAGATGCCGTCGTACTTGCCGCCGAAGGGCTGAGAGTCGCCATGGGAGCCAGTCAGCACCGGAGCCAGGTGGTCGTGGCGACCGGCGCGGCGGGCGAAGATGTTGCCCATCGCGTCCACACGAATGCTGCACCCGGCCGCCGTGCACCACTGCAAAAACAGGTCGCGGCCACGGCGGTCCTCATCGGTGAGGGCCAGGCGCGAGACGCCGCCCTTTTCGGTGGCGCCGATCGTTGCCATGTCCATCAGCGAGTCCCACAGGCGCTCGCCGTTTACCCGTGCGTGATCATTCATGAGGCTTGGCCCGGTAGCGGAAGTCACAGTGATGGGCACCGCCCATGATGGTCTGGGTGCGGGTCAGTTCGATGTCGGGGTTGTAGCCGACGATAAACAGCTCGTCGCGGTTGCACGACAGCAGGTGGCCGATCTCGCCCAGGCCCATTTCGTGGTACATCTCGGCGTAGCGGCAACGCTTGACGTCGTAATCGTAGTGCTCGGCATCGCTGGCGATGATCTCGACTTTGAGGGCGTCATCCTTCTCCCACAGCACTTGCAGTTCGACAAAGCTCTTGAGGTCGGCGCCCTGCTCTTCCAGCGCGGCAAAATGTTTGCCGGCCTGGATCGCCGCGTTGCCCACGGCCTCGCCGATCACGGCCGCGGCAAATGCCTGGCCCTGCTCGCGCTTGAGAATCTCGTAGATCGGCTTGATGATTTCGGCCTCGATCCGCCGACGGGCAAGAATGCCCAGTTCACCTTCCAGCTTGCTCATTTCATGTCTCCTCCACTCCGATGTGGGAGCTGGCTTGCCTGCGATAGCGGAGTGTCAGCCTGTGCATCCTTGGCTGATAGACCGCCATCGCCGGCAAGCCGGCTCCTACAGTCGACCTGTTTATTGACCGCCGGCCACGCTTACGGGCTGCCATTGGTTGGCCTTGACCTGGTAAACGGTGAACGACGGCTTCTTCAAGTTGCCTTCGGCATCGAACGCGATAGTGCCGGTCACGCCCGGGTAGCTGATGGCGCGCAAGACCGGCAGGTACTTCTGCGGGTCCACCGAGTCGGCCTTTTCAATCGCCGCCACCAACACGCCGACGCCGTCGTAGGCGAACGGTGCATGCAGCTCGATGTTGGCCTTGTAGCGCTCCTTGTAAGCCTGCTCGAACGCCTTGCCGCCAGGCATCTGCGCGACCGCCAAACCCGGTTCCAGGGCAATCACGCCCTCGCCTTCGTTCTGCGCCAGTTGCAAGAAGGTCTGGCTGACAAACCCGCCCGCGCCCATCAACGGCGCCTTGATACCCAACTGCTTGATACGCCGGGCCAGCGGTGCGGCCTGGGAGTCGACGCCGCCGAAGAAGATCAGGTCCGGGTTCTGGCTGCGGATGTTGGTGAGCACGGCACTGAAGTCGATGGTCTTGTCGTCCACGTATTCGCGGCCCACCACCGTTGCGCCGCCCGCCTCGATGGCCTTGACGAACTGGTCGGCCAGGCCCTGGCCGAACGCGGTGCGGTCGTCGATCACGGCGATGCGCTTGGCTTTCAGGGTATTCAAAGCATAGTCGCCGGCCACGCGGCCGCCATCGTCGTCATGGCCCATGATCCGAAAGCTGGTGTCGAAACCCTGCTGGGTATAGGCGTGGCCGGTGGCAACCGGGGCGACCTGGGCAATGCCGGCGTCGTGGTACACCCGCGCAGCCGGGATGCTGGTGCCGGTGTTCCAGTGGCCGACCACGCCGACCACGCCTTCATCCACCAGGCGCTGGGCCACGGTCACGGCGGTGCGCGGGTCGGACTGGTCGTCTTCGGAAACCAGCTTGAACGTCACGGCTTCACCGTTGATTTTCGGGTGTTTGGCGTTGGCCTGGTCGATGGCCAGTTGCGCGCCGTTTTCCAGGTCCTTGCCGATCCGTGCAGACGGGCCGGTGAGTGGTCCGGCCAAGCCGATCAGCACGGTCTGGTCGGCCTGGGCCACGGCGCTGGCGAGGCTGCTGAGGGCCAGGCCGATCAGTGCGGTTTTCTTCAATGTGTTCATCTGGGGTTCCTGCTGGTTTTCAGGCGGGTCGGAACACGCCGGGCGTCCGGTAGCGTCATGGGTGATCTATTCGCCGAGGTATGCACTGCGCACCTCGGGGTGTTCAAGCAAATCCTGGGACGGCCCCGTGAGGCTGATACGTCCGGTGTCCATCACGTAGGCGCGGTCAGTGACCTGCAGCGCCAGCCGTGCGTTCTGCTCCACCAGCAACAGGGTCATGCCCTGGCGGCACACGTCATCGATCACCTGGAAAATCTTCTCCACCATGATCGGTGCCAGGCCCATGGACGGCTCATCGAGGATCAGCAAACGCGGGCGTGACAACAGGGCGCGAGCCAGCGCGAGCATCTGCTGCTCGCCGCCCGACAGCAGGCCGGCCGATTGGTGCAGGCGTTCCTGCAGGCGCGGGAAGTGGTCGAACAACTGGCGCATTTCGCGCTGCACTTGCGCTTGGTCACGGCGCAGGAAGGCACCGGCTTGCAGGTTTTCCAGCACGCTCATGCGCGCAAAGATCCCGCGCCCTTCGGGGACCATGGCGATGCCCTGGCGCAGCAACTGGTCGGGCGCCACGCCGCGGATCGAACGCCCGGCAAAGCGGATCTCGCCCTTGGCCGCCGGCAGCAACCCGGTCAGGGCCTTGAGGCTGGAGGTCTTGCCAGCGCCATTGGCACCGATCAGCGTGACGCGCTCGCCTTCGTGGATCTGCAGGTCCAGGGATTTGACGGCTTCGATGGCGCCGTAGCGCACTTGCAAACCGTCGACACTCAACAGGGCTTCAGACATGGGCACTGGCTCCCAGGTAGGCCTGGATCACGGCCGGGTGCTGGCGAACATCGGCGGGTGGGCCCACAGCGATGACTTGGCCGTAATCGAGCACACTGATGCGGTCGCACACACCCATTACCAGCTTCACGTCGTGCTCGATCAGCAGCAGCGTGTGGCCGTCGTCGCGGATCTTTTCCAGCAGGCCGCGCAATTGCACTTTTTCGCTGGCGTTCATGCCGGCAGCCGGTTCGTCCAGCGCCAGCAAGCGCGGTTCGGTGGCCAGGGCGCGGGCGATTTCCAGGCGGCGCTGATGGCCGTAGCTGAGGCTGTCGGCGCGGTAATGGGCAAACCCGGCCAGGCCCACATAGGCCAGCAGGCGATGGGCGTGGGCGCGGGTTTGCGCCTCTTCCTCACGCGCCCGGCGATGCTGACTCAGAGCCGCCCACAGACCGTTGCGGGTGCGCACATGGCGCCCGACCATGACGTTTTCCAGGGCGCTCATGGCGTTGAACAGGCGGATATTCTGGAAGGTGCGGGCAATGCCGGCTTCGGCCACCTGGTGCACACCGGTGGGCTTGTAGTCTCGGCCATCGAGCTGGAAACGCCCGGAATCCGGGGTGTAGAGGCCGGTCATCACATTGAAGAAGGTGGTCTTGCCCGCGCCATTGGGGCCGATCAACCCGTAGATTTCGCCGGGTTGGATACTCAGGCTCACGTCGGTCAGCGCCGCAACGCCGCCGAAGTGTTTGTTGACCTTGTCGATCTGCAACAACGGTGCGTTCATCGTGCCACTCCTTTGGGCCACAGCCCGGCCGGTCGGTAGAGCATCGCCAGGATCAGTGCCAGGCCGTAGAACAGTTGGCGGATGATTTCCGGGTCCACCAGCACCTGGCCGAACAGCGACTGCTGCAGCGGGCCCATGCTGGCGCGCAGGGCTTCGGGCAAGGCCGCCAACAACACGCAGCCCAGGATCACCCCGGGGATGTGGCCCATGCCGCCCAACACCACCATCGCCAGCACGGCAATGGACTCGTTGAGGGTGAAGGATTCCGGCGAGACAAACCCCTGGAACGAAGCGAACAGCACCCCGCTCACGCCGCCAAACGCCGCACCAATCGCAAACGCCAGCAGCTTGAGGCGCACCGTGTTGATGCCCATGGCTTGCGCCGCGTCTTCGTCTTCGCGGATGGCCACCCAGGCGCGGCCGATGCGCGAATGCTCCAGGCGGATGCAGGCGAACAGGATCAACACCACCAGTGCGGCAAACAGGTAGTAATAGAGGTACACCGAGGGCAGGCGCAGGCCGAACAGTTCTTGAGTGCGCCCCAGGTTCACGCCGAGCAGGTTCACCGGGTCCACCTGGGAGATGCCTTTGGGGCCGTTGGTGATGTTCACCGGGCGGTCGAGGTTGCGCAGCAGGATGCGGATGATCTCGCCAAAGCCCAAGGTCACAATGGCCAGGTAGTCGCCGCGCAGGCGCAGGGTCGGCGCGCCGAGTACCACGCCGCAGCCGGCCGCCAGCAAGGCGCCGAGTGGCAGGATCAGCCAGATCGAGGTGTGCAGGCCCGCCGGCAACAACGCCGCCAGCGCGGGGAACTGTTGCAGCAAATGCGGCGACGAGAGCAACGCCGCGAGATAAGCGCCCACCGCGTAGAACGCGATAAAACCCATGTCCAGCAACCCCGCATAGCCGACCACGATGTTCAAGCCGAGGGCGAGCATGATGTACAGCAGGGCAAAGTCCAGGGTGCGCACCCACGTGTTGCCACCGGCGTGGCCGACGATCCACGGTGCCAGCACCAGGGCAACGGCGAGCAAAAGCAAGCCCAGGCTCGCGCGTTTGTTGGGGGAGAGAGCGTTGATCATGCGCGGGTCGCCAAACGTTCGCCCAGCAAGCCCGAAGGCCGGAACACCAGCACCGCAATCAGCACGATGAAGGCGAACACATCCTGGTAATTGCTGCCAAACACGCCGTTGGTAGCCGAACCCAAATAGCCGGTACCCAGGGCTTCGATCAGCCCCAGCAACAGGCCGCCGAGCATGGCGCCCTTGAGGTTGCCGATGCCGCCCAGCACGGCTGCGGTGAAGGCCTTGATGCCGGGCAAAAAGCCCATGTAGAAATGCGCGCTGCCGTAGTTGCTGGCCATCATGATCCCCGCCAACGCGGCAAGCGCGCCGCCAATGGCAAAGGTGATGACGATGATGCGGTTGGGGTTGATGCCCATCAGGCTCGCCACTTGCGGATTTTCGGCCACGGCGCGCATGGCCCGGCCGAAGCGCGTGCGCTCCACCAACACCAGCAGCGCGACCATCACCGAAACGGCGATGGCGATGGTGGTAAGGGCCGTCACGTTGGTGATCGCCGGGTGCGCGGAGGCGCCGGCCAGTACTTCAATCGGCGCCAGGGGCAGCAATTGCGGGAACATCTGCGGGTTGCGGGTCCACACCAGCATGGCAGCGGTTTGCAGCAGCAGCGACACACCGATGCCACTGATCAACGGTGCCAGGCGCGGGGCATGGCGCAGGCGGCGATAGGCAACGCGCTCGATCACTACCGCCAGCACCGCGCAGAAGGCCATTGCGACGACGGTGGCGCAGAGCAACACCAGCACCGGCGGCAAGGCGGGCCAGGTCGCCTGCAGCAGGCGGATCACCGACAAGCCCACCAGTGCGCCGATCATCAACACGTCGCCATGGGCGAAGTTGATGATGCGCAAAATGCCGTAGACCATGGTGTAACCCAGGGCCACCAGCGCGTAGAGACTGCCCGTCATCAAACCGTTGAGCAGTTGTTGGATAAACCCATCCATCAGGACCATCGACCTCAGTGCGTACAGGGGCGGCACACTAAGCATCTATTCTGTTTTTATCAAATATCAGAAAGTCATATCGTTATACCCAACAAAGAACAGGCTATTTATGCCGCAAATACGGCACTTATGGCTCTTTATTCGGCGATAAAGTTGGTATTTAATTCAACACATGAATAAATCAGAACAGTTAGCTAATGACCCTCCCCTGCGTGCCGTGCGCACGTTCGAAGCCTTTGCGCGCCATGGCGGGGTGAATGCCGCCGCCCGCGAGCTGGACGTCTCCGCCTCGGCCATCAGCCATCAGTTGCATTTGCTCGAGGATTTTTTGCAGCAGCCGCTGACCTTGCGCCAGGGCCGCAACCTGGTGCTCACCGACGAAGGTCGCGAGTACTACCGTGCGATTCGCTCAGCCTTTGCGGTACTGCGCAGCGCCACCGAACACGTGCGTGAAAAAAGCGCGACGCGCCAGGTCACCATCAGCCTGATTCCGCTGTTTGGCATCAACCTGTTTATCCCGCGCCTGGCGAATTTCCTGAAGGATCACCCGGCGCTGGACATCAACGTGACGTACGCCAACCACCGCAGCTACCCCAGCGACGCAGCGGACCTGTCGATCCGTTTTGGCACCGGGCATTGGCCGGGCTACCACAGCGAGCCGTTGATCTCTGGCGCGGTGACGCCCTATTGCAGTCGCGCGTTCCTGGCGCAGCACGGGCCCATCGACACGCCTCAGGCGCTGAGTGAACTGCCGTTGCTGCACGACGAAGAACGCGGCACCTGGGGCCAATGGTTCGAGGCCGCCGAAGTCGACACCACAGCGCTCAATGGCTTGCTGCTGGAAGACGGCCAACTGGCACTCACCGCCACCCTCACCGGCCTCGGTTGCGCGCTGCTGCGCGAGCCGCTGGTGGCGCCCCATGTGGCCAGTGGTGAGTTGGTGAAGTTGTTTGATCGGCAGGTCAATGACGGCCGCCAGTACTACCTGTGCCGGCGCGCCAACAGTGAGCTGTCGAGCGAGGGGAATGACTTGTATGACTGGATCAAGCGCAGTCTGATTGCGCAATAGATGGGATACACAACACCTCTGTAGGAGCCGGCTTGCCGGCGATATCGGTGTATCAGCTACCGAATGTATCGACTGACACGCAGCTATCGCCGGCAAGCCGGCTCCTACAGATGATCACAACAGAGATCCAAATGTGGGAGCTGGCTTGCCTGCGATGACGGTGTGTCTGCTATCAATGTTCTGGCTGATCCACCGCTTTCGCAGGCAAGCCAGCTCCCACATTTTTAACCGTGTTCGGCATCAAGAATTTTTGCGGCTCAGCTGCCGTTGCCGCCGTGGGCTTCTTCGAAGAAGTAGTCCTTCCAGCTGGCGGCCTTGTTTTTCAGCACACCCAGCTCCTGCAATTTCTCGGCGTAGATGAAGGTGCGCTGCGGCACGATGGTGAAGTCGATTTCCGGATCCTGGACGATCTTTTCCACCAGATCCAACGGCAGTTTCGACTGCTCTACGCGGATGTAGGCCTTGGCGGCCGCTGGCTTATCGGCCTTGATGATTTTTTCAGCCTCGGCCAGTGCGTCATAGAACGCCTTGTAGGTCTTGGGGTTTTCGTCGTGGAATTTCTGCGTGGTGTACAGCACGTTGAACGTCGCCTGCCCACCCAGGATGTCGTAGGAACTGAGCACCTTGTGCACATTGGGGTTCAGCAGTTCCTGGTACTGGAACGGTGGGCTGGAGAAATGCGCATTGATCTCCGAACCTCCGGCAATCAACGCCGCCGTGGCATCGGGGTGGGCCAGGCTGATGGAGATGTCGTCGAATTTCTTGTACTGGTCATTGCCGAATTGCTTGGCGGTCTCGATCTGCAAGGTGCGAGACTGGAAGCCCACGCCAGCAGCAGGCACGGCGATACGGTCTTTCTCGCTGAAGTCCTTGAGGGTTTTCACGTTCGGGTTGTTGGTGAGCAGGTAGTTGGGCATCGAGCCCAGCGAGGCGATGGCCTTGACGTTCTGCTTGCCCTTGGTGCGGTCCCACAGCGTGAGCATCGGCGGCACGCCGGCCGAAACCACATCCAGCGCGCCGGCCAGCAGCGATTCATTCATCGCGGTGGCGCCGGAAATGCTGTTCCAATCCACCTTGATGTCCAGGCCCTGCTCCTTGCCGTGCTTTTCGATCAGGTTCTGATCGCGCACCACGTCGAGGATCAGGTAGCCGATGCCGAATTGCTGGGCGATGCTGATCTTGCCTTCGGCCTGGGCACCGGGGCTGAGCAAGGCCGTTGCGGCGGCCAACGAGGCCGCCAGGAGGGTCAGGGAGGAACGCTTGAAGGTCATGGGGGAGTCTGCCGCGCTTTTGAGAAGGTGAGCGAGGGTAGCCACGATTTTTAAGACAGGAAAAGAATATCGGGATCTATTGTTATGCAAAATGGCCCACAAACCTGCCCATGGCTGCTATTGTGCCGCGCTTTGAAAAACCGTCGAACCTGCGAGGAAATGGACGTTGAACACTGACGAAAAAATGACCGGGGACCTGTTCGAAGTCGATAAGCGCCTGTCACTCAAGCCCGTGGTGGACTTCAACGCCTACCTGCGCAGCGCCTTCGGCGACGGCCCGTGCACCTGTGTACGCTGCACCGCCAGCGGCGGCGATGAAACCGGCTACGCGTTCCAGCACAGCTTTACGTTCGACGGCAAACCCACCCACCGCCGCTTCGCCTCCACGGCGGGCAGTGATGTGTTGATGGCGTTGAAGAAGGCGTGGCTGTCCTACACCAAGGCCGAGCTGCCGCTGAGCGGCGTGCTGGTGCTGGACACGGTGAAGGAATTTGTCGAGCCGCAACTGCACAAGCGCCTGGCGCCGTTGTTTTTGGCCAGTGGGTTGGTCAAGGACGTGGACGGCGAGTTGCAGATTCAACCGCAAGCCGCCTGATAACCTGTAGGAGCCGGCTTGCCGGCGATGGTATCGGCTCGGTTTTCCCTGATACACCGAGGCGCCTGCATCGCCGGCAAGCCGGCTCCTACAGTACGTTTGGTGTTCTTAAACTCCCGCCAACACCGCAGGGTCACCTGAGCGCCAGACGTTATCCACGGTCACGCGCTGGATCAGCCATACGCCCTCTTCCCGCACCAACGCCACGTCATAACGGTTTTTCATCAGGTAATGCCGTGAAGGATCGTTTTTGGGCACGTGCTGCGCTTCCACCAACGCATCCAGCCGCGCACTGTCGCCCTCAAGGGTTACCCGCGCGTTACTCACAGAATGAGTGGTATCGAGTTGACTGAGGGCGCCGGACAGTGCGGTGACGATGGTGTCGCGCCCTTCCAGCACCGGGTATTCAAAACCTGCCTTGGCAGCGGCCGGGCCAAAATCCGATACGGCGTTGACGGTGAACGCCGAAGCGAGCAAAGCCGGATCGTGCAGATCAATGCCTGCTGCGAAGCGATGCAGGGTGTCGATCACTGCGAACTTATCGGCAGCGGTGTGTAGGTCGAGGGTGGTCATGGGGGTAATTCCTGTGGGATTAGTAATCGGTGATCCGCGTGCCGGCAATGGTCTGCGCAAAGCCCACGCCAAACAGCCTGGCAGGGGTTTCAAAACCCGCGCGACGTTCACCGCCCAGTACTCGGAGCGCCGCTTCCACGGCAGCCAAAGGGGTGTAGCTGTAGCCGTTGACGGTCTCGATGACTGAACGCGCCACCGTCCCATCAATGCCGATGACTTCGGCCACGGCACGGGCACGATGGGCGTCGCGCTGGCCTTGGGTGGGGCCGTCGGGCAGCAGTGACAGGTCGCCCTCCGGGAACGCTTCGCCAGTGATGTGAACGAACATAGCGATATTCGGGATGGCGCTGGAATGCCATGCAGTGACCAGGTCGCCAAAGGACAACGGGGCACACAGCACTGGTCCGTCGCCAAAATCCAGGTGCTGGGGTTGCGCGTCCGGCGTGGCGACCAACTGACCGTCGAGTCGCGCCATCACGCCGGCGCCGATGATCTCGCTGACACTCATGGCCGAACCCCGGGACATGGCACCGGGCACCTGCAAGGCGATTTTCAGCGAGTGCGGCTGCTGCACACGACTGGCGACGTGCATGGCCAGGCAGTCGGTGGGCACCACGTCCCAGCCCACGCCGGGCAGCAACATCACGTCCGCTTCGGCGCCGAGTTGCTCGGCAAGGCGGTACACGTTGATTTCGGCGGTGATGTCCAGGTAGTCGGTGCCGTTGGCGATACAGGCGCGCATCAAGGCTTCGGCGGTGTGGGCGAAGGGGCCGGCGAAATTGAGCAGGACGTCGATCCCGTCCAACTGGGCGGCATCCGGCGTGAATACGCGGTAAGGCGCGCCCAACTCAGCGGCCAGGGACGCCAGGCGTTCGGCGTTGCGACCGGCGAGCACCAGGTTGAGGCCAAGTTGTTTTGCGTGTTGCGCCGCCATGCGCCCGGTGTAGCCGGTGGCGCCGTAGATCATCAAGGTTTTCATGAGGTGTGCTGCCAGTTCTTGTAGACGAATTCGAGGCTGTAGCCGTCCGGGTCCAGCACGTTGGCCGCGTAGTAGTTGGGGTCGTAGTGCAGGCGTGCGCCCGGAGCGCCGTTGTCGGTGGCGCCGTTTGCCAGGGCGGCGGCGTAGGCGTTATCCACCTCGGCGCGGTTATTGGCGACAAAGCCCACATGCACCGCGCGCCCTTCCACGGCGCCTTCGCGCAGCCAGAAAAACATGCGCCCGTTGGCGCCAAAGCCCTTCAGGTCCGGGTGGCCGGGCGGGCCATCCTTGCCGTCGTAGTCATGCCGCGCGGTGATGCCGAGCGGCGTCAGGGTGGCTTCGTAGAAGCGGATCGAACGTTGGATATCGCTCACTGAGATAAACAGATGATCGAGCATGGTGGAGCCTCCTGATTCAGATGATGTAGCCGCCCGCAACTTCGACGGTCTGGGCATTGATCCAACGGCCTTCTTCCGACAGCAACAGGGCGATAACCCGTGCCACATCTTCCGGTTCGCCTACGCGGCCGAGGGCGGTTTGCCCGGCCAACAGGGCTTCGAATTCGTCATTCAAGCCGCCGCCCAGTTCGGTGCGAATGGCGCCGGGGGACACGGCGTTGGCACGGATACGCCGTTCACCGAATTCCTTGGCCATGTAGCGCGTGAGCACATCCAGTCCCCCCTTGAATGTGGCGTAGGGCGCGACACCCGCCGTCGCGACGCGAGTGGTGGCGCTGGTAAGGTTGACGATGCTGGCGTGTTCTTCCAGCAGCGACAGCAGGGTTTGGGTCAGGAAAAACGGCCCCTTGAGGTGCACGTTGAACAGGCCGTCGAACTGCGCCTCGGTCACCGACTCAAGGGGGTTGAACAGGCCGTAGCCGGCGTTGTTCACCAGCCCACTCAAGGTGCTTGCGCCCCATTTGGCCTGCAGGGCATGCGTCACCGCCTCTCGGAAGACAGGGAATGTGCTGGCAGCCGCAACGTCCAATTCCAGCGCCACGGCTTTCCCGCCGCTGGCCTCGATACGCTGGACCACCGCCTGTGCCGCATCCGGGTTGCGCTTATAGGTGAGGATCACACCATGCCCCTGACGTGCACACAGCTCGGCGGTACTGGCACCGATCCCACGGCTGCCTCCGGTAATCACGATAACGCCCATGGCCTGCTCCACTGCTGAAAAGTTGAGTGACCACAGTAGTCATCGCCCTACTCTTCGACGCAGCCGTTCCTACTCCAATCTTGCCTGTTTCTGCTTTTTGCTTGCGCAAGGCTCAACGGCAGGCACAGCATGGTCGCCATGAATACTCAATTGATCGAACTGCGCGCCTTGGCTGCCAAGGCCGAAAACCGCCGCACCGAGACCGGCATCCCCCGCGTGGCGATGGTCCAGGGGGCGATTCCCGAGCATATGCTGGCGGCGGTGTATGACCCGATGATCAACCTGATCCTGCAGGGCAGTAAGTGCATGACCGTGGGCGACCGCACGCTGCATTACGACCCGGCGACGTATTTTGTGATGTCCATCGAGTTGCCCGCAGTCGGCGTGGTGAATCCGGCGATCACGGGCGAACCCTACCTGGCGGTGAGCCTGACGCTTGATCCGACCGTGCTGACCACCCTGCTCAATGACCTGCCGGCCCCCAACGGGCGTTGCGAACAGGAAGCCGGTTTCTCCGTGGCGGCCGTCACACCCGCCTTGATGGATGCTTGGGTGCGCATGCTGCGCCTGATGGGTGACCCGGTAGCAATTGCCGCGCTGGCCCCTGCGTATGAACGGGAGATCCTCTACCACGTACTGCAAGGCCCTCATGGCTGGATGCTGCGCGAAATTGCTGCGCCAGACACGGCGATGGCACGGGTCAGCCAGGCGATCCAGTGGATTCGTCGCGACTATGCCGAACCGATCCGCGTGGAGGCCTTGGCCCAGAAGGCTGCGATGAGTGTTTCGGCATTTCATCGGCACTTCAAGGCGGTGACCAATTTGAGCCCTTTGCAGTATCAGAAACGCGTGCGGTTGTTACAGGCGCGTACGTTGATGGTTGCCAGCGCGAGCAGCGTGACCCATGCGGCGTTTGAGGTGGGGTATGAAAGCGCGACCCAGTTCAGCCGCGATTATGCGCGGGTGTTCGGGTTACCGCCGGCGCGGGATACCGCGCGGATTCTGGCTGATAGCCGAGGGCATTAGTGTAGGAGCCGGCTTGCCGGCGATGCGGTGTATCAGCCAGCCAATGGGTTGACTGATCTGCCGCAATCGCCGGCAAGCCGGCTCCTACAGGGGTGGGTGCCAGCGTGGAGCATCGGCGCAAGTGTTTACTTACGCGCAGCCTCCCACTGCTTGAGCAGGTCGCCGTAGGCCACGGTCTCGCCTTTGGGCTTCTCGTTGGCCAGTTTCGGCTTCGGTGCGCCCGGCTGGTCGAACCAGTATTGCGCGTCACGCTCTTCGTTCATTTTCGGGCCGCACACCGGTTGCACTTTGGAGCGTTCCAGGCGCGTCATGATTGCGTCCTGCTCCTTGGCCAGGTTGTCCAGCGCTTGCTGCGGGGTTTTCTCGCCGCTGGCCGCTGCCGCAATGTTGCTCCACCACAGTTGCGCCAGGCGCGGGTAGTCCGGCACGTTGGTACCGGTCGGAGTCCATTCGACACGGGCCGGGCTGCGGTAGAACTCCACCAGGCCACCGAGTTTCGGCGCCAGGTCGGTCATGGCCTGGGAGTTGATATCCGACTCACGAATCGGCGTCAGGCCGACGATGGTTTTCTTCAATGAGACGGTTTTGGACGTCACGAACTGCGCGTAGAGCCAGGCCGCGAGTTTCTGCTTCTCGGGCGTCGACTTGAGGAAGGTCCAGGAGCCTACGTCCTGATAGCCCTTCTTCATGCCCTTTTCCCAGTAAGGTCCGACCGGCGACGGCGCCATACGCCATTTCGGCGTGCCGTCGGCGTTCACCACCGGCAGGCCGGGCTTGGTCATGTCGGCGGTAAACGCGGTGTACCAGAAGATCTGCTGGGCGATGTTGCCCTGGGACGGCACCGGGCCGGATTCGGAGAAGGTCATGCCCGCCGCTTCCGGTGGCGCGTAGGCTTTCATCCAGTCCACGTATTTCTGCGTGGCAAACACAGCCGCAGGGCCGTTGGTGTCGCCGCCACGGGTAACACTGGAGCCGACCGGGTGGCAGTCCTCTACGCGAATGCCCCACTCGTCCACCGGCAGGCCGTTAGGCAAGCCTTTGTCGCCGCCACCGGCCATGGAGAACCAGGCATCAGTGAAGCGCCAGCCCAGGGACGGGTCTTTCTTGCCGTAGTCCATGTGCCCGTAGATGCGCTTGCCGTCGATTTCCTTGACGTCTTCGCTGAAGAATTTGGCGATGTCTTCATAGGCCGACCAGTTCACTGGCACGCCCAGTTCATAACCGTACTTTTCCTTGAACTTGGCTTTCAGGTCGGCGCGCTCGAACCAGTCGGCGCGGAACCAGTAGAGGTTGGCGAACTGCTGGTCGGGCAACTGGTAGATCTTGCCGTCCGGCGCGGTGGTGAAGGAAATGCCGATGAAGTCCTTGATGTCCAGGGTCGGCGAGGTGAAGGCCTTGCCTTCGTTGGCCATCAGGTCGGTGATGGATTCGGTCTTGCCGTAGCGAAAGTGCGTACCGATCAAGTCGGAATCGTTGACCCAGCCGTCATAGATGTTCTTGTCGGACTGCATCTGGGTTTGCAGCTTTTCCACCACGTCGCCTTCCTGCAGCAAGTCGTGGGTCAGCTTGATGCCGGTGATTTCGGTAAAGGCCTTGGCCAGCACCTTGGACTCGTACTCGTGGGTGGTGAGGGTTTCCGACACCACGTTGATCTTCATCCCACGGAACGGCTCCGCCGCCTTGATAAACCACTTCAACTCTTCGAGCTGCTGCTCGGCGGTCAGGGTGGACGGTTTGAACTCACTGCCGATCCATTTTTTCGCGGCATCTTCATACGCATCGGCCCAGGCCGTGGCGCTCAAACCACTGAGGGCCAGTACGGCGGCCAATGAAATGCTATGTCGCAGCTTATTGTTGTTATCGAACATAGAGACCTCCTGGTTAATTTCAAACGGGACTTCAGACGCCGACCTCCACCGTGTAGGAGCTGGCTTGCCGGCGATAGCGATCTTGCGGACGCCATCGCCGGCAAGCCGGCTCCTACGGGTGGGTGATCGCCGCCCGCATCAGCCCCAACGCATCACACACAACAGCCACACCAGGGACAGCGCGGACGCCACCCAGATGCTCCAGCCGGTTACGCCGATCACCAGCAGGTGCAGGTAGGCGCTGCCGAGAAGACCGATAAACAAGCGATCACCACGGGTGGTGCTGATCGGTAAAAAGCCGCGCCGGGGGATGCTCGGCGAGCGCAGCTCCCACGTGGTCATGCCCACCAGCAACAGGGCAATGGCCGCGAAGAACAGCGCGGTGGGGGTGGTCCAGGCCATCCATTCCATCATCGACTCCTCAGACCCGGCCCAGGGCAAAGCCCTTGGCCACGTGGTTGCGAACAAACCAGATCACCAGCATGCCAGGCAGGATGGTCAACACCCCCGCCGCTGCCAGCACGCCCCAATCGATACCCGACGCCGAAACCGTGCGCGTCATGACCGCCGCGATCGGCTTGGCGTTGACCGAGGTCAGGGTGCGCGCCAGCAGCAGTTCGACCCAGGAAAACATGAAGCAGAAAAACGCGGTCACACCGATGCCGGAGCCAATCAGCGGGATAAAGATCTTCACGAAAAACTTGGGAAACGAGTAACCGTCAATGTAGGCGGTTTCGTCGATTTCCTTCGGCACGCCGGACATGAACCCTTCCAGGATCCACACCGCCAATGGCACGTTGAACAGGCAGTGCGCGAGGGCCACGGCGATGTGGGTATCGAACAGGCCAATCGACGAATACAGCTGGAAGAACGGCAGCAAAAACACGGCTGGCGGCGCCATGCGGTTGGTCAGCAGCCAGAAGAACAGGTGCTTGTCGCCGAGGAAACGGTAACGCGAGAACGCATAGGCTGCCGGCAGCGCCACGCTCAGGGAAATCACCGTGTTCAGGCTCACGTAGTACAGCGAGTTGAGGTAACCGGTGTACCAGCTGGGGTCGGTGAAGATCACCTTGTAGTTGGCCAGGGTGAAGTCCTGCGGAAACAGCGTCAGCCCGCCGAGGATTTCGGTGTTGCTCTTGAAGGACATGTTCAACAGCCAGTAGATCGGCACCAGCAGGAACAGGATGTAGATCAGCAGCGGAATAACCTTGCGCTTGCTCATGGCTGCGGCCTCAGCGGTTGGCGTCGGAATGGGTCATGGCGGTATAGAACAGCCAGGACACCAACAGGATGATCAGGAAATACACCAGGGAAAACGCCGCCGCCGGGCCCAAGTCGAATTGGCCTACGGCCATCTGGGTCAAGGTCTGACTCAGGAAGGTAGTGGCGTTACCCGGCCCGCCGCCTGTGAGGACGAAGGGTTCGGTGTAAATCATGAAGCTGTCCATGAAGCGCAGCATCACCGCGATCAGCAGCACGCTTTTCATCTTCGGCAGTTGGATATGTCGGAATACCGCCCAGGGCGATGCCCGATCAATCCGCGCGGCCTGGTAGTACACATCCGGGATGGCGCGCAGGCCCGAATAACACAGCAGTGCGACCAGCGAGGTCCAGTGCCACACGTCCATGATCAGCACGGTGACCCAGGCGTCCATGGTGTTGGCCGCGTAGTTGTAGCTGATGCCCAAGGCGTTGAGGCTGTAACCCAGCAAGCCGATATCGGCGCGGCCGAAGATCTGCCAGATGGTGCCCACCACGTTCCACGGGATCAGCAACGGAATGGCAAGGATGATCAGCACCAGCGAGGACCAGCGCCCCTTGGTCGGCATGGTCAGGGCGATGGCAATGCCCAGGGGGATTTCGATCAACAGCACGCAGGCCGAGTAGATGAACTGGCGCAGCAGCGAGTCGTGCAGACGCGGGTCGAGCAGCACCTGCTTGTACCAGTCGGCACCGACAAAGTAGCGGCTGGACTGGTCGAAGATGTCCTGCACCGAGTAGTTGACCACGGTCATCATCGGGATCACCGCACTGAACGCCACCAGCAGGAACACCGGCAACACCAGCCACCAGGCCTTGTTGTTCTGCACCTTGTTCATGGCTGCACCTCCAGCAGGTAGTCATCGGCGTAGAGCATCAGCCATTGCGCAGGGAAACTGATGGAGGCTTGCCCTTCGGGGACCGGCTTGTCTTCGGCCAGGCGCACTTTCAGCGGGGCGCCATCGAGGTTGAGGGTCATGATTTTGTAAGTGCCAAGGTCTTCGACGTGTGTGACGTCGGCTTGCAGGGCGTCAGCGTTGTACTCGTCCCATACGTGGATAAATTCCGGGCGGATGCCCACCTGCAGTTTCTGGTACTCCGTGCTGGCAATGCGTTGCTGCAACGCTTCCGACAGCGGCAAGTGCGTGCCGGCGAAACGCACGCCGCCCGCCTCGGCCTGCACGTCGATCAGATTCATCCCCGGGCTGCCGATGAAATAGCCGACAAAGGTGTGGCTGGGCCGTTCGAACAGCTCACGTGGCGTGCCGAATTGCACGATCTGCCCGCCGTACATCACCGCAATCTTGTCGGCGAAGGTCGACGCCTCCAACTGGTCGTGGGTGACGTAGACCATGGTGATGTTGAACTGCTCGTGGATCTGCTTGAGCTTGCGCCGCAGCTTCCACTTGAGGTGCGGGTCGATCACTGTCAGCGGTTCATCGAACAGGATCGCCGACACGTCGTCGCGCACCAGGCCACGGCCCATGGAGACTTTCTGTTTTTCGTCGGCGGTGAGGTTGCGGGCTTTTTTGGTCAGCAGGTTTTGCAGGTCGAGGACTTCGGCGATTTCCTGCACCTTGCTGTGGATTTTCGCTTCGGCCAGGCCCTGGTTGCGCAGCGGGAACGCCAGGTTGTCGAACACGGTCATGGTGTCGTACACCACCGGGAACTGGAATACCTGGGCGATGTTGCGTTTTTCCGGGGTGAGGTCGTTGACCACGGTGGTGTCGAACAACACCTGGCCTTCGGACGGGCTGAGCAGGCCGGAGATGATGTTGAGCAAGGTGGATTTGCCACAGCCCGAAGGCCCGAGCAAGGCGTAGGCCCCGCCCTGCTCCCACACGTGGTTCATTTCCCGAATGGCGTAGTCTTCCGGCCCATTTGGTGCAGGGCTGTAGCTATGGGCGAGGTTTCGCAAATGGATCTCGGCCATCAGGCAACCCTCGCGACACGGCGCCCGGGGGCCTGGACCAACCGGCCCTGGCCATCGAACACAAACAGTTTATGGGTGGGGATATACACGCGGATCGGCGCGTCGACGTCGTACTCGTGCACCCCCGGCAGGTGCAGCACCAGCAAGAAGTGTTCGCTGCGCACGTGCAGGAAGGTTTCCGAGCCGCTGATCTCGGCGACTTCCACGGTCACCGCCAGCTCCAGGTCATCATCGTTGCTCGGCACCAGGCTGATATGGCTGGGGCGCACGCCAAAGCGGAATTCGCCTTCGCCGATGGGGCGCAAATCGACGTTCAGCGGGAAATGCACAAAATTGGCGAAGCTCACTTCATTGCCGCTGATACGCCCCGGCATCAGGTTGATCGGCGGTTCGGAAAACAGCTCGGCCGCCAGCACGGTTTGTGGCTGGTGATAGACCTCGGCAGCCTTGCCGCTCTGGATCACCCGGCCTTCGTGGAGGATGGTGGTGGTGCCACCCAGGGCCAGGGCTTCATTCGGTTCGGTAGTGGCGTAGATGGCGATGGTGTGGCGCGCCTTGAACAGTTCGCGCATTTCCTGACGCAGCTCTTCGCGCAGTTTGTAGTCCAGGTTCACCAACGGCTCATCGAACAGGATCAGCTCGGCATCCTTGACCAGCGCACGGGCCATGGCGGTGCGTTGCTGCTGGCCACCGGACAGCTCCAGCGGATGGCGCTGCAGGAATTTCTCGATGCGCAGCATTCTTGCGGTTTCGAGCACCTTGCTCTGGATCACCTCGTTAGACACACCGGCCTGGCGCAACGGCGAGGCGATGTTTTCGAACACGGTCATGGTCGGGTAGTTGATGAACTGCTGATACACCATCGACACGTTGCGCAGGCGTACGGGCTTTTGCGTGACGTCCACGCCGTTCATCAGGATGCGGCCGCTGTCGGGCTTGTCCAGGCCGGCCATCAGGCGCATCAGACTGGTCTTGCCGGACAGGGTGCGGCCGAGCAATACGTTGAAGGAACCGGCTTCGAAACGCAGGTTGGCGTCGTCGATCCAGGTTTGCCCTTCAACGACGCGGGAGACATGTTCCAGGGTCAATGACATGACACGACCTTTTTTATTATTGGAATGAATCTGGCCAGTCGTCAGAGCGAGTTTCGTGCCAAAACGGCAAGTGGTTGATGTGTAAAGAAATGGGGTAAAGCGGATGTTCGGGAGTGAACACTTCGGGTGAACAACTGAACAGTGCTGGGGTTGACAATGAACAGTTCTGAACAACACTCTCATGCCTAACACAGAATAAATGTGGGAGCTGGCTTGCCTGCGATAGCGATGGGTCAGCGTGCTCATTTGTTACTGATACACCGCTATCGCAGGCAAGCCAGCTCCCACAGTTTGATCCGGTTTCAACCGCTGGATTGTGCAAGACCCCATAACAATAAAAAGAAGGTCAACATGGCCGAACCCTTGGCTCACGACACGCTCATCCAGGAATCCTGGCGCCGTTGCCGCGCCTTTGGCCTGGACCATCAGAGCACGCCCAGCTTCGACCAGCTGCCCGCCGAGGGCATCAGTCAATTGCTGGAAAGCCAGCATTCTTTGGTGCAGACCACCCATCAGGAGGTCCTGCCCTACTACGAAAACATCCTGAGCAACTCCAACTGCCTGATCATGCTGGCTGACAATCAGGGCCAGGTCCTGACCTCGTGGGGCACCCAGCGTTTTATCGAGCCCACGTTGGCCCGGGGTTTCAGCGCCGGCGCCAGCTGGCAGGAGCGCTCCAGCGGCACCAATGCCATCGGCACCGCGCTGGCGTGTGCCCAGGCGGTGCATATCGAGCACGACGAACACTTCTTGAAAGCCAACCGCTTCATGACCGGCTCGGCAGCGCCGATCTTCGATGCCCAGCGTGAAATCATCGCGGTGCTGGATGTGTCCAGCGACAGCTACCTGCCGCCCTCCCACACCCTGGGCATGGTCAAGATGATGAGCCAGACCGTGGAGAACCGGCTGATCCTCAACCTGTTTCGCGGCGAGCATTTCCAGCTGACCTTCAACACCGGCCTGAACAACCTCGACAGCCAATGGGCTGGCCTGCTGATTTTTGATGAGAGCGGCCAGGTACTGTCGGCCAACCGCCGCGCCGATAACCTGCTGGGCATCAGCTTGTCGCGGGTGATGGTCGACAGTTTGTTCAAGGTGTCGCTGCTGGAGCTGCTCAACCAGCCGGAAGGCCTGCCGTTTTCACTGCAGGCGGCGGGACGCAATCGGTTCCAGTGCTTATTGAAGCGACCCAAGCAGATGCCGGTGCAGGCGCGGGTGTTCAGTGCGCCCAAGGCCAGTGAATCAGTGCAGGCAAAACCGGCCGCGATTGGCCTCAAGACCTTGCACTTCGGCGATGTGCGGGTGGAGAAAGCCGTGCGCCAGGCAGAGCGCTTGCTGGAGAAGGATATTCCGCTGCTGATTCACGGTGAGACCGGCGTGGGCAAAGAGGTGTTTGTCAAAGCCCTGCACCAGGCCAGTTCGCGCAGCCGGCAGGCGTTTATCGCGGTGAACTGTGCGGCGATACCCGCAGAGCTGGTGGAGTCGGAGCTGTTCGGCTATGAAAAAGGCGCCTTCACCGGCGCCAATCAGAAAGGCAGCATTGGCCTGATCCGCAAAGCCGACAAAGGCACGCTGTTTCTCGATGAGATTGGCGATATGCCGCTGCCGACCCAGGCGCGCTTGCTGCGGGTGTTGCAGGAACGTTGCGTGCAGCCGGTGGGCAGCAGCGAGCTGTTTCCGGTGGACCTGCGCATCATTTCTGCCACCAACCGGGCGTTGCGCGAGTGGGTGCAGGCCGGGCGTTTTCGTGAAGACTTGTACTACCGCATTGGCGGCCTGACCCTGGAACTGCCGCCCCTGCGCGAACGCACCGACAAGCAGGCGCTGTTCCAGCAACTGTGGCAGCAGCACCGCGAGCCGACCCAATGGGCCGGGCTGAGTGCCGAAGTGCTGGCGTTGTTCGAACAGCACCCGTGGCCCGGGAACCTGCGTCAGGTCAGCAGCGTGTTGCAGGTGGCGCTGGCCATGGCCGAGGACCAACCGATACGCGCGGAACACCTGCCGGATGATTTTTTTGTCGACTTGAACCAGGCGGCGCCGCTGCCCACCCAGGAAGCGCTGGATGACAGCCGTGACCTGTCACAGCGCTTGAAAGCGGCCGGCGGGAACATTTCCCACCTGGCGCGGGAGCTGGGGGTGAGCCGCAACACCCTGTACAAGCGCCTGCGCCAACCCTAGCGCGGCTTGACCACCACCAGCAGGTCGGTGAAGTACTCCACCTGGATCGGCAGGTTGTCGGCCAGAGTCGCCAGCGCAGCGGCCGTGTCGTCCAGCTTGAACACGCCGGACACCCGCAGGTTCTGCAGGGCTTGCGGGTCGAAACGCACCAGGCCATGACGGTAGCTGGCCAGGGTTTGCAACACCTCGCTCAACGGCTGGTCGTTGACCTTGAGCAGGCCACGGGTCCAGGCATCCGGGTCGCTGCTGCCGATGGCGCGTGGCGGCTGCGGCTGGCCGTGATCGAGCACCGAGCGTTGGCCGGCCGTCACCTTGACGCCCTCGCCCGTGTCACCTTTGACCGCTACGGTGGACTCAATCACCGTCACTACCGTGGTGCCATCCGCCGCGCGCTTGACCAGATAGCGCGTACCCAGTGCCGTCGCCGTGCCCTGGTCGGTGCGCACCACGAACGGCCGCTGCGCATCCTTGGCCACCTCCACCCACAGTTCTCCTTGCAGCAGTTCGATCACCCGTTGGTGGCCGTCGAATTTGACGTCCACGGCCGAGTTGCTGTTGAGCTGCAACTGGCTGCCATCTTCCAGGGCGATCTGGCGGCGCTCGCCGACGCCGGTGCGTTGGTCGGCCATCCAGATTGGCGCCTGTTGCACACCCAGCCAGGCGCACAGCACCACACCGAGCACGCCCGCCACTTGAGCGCCACGGGAGCGCCGGGGGGCGAATGCACGGTTCAACGCCAGCCGCGCGGGCTTGGCGGGCACAGTCTCGAGGCTGCCCCACAGCGAGCGCATGCGCTCGATGGCGACGGCGTGGCGAGGGTCGGCCTGGCACCAGGTGTGGAAAGCGTGGCGGTCGGCGTCACTGACGTTTTCGTCGTGCAGGCGTGTCAGCCAATTCGCGGCTTGCTGGATGATCTGTTCGGAACTCACGACAACGGGTCCGCCGCGTGCAGGCTGTGATAACAGTGCACCAGGGCACTGGAGATGTAGTTTTTGACGGTGCTGGAGGACACCTCCAGGCGTGTGGCGATCTCGCTGTAGGTCAGCCCGTCGAGGCGGCTCAGCAGGAAGGCCTCACGGGCCTTGGCGGGCAGGCCGGCGAGCAGTTCGGCGATGCGTTCCAGGGCTTGCAGCGCCAGGTGAATCGCGGCCGGGTCGGGCATGCCGGCGTCTTCGCACTGGATCACCAGGGCTTCCATGTAGGCTTTCTCGATACGCCGACGCCGCGCGCCGTCGATCAGCAGGCGCCCTGCCGTGGTGGCGAGAAAGGCGCGAGGCTCCTTGATGGTGTGGGGCTCGGCCAGCATCAATACACGGATGAAAGCATCGTGGGCCAGGTCGGCCGCGTGCTGGGAGCAACCGAGTTTTTTGCGCAGCCAGCCATGCAGCCAACCGTGGTGATCGACGTACATTGCCGCGAGGGTTTGCTGACGCGTGGGCGTACCCAGCGCGGCCGGAATGTCATGCATGCGCAAAAATTTCTCAAATAGGAAATATTACCAATTGCGCGAACAATGCCAGTAAAACGACGATGTATCAAGAACCTTTCAGACAACCTAAATTCCTGTAGGAGCCGGCTTGCCGGCGATCGCGGTGTGTCAGTCAACCCCTGAGGGACTGATACACCGCAATCGCCGGCAAGCCGGCTCCTACAGTGAAATGGGGTGTTAGCGCCAGCTCCAGGAGACACCGGTGAAGATGCCCCGACCATCGGCTGGGGTCGACCGGGCAGCGTCCTGCCCTTTGTCGTCATAACCCGGCGTGACGGTGTTGGCGTAGCGCCGGTTGGTGAGGTTGCGCAGGTCGATCCAGGCTTGCCAGTCCTGTTTCGGCGCGTCGTAGCCGAAGGTTGCGCCGAGGGTCGTGTAAGCCGCTGCGTAGTAGGAATTGGCGTAGTCCACCGCCACCCGCGAGGCATGCTCGGTATTGAGGCTGGTGTAGAAACCGGTCGGGTGGCTGTAGCGCAACTGGGCCTGGTAGTAGTGCTTGGGAATGCCCGGCAAGGTGTTGCCGCCGAAGCGGTCGTCGTCGCGGTAGTGGAAATCGCTGTAGGTATAGGCTTGGCGCAGGGCCAGTTGGCCGTTGCGGCCGCCCTCCCATAAAGGGCTGAGCAGGCTCAGTTCCACGCCCTGGTGCACGGTGGGGCTGGCGTTGGATTCGGCGACGATGGCGCTGCTGGTCTGGGTTTGGGCCTGGGTTTCGACGGTGAGCAGCTCATGGCGCACTTCGGAGCGGTACAGCGCCAGGTCCCACTGGCCGAAACGGTGCTCGCCACGGGCGCCGACCTCAAGGGTGGTTGCGGTCTGATTACGCAGGTTCACGCCTTCACGTTGCAAACCGGTGGCCGGGCCGCTGCCGGGGCCAAAGTATTTATTGGAACCCCAGATCATCGACCACGCATGCGGCGGCTCTACCGAGCGGCTGAGGTTGCCGTACACCTGCAGTTGCGGATTGAAGTCGTAACGCAGGCCGATGCGTGGCGCGTAGTCCCAGTTCTGCTGGCGTGTCGGCGTATGGGTATCGGGATAAGTGACTTCGGTTTCGCGACGAGTGTAGATCGCCGCCAGGCCAGTGGTGAGCCACAGGTCCGGGACCAGCTCCAGGTCGTTGCCGATGTGCAGCACGGTGTCGGAGCCCAGGTAGCTGTAGTCGCGGGTCTTGGTACCGGGGGCATAAATTGCGGTATTGCCGGCCGGCGTGCGCACGTACTCCGACGCGCCGTTATTCGGCATCGCCTGGGTGGTGCGCAGGCCGATCGTGGTTGTACTGGCGTGGCCAAACAGCGTGTCCTGGCGGATGTAGTTGAGGGTGCTGCTGATGTCGGTGTAGGCGACTTTCAGGCGGTTGGTGCCTTCGCGCAGGTCCATCGGGTAGTCATGGTACGCCAGCCCGACTTCGACGCGGGAGCTGTCGTCCAGCTGCAAGGTGGTCTTGTTGGCGATCCAGGTGGAGCCCGGTTGCAGGCGCTTGGAGTCACGTGCGGCGTTGAGGCTGTTGGCGGCCGTGGGGTCATGGCTGATCTGGTAGCGCATCAGTTTGCCGGGGCTGTCGTTGGTGGTTTCGCGGTAACGGAAATAGAAGCGTGTTTCCAGATCCGGGTTGAAGCGGTAGCCGAAGTTGGCCGCGATACCTTTACCCGTGCCGGCGCTCTGGTGCTGGTAGCCGTCGGACTGCGAGTCGGTAAGGCTGATGTAGTAATCGGCATCGCCCAGCACCTGGCCCGAGCTGATTTCACGTTGGGCAAACCCACGGCTGCCCGCTTCATAGCGCACTTGCAGCTTAGGCGCATCGTAGCCGGTGTGGGTGACGTAGTTGACCGAGCCGCCGAGGGCCAGCGCGCCCTGATCGAACCCGTTGGCGCCGCGCAGCACTTCGACGCGGCTTTGCCACAGCGGGTCCTTGAGTTCGTAAGGGGTGCCGCCCGGGCCGGTCAGCGGCAGGCCATCGAGCATTTCATACAAGCCCGACGCATGAGCACCCGGGCTGCGGTTGAGGCCCGAGCCGCGAATCGACAGCTTCACGCCTTCATTGTTCGCCGCCTTGGCGTACACCCCTGCCTGGTACTTGAATACATCTTCATTGGTGCTCACCCGGCCCTGCTGCACGCCTCCCATGTCGATGTAATTGGTACCGCCGGGCACGCTTCTGAGCTGCGCCTGGGCCACCTCGCCAGCGCTGGCTTCGCTGCTGGTGACTTCGACCGGGGCCAATTGCAGGTCTTCGGCGTGTACCAGCGAGCTGAATGTCAGGGCGGTCAATAGGGGCAAAGGGTGGCGCAACAGCATCAGGCAGGTCCTTGGGAATCGGGGGCAAAGAGGTGGGATGGCAGGCGCGCCCGCCAGGTCACGCTTAATTAACGGACCAGAGCCTTCCCACAACAGCGTCGGACCTGATTTATTTTCTAAGTCCAAAATCGAATTAACACATGCAAACTCAGTATTTAAAGAAATAACACGCACGCATTACTGTGAAGCCATCGAGTCACCCACGCCCCCTGAGAACGCCCCCATGCAAACATCGGCCACCGTCATCGACTTCACGCTCCACCGTAAACGCCGCCAGGCGCGTGCTGCAGCCGAGTTGATGTGGGCGATGTACGCCGCACGTGCCGGGCTTGCGGTGTTCACCGCCCAGGCAGCGCCCTCCAGCGATACTCGCCGGGCGTAAGGCCGATGAATTTCCTGCACGTGCTGCCCGAACCACCCGAACCCCTGCCCAAACCGAATACCGACGACGATGTGATCAGCCTGTGCGTGGCGCACAACCTGCAACGCCTGCGGAGCAAGCGCCATTTGTCACTGGATGGGTTGGCGCGGGCCTGCGGGGTCAGCCGGGCGATGCTGGCGCAGATCGAGTCGGGCCGCAGCGTGCCGTCGATCAAAGTGCTATGCAAGATTGCCAAGGGTTTGAAGGTGTCGGTGGCAGCGTTCCTGGAAGACCGCGCCTTTGAAGGTGTTGAGGTCTTGCCAGCCCAACAGAGCAAGCGCCTGGTGAGTGCCGATGGCGCGTTTATCAGCCGTGCGCTGTTCCCCTACGATACGGCGCGCCAGTCTGAGTTTTACGAGATCCGCTTGCGCGCGCTGGGCGAAGAAGTATCCGAAGGGCATGGCCCAGGCATCCAGGAAAACCTGGTGGTGGCTCAGGGCGTGCTGGAAGTCAGCGTCAACGACGAGCGTTATCTGTTATCAACCGGCGATTCGATCCTGTTCTACGCCGACCAGCCCCACCGCTACCGCAACCCGGCCGACAGTGAAGCCGTGGCGTTCCTGGTGATTACCTATCCAGAGCGATTGGACTGACCCTGAATGCAAAAACGCCCCGAATGATCGGGGCGTTTTTTATTGCGCGGGACCTGTCAGCAGGTGCAGCACATCATCGGCATGCCGTTGCAGCTCATCATCATGGGCATAGCGCAGTCGTTCATCATTTTGTTCATGAGCATGCAGCAGTTTTTCATCATGTCCATGCTCATGCCGGGCATCGGCATCATTTTGCACATCATGCTGTCGGCCATCATGGTGCACTCCATCATGCACGTCATCATCGGCATCGACATGCCCATGGACATCATCGGCATCATCGGCATCATCGGCATCATCGGCATGTTCATGCCGGTCATCATTTTCATGGCGTCGGCCGACATGCCCATCATCGACATATTGGCGCACTGCATCATCATCGGCATGCCGCAGTTCATCATCATCGCCATCATTTCGGCGTTGGTCTTGAACTGAGCCATGTCCATACCGGCTGCTGGCTTCATGGTGCACATCATGGCGTCAGCGGCCATCTCGCACTTCATGGTGGCCATCATCATCGGCATGCCCATCATCGGCATCATGGGCATGGCGGTGTTCATCGGCATCTGCATTGCATTCATCATGTTCGAAACTCCGTAATCGACAGGAAATGGCTAAGTTCTGGCGCCGATTCTAGAGCCGCCAGACAGCGGCGCAAGACGACGGCAGAGCAGCGGCAAAGGCTGTTCGGGGGCAAGCTTAGTTGACCGAAACAGCCGTGCACGACGCGATAACATTTCTATCGACGCAATAACGAACGCAATCGCCGCTGAGTGCGCCTAAACGACGTTTTAGATATTCGAAACAGGTATTGCATCAGACCGGAAGGAAATAAACGATCTAACTGCCGCATAAAAAAACAATCAAACCTTGGATCAGAGCGTCTGCATCAACTCATCGGCCTCTGAACCTTGTGGAAACCTGAAGCCGTACATCTCATCACACGCCAGAATATCGGCCAAGGCTTCGCGAAGCTGCACTTCTGTTTGCGGATCACGCAGCAGCTTAGTGGCCGATAGCAAGACCTCTGCAGGAGCACCCTGGGCGCTCGCGGCCTCGATCACCGCAAACAGGATAAATCGCAGGCGAATTTCGCGATCAGTGGGCCAAACGGTTTTTTGCTTACCCAAGGTAGGCACTCATTTTTAAGGAAAGTCCGAGGCTATGGCCCACCGATGGGTGTTTCAAGCCAGTGGATACAAGATAGGCCGCCTCCTACAAATGAAAGGGAAACGGCGCACTGGATGTCACATCATTAAACGTCCAGACCCGATGTATCACCCGCCACTACTGCACTGGCAGGAAATTCATCAGCAACAGGCTTTGCGCGTAGTTAAGGCCGATGCGTCGGTAGCGCTCATCGAGCATTTGGGTCAGCAGGTCGAGGCGCGCAACGATCTTGCCGAATTCCACCGCAAAACTGAGGTTGCTGCCCTCCTCCGAGATCTCGTTGGAGAACAGCAACAGCGCGCCGTTGGCATCCTGGCGCTGGCTGAGCAACCAGGTGGCTTTCTCGATATTGCGCGCAGCGTTGCTGACAAATTGTGGGTTAATCGAATCGGTCATGTAGAACTCGGTCCGCCCACCGTGGGCGGTCACCAGCATGCTGCCGATCGCGTAGATAAACGCGCCGACCCGGTCGCCATGAAACTCGGGGCTCAGGGAATAGCTCAGTGCCGCCAAGTCGCGACGGTCGCCCAGTGCGGGCAATGGCCGGCGGTTCTCGATGGCCAGGCGAATTTCCCGCGCGGCGCTCACCGCATCCGGGTAACCCGACTGCCGCCACTGGCTGGGGTTGCGCAGGTAGAGCTTGTTCATCAGCAGGTAGAGGCTTTGCAGGTTGTCACGCATGCCCAAGGTGGCCATGCGGTCGACGCTGGTCTGGAAGAATTCATCGGGCTTGCCATTGCTGAACTGCTTGGCGATATCGCGGCTTTGTTGCTGGGTACAGCCGCTGCCACACAGCATGAGCAGGCTCGCCAATAGCAATGGCCAGTGCATACGTCGACGTGTAAAAAGCGTTAATGTTCGATCCATCGGCACCCGATCTGATTCTTCTCGCCACACACGGAATGAGCGTGGCCGGGACAGAGATAGAGCCGAAGAATGTAAAAAAGTGCGATGAGGGAGCCGATTGCTGAAGAATCTCACATGCATCGCAGCCATTGCCCAGCCTTCGCAACGAGTGCGAGGCCTTGGCGCTGGGAATCATGCGTCGACCACCGAACACCGCCCCTCAAAGCGGGCCCGCTCAATTTTGTAGAAGCAGTTCTCCTGCGTGCCATTCGCCAGTTGCTTGATTGAGGTGTGCGAAAACTGCCCGCCGATTGTCTCCATGGCCCGCTGTAAACGGATGTTCTGCCCCGCGACGTGAAACCAGACGGTATCGACCCATTGGAATGCATGCCTGAGCATTAATCGCTTGAGTTCGCCATTGGTGCCACCGCCCCATTCGGCAGACGGTGGAAACAGGTCCGCCTTCGGATTGGACGCTTTTGTCCGACCCAACTTCCTGCAGCCCCCACCCAATGCCAGAAGGCAATCAACGCAGCACCCAATCTAAGAATTGCCTGATTTTTTCAGGTGTACGCGATCAATACGATAGGCGTCCACCCTGATACCCATCATGGCAATAAACCACATGTGCTTTTTTAAAAAACAACGCTGGCTGCGCTCTGTGCTGACTGTCGCAGCCACCCTCATCTTTGCCAATTCAACGAGTGCATACGCTGCGGATTGTTATTTCACGCAAGGGCAGGCGTTCACCGCTAACTACGCCAGCGCCCCGGTTGCCTTGACCGTGCCCCGCGATGCTCCCGTAGGCACCGTGATTTACGAGGAATCAATCACCGCTCCGTCGCAGGGTTTTAATTGCCCTAGGTCGTCCCCCTTTATTTTCGCCCTGGCTCCCAAGTTTGGCAGCGTTACGACAGGCAATGTCTTTCCCCTGGGTAAAACAGGGCTGTCACTCAAAGTAAAAAACTCAGTGAATGGTTACTTAAACGTTGATAGGTTGCTTAATGGCTCTTATTTGGATGTCGCGAGAAGCTACACGATAGAGATTATTAAATCGAGTGAGCTCTCGTCGCAAAATGAGGTTCCCGCAGGAAACCTGGGGGCGCACCGCTATGGAGATCTTGACCTGGTTAAAATCAACCTGGTCAACCCCATTATCCTGAACGCGGCTTCCTGCCAGACCCCTGATGTATCCGTTCAAATGGGGGACGATTATTACCTGCATGAGTTCAGCAATGCCGGTGACGCACCTCACACGGTGAAATTCAACATCGGCCTTAGCCAATGCCAGTCAGGCATTCAAAAAGTCACCTACTCCCTCAAAGCCAATACTCAAGTCATTGATCAGCAGCAGGGCGTCGTGGCGTTGAACGCCAGCTCAACGGCAAAAGGCATCGGCTTGAAACTGATGGACGACGCCGGTCAACCAATTGCACTGGGCACCACCTACCCGTTCAATGGCTTCAATACCACGGGTACAAGCTTCAACATTCCTCTATCAGCGGCTTATTACCGTCTGGCGGGAAGCGAGCTGAGCGCCGGAACGGCGAACACTTCAGTCACTTTTATAATGAGTTACCTGTAAACGGTGGGAACGTAAGAGGCCCCACGCCCCTTACCCGGGGATGATCACGCATAAAAAATCCCGCAGGCCTTGGGCTTGCGGGATTTTTTTTAATGTTTAGCGGGCCCCCAAGGAGTCGAGCCCACTTGCCGAACATCGCGTCATGCGGGCAGAAGACGCACGCTAACGTGGAGTCATTATTTGGCTTGACGAAGCACCAGCTCCGACAGGCGGGTCTTAACCCGGAAGCAGAACTCACGAATCTGAAATTGATAAGCAGGCATAACCATGTAGTTCAAGTCGGCACCGATGGAGTCTTTGATTTCCATGTATTTAGCCGTCTTGGCAGCAATGGCCTGGTATTGCGCCTCGTACTTATCGTAAGACGCCTTGCTGTAAATCTTTAAGACGTCCAGCTCTTTACGGCATTGTTCAGCGCGACTTTGATTCAGGTTTGTGTCTGCTTCTTCCTGAGCGGCTTCCGGAGAGACGGGGGCATGGGAGCTAACAGTAAGAGGCGCAGGTGCGGCTTCATAGCGCACAGTGTAATCGTGGGGTGTCGACGGTGCGGCTTCAGGCGGCGCTGCCTGGACGACGGCAGGTGGTGGAGCCACTTTAGGTTGTTCTGGAGTTTTCGTAGCGCAACCCGAGAGGGCAAGTCCGACCACTACTGCGATGCCACACATTTTATCCATCGGTTCCACCAAAAAGTAATTACGGTTGGCTGAGTCGTTAGGTTCTAGGTAAAAGTAGTCGCTCACTCAATGATCGAGTGTAATTTTTTCTACCAGCCTCAAGGCGCTCAGCCTCTCTTCCTTGAGCGCACAGATGACGGATAATAGTAAAAAAACAAGGAGATGACGAGTAAAAGCTCATCAGAAAAGTCACAAGCCTCGTAGGACATTTACCGTGAGCCCGGCCGATGCAAGGAGTGAAAATTGCTTCCTGAACTGAACCTCTACACGGTGCGCGCCAAACGCATCGCTAAGATACGTGCAAAAGTAGGCCTTTACTTCGTTGCGGCGCTGTCCTTTCTCGCCGGCATGACAGACGCTATTGGCTTCACGGCCACGGGTGATTTTGTTTCTTTCATGAGCGGAAATACCACTCGACTCGCCGTTTCAATCGGGGCGCATGATGACTCCACTGCGCTCGGCATCACGGCTTTGATCCTGACCTTCATCCTCGGCAACGCACTGGGCGCAATCGTCGCCCGCATCGTTGGCCGGCGTTCCTGGCCATTGCTGTTTTGCGTAGGCGCCCTGCTCTGCCTGGCCACGGTCATGCCGACGCCATTTCTCGCGCTTGTGTGCGCGGTGCTGTCCATGGGCATGATCAATGCCGTGGTCGAGGAGATAAATGGACTTCCAATCGGGCTGACCTACGTCACCGGCGCGCTATCACGCTTTGGACGCGGCCTTGGGCGTTGGTTGCTGGGTGAACGCAAGCACGGGTGGAGGGTTCAGCTTATACCGTGGGCCGGCATGCTGATGGGGGCAGTGGCGGGTGCGTTGCTTGAGCGTGAACTGGGCTTGTTTGCGTTCACCGTCGATGGTGCGTTGGCGATTGGCCTGGCGTGTGCTTCGGTCATGATTCCTCCGCGCTGGCAGAGGGCTTATATGCCCGGGTAGTCCTGAAAGGCGTATGAGCGAGAGGGAGTTGTTCGTGAAACCGACCTTCTGACATGGAGGCCAACCCCCAAAAACACAAAAGCCCCGCATTCGCGGGGCTTTCGTTTGAATCTTGGCGGGAAACCAGGGATTCGAACCCTGGAGACGCTATTAACGTCCGCCGGTTTTCAAGACCGGTGCATTCAACCACTCTGCCAATTTCCCTTGTACATCACAGGATTATAGTAGCCTATCCCGTCTCAGCGGGCGCCATAATACCCGAATGAAACACACTGTCAAACTCTCGCCATAGCTTGTTACAGAGCGTCTGTTATGATCTTTGCGACTGAACGTTTCAAAACTGAAGGAGTGTCGCCATGCGCGAACAGAATTACGCAGTGAATGGTAACGCGCAGGCTGAGCAGCTTGAAGTCAGCCGCGTGTTGCGCAATACGTACGGCTTGCTCGCCCTTACCCTCGCATTCAGCGGCGTGATGGCGTATGTGGCGCAGCAGATGCGCGTCGGCTACCCGAATATCTTTGTCGTGCTGATCGGTTTCTACGGCCTGTTCTTCCTCACCAACAAGCTGCGTGACTCGGCCTGGGGCCTGGTGTCGGCGTTTGCCCTGACCGGCTTCATGGGCTTCATCCTCGGCCCGATCCTCAACCGCTACCTCGGCATGGCCGGCGGCGCGGAAGTGGTCAGCTCGGCGTTCGCCATGACCGCTCTGGTGTTTGGCGGTCTGTCGGCCTACGTGCTGATCAGCCGCAAGGACATGAGCTTCCTGGGTGGCTTCATCACTGCGGGCTTCTTCGTGTTGCTGGCGGCCGTGGTGGCCAGCATGTTCTTCCAGATCAGCGGCCTGCAGTTGGCGATCAGCGCCGGTTTCGTGCTGTTCTCCTCCGTGTGCATCCTGTTCCAGACCAGCGCCATCATCCACGGCGGTGAGCGCAACTACATCATGGCGACCATCAGCCTGTATGTATCGATCTACAACCTGTTCATCAGCCTGTTGCAAATCTTCGGCATCATGAGCCGCGATGACTGATTGCTAGCGACATAAAAAAAGCCCCGCATCGAGAGATGCGGGGCTTTTTTATTGCCCAGGGATCAGTACTGGTTAGGCTCCATTTCCAGCTCGACCTTGAAGCGCTCAGCGATATCCCGCTGGATACGCTGCGCCAGGTTGGCAATGTCATGCCCGGTGGCCGCGCCGTAGTTGACCAGCACCAGCGCCTGCATCTTATGCACGCCGGCATCACCCTCGCGAAAGCCCTTCCAGCCGGCCTTGTCGATCAGCCAACCGGCCGCGAGCTTCATCTGCCCATCCGCCTGGGGGTACGCCACCAGGTCGGGGTACAGGGTTTGCAACTCGGCCGCCAGCACCTGGGACACCAGCGGGTTCTTGAAGAAGCTCCCCGCATTGCCCAGCTCGGCAGGATCCGGCAGCTTTTCGCGGCGGATGCTGCAGATGGCACGACTGACATCACTCGGCGTCGCGTCGGTGATCCCCTGCCCCGCCAGGCGCTGCTGAACCGGGCCGTAGTCGAGCTTGAGGTGGCTGGCGCGGCTCAGGGCAAAACGCACCCGCAGGATCAACCAGCGCCCGACCTCATGCTTGAACAGGCTGTCGCGATAGGCAAACTTGCACTCTTGCAGACTGAAGTCGCGCAGCTCACCCGTCTGGCGATCCAGTGCGGTCAGGCCGGCGAATACGTCCTTGATCTCCACACCGTAGGCGCCGATGTTTTGCATCGGTGCAGCGCCGACGGTACCGGGGATCAGGCTGAGGTTTTCCAGGCCGCAAAAACCATGCTCCAGGGTCCACAGCACAAACGGGTGCCAAGCCTCGCCCGCTTCGGCCTCGACGACCACATGGATACCGTCGTCGTGCAGCACGCGGATTCCCTCGCTGGCCATGCGCAGCACCAACGCGGGAATATCCTGGGTGAGCAGCAGGTTACTGCCACCGCCGATCACCAGCAGCGGCAACGCGTGGGCAGCGGCATACGCCAGGGCTTCACGCACATCGGCGTCGCTGCGAGCTTCGGCGAACAACTGCGCACGCACATCGATGCCAAAGCTGTTGAACGGTTTGAGCGACACCTGCGCCCGCACCTGCAAGGTCATAACCGCCCCTTCAATTCGATGACCAATGAATCACAGGCCTGTTCGATCAAGTCCAGGACCCGCTCAAACCCTTGCTCACCTTCGTAGTAAGGGTCTGGCACTTCATCCACTTCGCCTTCATAGCGACGCAGGAACAGATCCAGCTCGGCCTTGCCCTGCCCCGGCTGCAATGCCTTGAGGTTGCGCAAGTTGCTGTTGTCCATCGCCAGGATCAAGTCGTAACGCGCAAAGTCGGCGCGGGAAACCTGCTGTGCACGTTGAGCTGACAAGTCATAACCCCGCATCAGCGCCGCACGCTGGCTGCGCTGGTCCGGTGGGTTGCCGACGTGCCAGTCACCGGTACCAGCCGACGCCACGTCGACCTGCCCTGCCAAACCCGCCTCGCGCAATTTGTGGCGCAACACGCCCTCGGCTGTCGGTGAGCGGCAGATGTTGCCCAGGCAGACAAACAAAACGTCCATCAGGCCCCCAGCAGGCGACGGACGCGCTCTAGGTCTTCCGGGGTGTCGACACCGGCGGGCGGCGCTTCCAGTGCATCGCCCACGTGGATACGCACGCCATGCCACAGGGCACGCAGTTGTTCCAAAGACTCGGTGTTTTCCAGCCAGCACGGGCCCCAGCTGACGAAGTCATGCAGGAAACCAGCGCGATAGGCGTAGATACCGATGTGGCGACGATACGGCACGCCTTCGGGCAGCACGTCGCGGTTCCTGGCGAACGCATCGCGTGCCCACGGCAGCGTCGAGCGGCTGAAGGTCAGCGCCAGGCCGTTGATGTCGCTGACCACTTTCACCACGTTCGGGTTGAACAGGGTGTCGATGTCTTCGATGGGTTCGGCCAGGGTCGCCATGCGTGCTTCGCCATGGGCAGCCAGGTTGGCGGCCACCTGGTCGATCACGCTTGGCGGAATCAACGGCTCATCGCCTTGCACGTTGACCACGATCGCATCCGGCGCGAGGCCCAGTTGCGTGGCCACTTCGGCCAGGCGGTCGGTACCGGAATTGTGGTCTTCGCGGGTCAGCACGGCTTCGGCACCAAAACTTTTGCAGGCCTCGATGATGCGCGGGTCATCGGTAGCCACCACCACGCGTTCAGCGCTGCTTTTGCAGGCCTGTTCCCACACCAACTGGATCATCGGCTTGCTGCCGATCAATTGCAGCGGCTTGCCCGGCAAACGGGTGGAGGCAAAGCGAGACGGAATGACAACGGTAAAGGCGGTGGTCATTTATCCAGACGCTCATCGGTGGTCAGGGTACGGGCTTCGCTCTCCAGCATGACCGGGATGCCATCACGGATCGGGTACGCCAGGCCGGCGCCTTTGCTGATCAGCTCGGTTTTATCGGCGCTGAGCTTGAGCGGGCCTTTGCAGATCGGGCAAGCGAGGATGTCGAGCAGTTTGGTGTCCATGAGTGTTTCCTGGAAAGAAGCGTTTAAGGCAAAAGACGGGCGGGCAGCAGGCGCATCAGCTGCGTGTCGAACCAGGCGACAAACGCCGGCGACGGCAGCGCGTCCACTGCAAGGTACCACCAGTCGGGCCTGGCAAAGGCGCGGCACTTCACCGCGTCCTTTTCGGTCATGACCAGCGGCAATGACGGTGAAAAATTCAAGACCTCGGCGCTATACACCGCGTGGTCGGCGAACGCATGGGGTATCGGCCGCCAGTGTAGCGTTTCAAGGGTATTGAAGAAACGTTGCGGGTTGCCGATGCCCGCCACCGCGTGCACCTGCTGGCCGGCATCAAAATGGTCGACCGGCTGGCGCTCGCCGGTTTTGACGTTGATCAGTGCCGTGGGCACCAGGCGAAAGGCAAAACCATCGTCACGGTCAGCGCCAGCGCCGTTGTAGAGCAGCGCATCGACGCTTTGCAGGCGCTCCACCGGTTCGCGCAGCGGCCCGGCCGGCAGGCAGCGGCGGTTGCCCAGGCCACGGGCGGCGTCGATCAGCACCAGTTCAAGGTCGCGAGCCAAGCGGTAGTGCTGCAGGCCATCGTCGGAGAGAATCAGGTCCAGGGGCTCACTGGCCAGCAGCGCACGGACGGCGCGGCTGCGGTCGGGGTCGATCATCAGCGGCACGCCGCTGCGCTGCACGATCAACAAAGGCTCGTCGCCCGCCACCTCGGCGCTGTGGCTGGCCTCAACCCGCCACGGCAAGTGCGGCGGCTTGGCGCCATAACCCCGGCTGACCACACCCACGCGCAAACCGCTGCGCTGGCAGTGTTCGATCAACCACAGGATCAGCGGCGTCTTGCCGGTGCCGCCCACGGTGATATTGCCCACCACCACCACCGGCACCGGTGACTGGTAGATCTGCCCCTCGCCCGCCAGGAAGCGCGCACGCTTGCGCTGCACTACGTGGCGATAGAGGGATTCCAGCGGCCGCAGCAGCGCGAGCGTCGGATGACCTTCGTACCAGGCCTTGAGCAAACGATCGGACATGGCCATCAGGGTTGGCTCGCCGCCTCGACGGTGGTCATGCGCAAATGGCTGAAGCCGAGCTTGCCGGCCGCGTCCATTGCCGTGATCACTGCTTGATGCTGGGTCTTGCCGTCGGCACTGATCGACAGTGGCATCTTGGTATCGCCGCCGGATTCTTTCTGCAAGGCGTCCATCAGGCTGGCGAGGTCATTCTTCTCCAGCAGGTGGTTATTGACCGAATACACGCCGTCGGCGCTGATGGCGATGTCCAGCTGCTTGACCTCCTGGTCCTCGGCCGGCGAGCCGCTCACCGCTTCCGGCAGGTCGACCCGCAGTTCGGTTTGTCGGGTAAAGGTGGTGGTGACGACAAAGAACAGCAGCAGGATAAACACCACGTCGATCAGCGACGCGAGGTTGATATCAACGTTTTCCCGTTGCTTGCGGCGAAATTTCACGCTTTGCCCTCGACCAGGTCCACATCACGGTCGCCCTGCACCACTTCAACCAGCTTGATGGCTTCTTGCTCCATGCCCACCACCAGTTCATCGATGCGTCGCTGCAGGAAGCGGTGGAAGAACACCGACGGGATACCCACCATCAGGCCCGCAGCCGTCGTGATCAGCGCCTTGGAGATACCACCGGCGAGCACCGCCGCGTTGGTGGTCATGCCCGAGCCCATGAACGAACTGAAGATGTCGATCATGCCCAGCACCGTGCCCAGCAAGCCCAGCAACGGCGCCATGGCCGCAATGGTGCCGAGCGCATTGATGTAGCGCTCCAGCTCATGGATGACCCGGGCAGCGGCCTCTTCGATGCACTCTTTCATGATCTCGCGACCGTGCTTGGAGTTGGCCAGGCCCGCGGCGAGGATTTCCCCCAGGGGCGAATTGGCACGCAGTTCCTTGAGTTTGTCCTTGTCCAGCTGCTTGTTCTTGATCCAGGCCCAGACCTGCCCCAGCAAATGCTCGGGGGTGACGCGACTGGCGCGCAGGGTCCACAGGCGTTCGGCGACGATGCCGAGTGCGGCGATGGAGCTCAAGATGATCGGCAACATCATCCAGCCGCCGGATTTGACCAATTCCCACACAGTGAATGTCCCCTCGAAAAAGTGCGCCACTTTACCATATAGGTTCGCTGGCTGGGTTTGTCGGCCGCAGGCCCGCCCGTCGCGGGGCCTGGCCTTGGGCAATGCACCACTAGGGTAAGGGTTCGCGCCAGAAGCGACGTTGACTGCGCGCAACAACCGGTGGCTGGAAAGCGCCCAATTGCAGGCGCACCGCGCCCTGTTCCGCACTGTCATAGCGCTGGCTGCCCAGCGCCCGGTAACGTTCGATGACTTGGGCGTGAGGATGGCCGAACGCATTGCCACGGCCCCGTGAAATCAACACTGACTTGGGAGCCAGCCGTTGCACGAAAGGCCAGGAGGAAGAGCTGTGGCTACCATGGTGCGGCGCCTGTAACCAATCGACAGGCGCCGCCAAGGGTGAGCCAAGCAAGACCCGCTCAGCAGCGCGATCGATATCCCCCGTGAGCAACAGACGCTCGCCACTGGCCTCGATCAACAATACGCAGGACTTGGCATTGCCAGAAATCGCGTCGGGCCACTGCCATAACTCGAACGACACCCCATCCCATGTCCATTGCTCACCGCTGATACAGGGTTGCGTATGGAGAAACGCCGGCAAACCTGTGGTCTCCCCGCCCACCACTCGCTGGACGGGCAGCCCTCGCGCAACCGCTGCCGCGCCGCCGGCATGATCGGCGTCGGCATGGCTAATCAGCATCAGGTCCAACTGCCCTACCCCAAATTTTTTCAGCGAAGGCAGCACGACACGAGCGCCCAGATCGGAATCTCCCACCCGGGGCCCCGTGTCGTAAATCATGGTGTGATTGCGCGTGCGCAGGATCAACGCCTGCCCCTGGCCGACATCCAGTTGCACCACGTCCACTTGACCGTGGGGCACCAATGTTCTCGGTGGAAATACTGCCAGCATCAGCATCGGCCACCCCAGCAGCCGAAACGGAACACCCTTGGGCAACAGCAGCAACACAGCACCTGCCACACTTACCAGCCAATAGCCCAAAGGCACTTCGGCCGGCACCCAGGCCGGCACGTGCCCGGCGAGCAAGGCCAACCCGCGAAACAGCCCATCCAACGCCCCGCCTGCCAACCAAAGTAGCCCTTCCCCCGCCCACGGCACGGCCAACAAGGCCGTTCCCAGAAGCGCCAACGGCAACACCACCAGGCTGATCCACGGCACGGCTAATAAATTGGCCACGGGGGCACTGAGGCTGATGGGCAGCCCAAGCACCAGCAGCAAGGGAAACAGACCGATGGCAATCAACCATTGCGGGCGGGTCCACAGCTGCCAGGCACTCCAACGCCCCAAACGCCCGCCGAAGCTCAGGGCCAACACCGCAATCGCCGCAAACGACAACCAGAACCCCGGCTGCAAGCTCGCCAACGGTTCAAGCAGCAGCACGCTGTCGAATGCCAGCAACAGCGGCCACCAGATCCCCAGATGCCGGAAGCGCAAACGCCATAGCAAGACCAGGCCCACCATTACGCACGCCCGCTGTACCGGTACGCCAAACCCCGCCAGCAAGCCATAACCCAGCGCTGCGGCAAACGCCAGGCCACAGGCCCAAGGCAGCCACGGCACCGTTCGCGGCCAGGCGCCATAACGCGCCAGACCGGCCACCAGGCCATAGATCAAACCCGCCAACAAGCCGATATGCTGACCGGAAATCACCAGCAGATGCACGGTGCCGGTGTCTTGCAGCACCCGCCAGTCTTCGGCCTTCAGCCCGGAACCGTCCCCCAGCACCAGCGCCGCCAGGCCCGCTTCACGACCTTGGGCGTCCACCGCCATCAGTTGCTGACGCAGCGAATCGCGCCAGGCATTGCGCGCCGACGTGAGGCGCTCGCCATCCTTGACCGAGCCGGTGGCACCGATGCGCTGGGCCAGTAGCCAGGCCTCGTAATCAAAACCGTGAAAATTGAGCAACCCCGCGGGCCGCTTGAGCTTAATTGCCAAGCGCCACCGCTCGCCGCTTTTAACCGGCGGGCCACCATGCCAGGACACCCGGATACGTTTGGGCAAGCGAGCATTGCGCGACCGACTGTCGGCCAGTTCGAAACGCACCCCGGTGGCCGTCTGTTGCGGCAACCCGACCACACGCCCCTCCACCCAACGTGTCTGCCCGTCCAGAGTCGGCTTGAGACGATCATCCAATGCCCACTGCGCGCTGATGCACGCCCAGCTCAACCCCAGCAGGAAGAACGCCAGCGGGTAGGTCCGAAACGGCAGCAGCATCAAGGCCAGCACCGGCATGGCCAGCAAGCCTGCAGTCGGGGGCAGTGCCGGTAGAAATCGCAAGGCCAGCAAGCCAAGCGCGAGGGCGAACATCCCGGTTCTCATGGAGCTTCCTTTTCAAAAGTTCCAATCAGTCTTAGCCGGGCCCTCAGGGCGACCTATGATGTTTTGTCACAAAGTCTGAATTTTCTGTTTATAGAATGCGGGCATACTTGCCCCTCGAACTGACCTGGACCCCTTATGCCCCGGCGCTTATTCAAACGGTACATGCCCGATCCCAGCAGTATCAGGGAACACAAGTCATTACAGTTTCTCGGCACGTTGCTGCATGACCCCAACCTCTGGCACCTGAATCGCCATTCCGTAGCGCGGGCCATGGCCGTGGGCCTGTTCGCGGCGTTCATCCCGATTCCCTTGCAGATGCTGCTGGCGGCCGTGCTGTCGATTGTCGTACGCGCCAACATGCCGATTGCCGTCAGCCTGGTCTGGCTGACCAACCCGATCACCATGCCGTTGGTGTTTATCTGCACCTACCTCACCGGCGCCTGGCTGATGAATGTGCCGCCACGCAGCCTGCCCGACAACCTCACCTGGGAGTGGATCAGCAGCCAACTGAGCACCCTCTGGCAGCCTTTCCTGCTGGGTTCCGTGGTACTGGGGTTGGTGCTGGGAGCGTTGGCCTATTGCCTGACCATGATCTATTGGCGCTGGTGGGTTGCCCACCAGTGGAAAAAGCGCAAACAGCGTCGCGCCTGAAACCTCAACGGGCCAGCAAGCGCAGGTGTACCCGCAGGCCCTTCCCGGTATTTTCCGCCCACAAGCGACCACCCTGACGCTGCACGGCGTTGCGCGCGATGCTCAAGCCCAGGCCGAAGCCACCGTCGCCAGGCCGTGAACCTTCCAGGCGGGTAAAGGGCGCAAAAATTCGCTCAAGGTCCTGCTCTGCGATGCCCCCGCCCTGATCCTCCAGCCACAGGTGCCAGTAGTCACCCTCACGGCACCCGTCCAGCTTCACCAGACCGTGGGCGGGAGAATGGCGGATGGCATTGCGCAACACGTTTTCCAGGGCCTGGGCCAGTGCATTCAGGTTGCCGCGCACCCAGCAATCGGCCGGCAACAGGCAAGGCATGCGCGACGCCGGCCAGTCACTCTCGTAACAGGCGTTTTCGCGCAACATGTCCCACAACGCCTGCAACTGGATATCCTCGTTAGGCAGCGGCGCCCTGTCACTGTCCAGCCACGCCAGTTGCAGGCTGTCTTCCACCAGGCGCTGCATCGCGTCCACTTCACGTGCCAGCCGCTCGCGCAACTGCGCAAGGTCTTGCTCACTGTCACAGGCCACCCTCAGACGGCTCAAGGGGGTGCGCAATTCATGGGACATGTCGCGCAGTAACTGTTGTTGCAGCACCACGGTGCCCTGCAAACGCTCGGACATATGGTCAAACGCCCGACCCAGCTCGCCCAGTTCATCCTGGCGGCTGATGGCCTCGCGGGACATCCGGGTATTGAGTTGATCGGCACGCCAGGCGTTAGCCTGCTCGCGCAACTGATTGAGGGGCATGATCAGCAGCCGATAAAGTCCAATGCACAGCAGCAAGGTAAACAGGCCCGGGATCACGCCATTGGTGACCACTCGCCAGAACAATTGGTAGCGCCCTGGCATAAAACGCTTGGGCAATTCGATGACCAGCGAGCCAGCACCGGGGTCCATCGGGAACGGGATTTTCACCCACGGCAGGCCTTTGACGTGCCGGCTCACCGGCCACTCCAGCCCGCGCAAGAAGGTCAGCCGCTG
Source organism: Pseudomonas sp. GW821-FHT05H12 (assembly GCF_059419385.1). Classification (NCBI taxonomy): domain Bacteria; kingdom Pseudomonadati; phylum Pseudomonadota; class Gammaproteobacteria; order Pseudomonadales; family Pseudomonadaceae; genus Pseudomonas; species Pseudomonas sp. GW821-FHT05H12. The sequence continues at coordinate 97,838 of NZ_JBWKRS010000008.1, read as the reverse complement.
GCTTTCCTTGTCACTCAAGGGTGCACTGCTGAGGGATTGCAGGTCGTTGCCAATCACGCCGATCCAGGTCGATTCACGCTGGGCCATGACGTGCAGCCAGGCATCCACACCGGCATTGCCTTGGGTGTTCCACGCCAGTTCGGCGCCGGCGGCATAGCCCTTGAGGATCTCGCGCGACTCATCGGCCAGGTAGGCATTCTGCTCTTCCATGTAACGGCCCCAGGACCAACTGAGCCAGATCATCAGCAAGCAGAAGGCAATCAACAGGCAGGCCAGCTTCCAGAATAACGAGTGCTTGCCGGGCAGTTGTTTCAGCGCGCGTTCAAAGCCCTTCATCGTGACCGCTCAGCACATAGCCCTTGCCCCACACCGTGCGCACCTCGCGCTCGCTGTAGCCGATGGCCTTGAGCTTGCGGCGGATCTGGCTGATGTGCATGTCGAGGCTGCGGTCATGGGGGGCATAACCGCGTTGCAACACATGCTGATAAAGGAAGGCTTTGCTGAGCACTTCGTCCGCACTGCGGTGCAGGGTTTCCAGCAGGCGGTATTCGCTGCGGGTCAAACCGGCCCAGTGCTCCTGATAGAAGATGTCGCACAGCTCGTCGTCAAAACGCAGGGAACGCGCGTCATCACGCGGCGCCAAGGGTGTCGGCAACGGGCGACGGTCCAGCGCCACGCGACGCAGGATGGCCTCGATGCGCACGCGCAGCTCGATCATGCTGAACGGCTTGGGCAGATAGTCATCCGCCCCCAGGCGAAAACCGCTGATACGATCCGCCTCGGCGCCCAGGGCCGACATCAGGATCACCGGGATCGCGTGGCTCTGGCGCAGGTGGGTGAGAATCGACAACCCATCGAGACCTGGCAACAGGATATCCATCAACACCACATCAAACGCCTGGTCCCGGGCCATCTGCAGGCCTTGCTGGCCATTCTGGCACCAGGTCACCTGGAAGCCACAGCGGCCCAGGTGCTCGTGGACATAAGCGCCCAGCACAGGGTCATCTTCGATGGTCAGGATACTGGGTAGGCCAACTGCTGCGGGATTCATTAGCGTCTGCAATTCATTCTCAATGGCCGATTATTCAAGATTAAACCGTCACAGGCAATCGCCACCGGGCACCGAATGGCCCGAAGATTGCCACCCGTCAATAATTTGCGAGATTCCAGCCCGCGCAAATGGCTACACTGCGCAGGTGGTGCGGGCCGGATGCCTGCGCGGATAATCGAAAACACTGTGGTAGCAGGAGAGTGGCGTGCTAAGAAGAATGGGGATAAAAGGCCGCGTACTGTTGCTGACCTTATTACCGACCAGCCTGATGGCCCTGTTGTTGGGGGGCTATTTCACCTGGATGCAGCTTTCGGAGTTGCAGACCCAGTTGCTGCAGCGCGGTGAAATGATCGCCGAACAGTTGGCGCCGCTGGTGGCACCGGCCCTGAGTGCCCGCAACACCGACCTGCTGGAGCGCATCGCCACCCAATCCCTGGAACAGCCGGACGTACGCGCCGTATCGTTCCTCAGCCCCGACCGCTCGCCCCTGGCCCACGCGGGCCCGACCATGCTCAACCAGCCGCCCGTCGGCAACAGCTCGCACCTGTTGCAGCGCACCGGCAACGACGCCACGCGCTACCTGCTGCCAGTATTTGGCCGCCATCGAAACCTGGCGGGCGACTTGATTCCCGACGAAGCCGACCGTTTGCTGGGCTGGGTCGAAGTAGAACTGTCCCACAACGGTATGCTGCTGCGCGGCTATCGCAGCCTGTTCGCCAGCCTGCTGTTGATTGCCATCGGCTTGATCTGCACGGCCGCCCTGGCGCTGCGGATCAGCCGCACCATCAATTCGCCCATCGGCCAGATCAAGCAAGCCGTTGCACAGTTAAAGGACGGCAACCTGGAAACTCGCCTGCCACCGCTGGGCAGCCAGGAACTCGACCAACTGGCCTCGGGCATCAACCGCATGGCCGAAACCCTGCAAAATGCCCAGGAAGAACTACAGCACAGCATCGACCAGGCCACCGAAGACGTGCGCCAGAACCTGGAAACCATCGAAATCCAGAACATCGAGCTGGACCTGGCGCGCAAGGAGGCCCTGGAGGCCAGCCGCATCAAGTCAGAGTTCCTGGCCAACATGAGCCATGAGATCCGCACCCCGCTCAATGGCATCCTTGGTTTTACCCACCTGCTGCAAAAAAGCGAACTGTCGCCACGCCAGCTCGATTACCTGGGCACCATCGAAAAGTCCGCCGACAACCTGCTGGGCATCATCAATGAAATCCTCGATTTCTCGAAGATCGAAGCCGGCAAACTGGTGCTCGACAGCGTACCGTTCAACCTGCGCGACCTGCTGCAAGACACCCTGACCATCCTCGCCCCCGCCGCCCATGCCAAGCAGCTCGAACTGGTCAGCCTGGTGTACCGCGACACGCCGCTGGCGCTGGTGGGCGACCCGCTGCGACTCAAGCAGATCCTCACCAACCTGATCAGCAACGCGATCAAGTTCACCCGCGAAGGCACCATCGTTGCCCGGGCGATGATCGAAGACGAACAGGAAGACAGCGTACAGCTGCGCATCAGCGTGCAGGACACCGGCATCGGCCTGTCCAACCAGGACGTGCGCGCACTGTTCCAGGCGTTCAGCCAGGCCGACAACTCGCTGTCGCGTCAACCGGGCGGTACGGGCCTGGGGCTAGTCATTTCCAAGCGATTGATTGAGCAGATGGGCGGCGAAATCGGCGTGGACAGCACCCCGGGCGAAGGCTCGGAATTCTGGATCAGCCTGAGCCTGCCCAAGACCCGCGACGACGTTGACGACCTGCCCTCCCCGCCGCTGCTCGGCCGGCGCGTGGCGGTGTTGGAAAACCACGAACTGGCGCGCCAGGCCTTGCAGCACCAACTGGAAGACTGCGGCCTGGAAGTCACCCCGTTCAACACCCTGGAAAGCCTGACCAATGGCATCACCAGCGCCCATCAAACCGAGCAGGCCATTGACCTGGCCGTGCTGGGCGTGACCGCCAATGACATCCCGCCCGAGCGCCTCAACCAGCATCTGTGGGACCTCGAACACTTGGGCTGCAAGGTGCTGGTGCTGTGCCCGACCACCGAGCAGATGCTGTTCAACCAGTCGGTGCCCAACCCCAACAGCCAATTGCAGGCCAAGCCGGCCTGTACGCGAAAGCTGCGCCGCGCCCTGGCCGACCTGATCAGCCCGCGCCCTGCGCGCAGCGAACCGGGCGAACCGCTGTCGAGCCGCGCACCGCGGGTATTGTGTGTGGACGACAACCCGGCCAACCTGCTGCTGGTGCAAACCTTGCTCGAAGACATGGGGGCCAAGGTCCAGGCGGTGGAAAGCGGTTACGCGGCCATCGACGCGGTCAAACAGGAAACCTTCGACTTGGTGCTGATGGACGTGCAGATGCCCGGCATGGACGGCCGCCAGAGCACCGAGGCGATTCGCCAGTGGGAGAGCGAACGCCATGGCACGCCGCTGCCGGTGGTGGCCCTCACCGCCCATGCCATGGCCAACGAAAAACGTGCCCTGCTGCAAAGCGGCATGGACGACTACCTGACCAAGCCCATCAGTGAGCGGCAATTGGCCCAGGTGGTGCTGAAGTGGACCGGCCTGGCCCTGCGCAACCAAGGGCCGGAGCGTTCGAACGACGGCTTGGGCCCTGGCCTGCAATTGCTGGTGCTCGACCACGAAGAAGGCCTGCGCCTGGCCGCCAACAAGTCCGACTTGGCCGCTGATATGCTCGCCATGCTGTTGGCCTCCCTGGAAGCCGACCGCCTGGCCATCACCGTTGCCCGTGAAGCCAACGACAACAATGCGCTGATCGAACGCGTCCACCGCCTGCACGGCGCCACCCGTTACTGCGGCGTGCCGCAACTGCGCGCCGCCTGCCAGCGTGCCGAAACCCTGCTCAAGCAGGACGACGCCAAGGCCATGGCAGCGCTGGACGAGTTGGACATGGCGATTGCCCGACTGGCCAGTGAGGCGCGGGTCAGCGCCTGACCCGCGCCTAATGGGATCTGCCTTAGGTGGGAGGGGGCTTGCCCCCGATGGCGGTGTATCAGTTAACGATGCTGCAACAGATACATCGCTATCGCGGGCAAGCCCGCTCCCACAGGGTTATGTGTTTATTGTGTGAGTGCAGGGAGCTTTTTAATGCGCGTGATTCTTTTCAGCAGCCAAACCTACGACCGCGACAGCTTTCTCGGCGAGCCATTGTCTGCTGGCGTTGAGCTGCAATTCCAGCCCGCCCGGCTCAACCTCGACACCGTGGCCCTGGCCGAAAAACACGAAGTGGTCTGCGCCTTCATCAACGATGACCTCAGTGCGCCGGTGCTGGAGCAGTTGGCCAAGGGCGGCACGCGCCTGATCGCCTTGCGTTCGGCCGGTTACAACCATGTCGACCTGGCCGTCGCCAAACGCCTGGGCCTGACCGTCGTGCGTGTACCCGCCTACTCGCCCCATGCGGTCGCCGAGCACGCCGTCGCGCTGATCCTGGCCCTCAACCGACGCCTGCACCGCGCCTATAACCGTACCCGCGACGGCGACTTCAGCCTGCACGGCCTGACCGGGTTCGACCTGGTCGGCAAGACCGTCGGCGTGGTCGGCACCGGGCAGATCGGCGCCACGTTTGCCAAAATCATGGCCGGTTTCGGCTGCCAGTTGCTCGCCTACGACCCCTTCCCCAATCCACAGGTCCAGGCCCTGGGCGCCCGCTATGTGAGCCTGCCCGAGCTGCTGGCCGAGGCGCAGATCATCAGCCTGCACTGCCCGCTGACCGCCGAGAGCAAACACTTGATCAATGCCAGCTCCCTGGCGCACATGCAGCCGGGCGCGATGCTGATCAACACCGGTCGTGGCGGCCTGGTGGACACTCCGGCGCTGATCGAAGCGCTGAAAGACGGCCAACTCGGCTACCTGGGGCTGGACGTGTACGAGGAAGAGGCGCAGCTGTTCTTCGAGGACCGCTCCGACCTGCCCCTGCAAGATGACGTACTGGCGCGCCTGCTGACCTTCCCCAACGTGATCATCACCGCCCACCAGGCGTTTCTCACCCGCGAGGCCCTGGCCGCCATCGCCGGCACCACACTGGCCAACATCAGCGCATGGGCCAATGGCCAGCCGCAGAACGTCGTGCACGGATGATCAGCGGTCACATACCAGGCTCATGATGGGCGGGCACCCGTGATAGGATGCCGCGCCTATTTGGAGGATCCATGGCCGAACACGATTTCCGCTTCAGCTTGCTGAGCCCGCAACACACCCTGATCGAATGCCGCGCCCTGGTGCCGGGCCGTTACCAAGTCACCGGCAACGGTGGCGCGATCAAGAACGGCGACGTTCTGATCGTCACCCTGCGCGGCAGTAAAACCCTGTCGATGCGCCTTACCGTCGAAGGTGACGCGCGCTACTCCATCCGCCCGGCGGGTCAATGGGTCGCCATGGCCCAGGGGCCGAAATTCGGCGAACTGGAAATTCACACCTGGAAGGTCAACTGCGACAGCTGCGACAGCGTGCTGGAGTTTGAATTCGCAGTGGAAACCAAGCTGACCAAAGAACCGCTGCAACCGGCGGCCAATGCACGCATCAAGGAATTGGGCTGGGCCAGCGAAGGCGACAAGCACCGCTGCCCGAAATGCCAGCAGGCCGCGCAATGAAAGGCCTGCTTCTGCTCGCCGCCCTCGGTGCAGGCCTTGCCGGCTGTGCCGGGGATGCGGTCAAGCTCAAGCAGGACCACAGCTACGTGGTGGAATGGATCGGTGAGCGGCCGCTGATGGACTACGCGCACCTGACCGTCACCCTGGGCGCCGATGGTCGCGCCTACGGCAACGGCGGCTGCAACCACTGGTTCGCACCCTACACCGTCGATGGCGATAAGCTCAGCTTCGGCAAGATCGGCAGCACCCGCAAGCTCTGCGCCGAGGCCCTGATGGAGCAGGAACACCGCTTCTTCCAGGCCTTGCAAGGTGTGCAGCGCTGGGACATTTCGCCGATCGAGCAGACACGTTTCTGGCCGGCCGATGGCCTGCCGATCCGCCTGTGGCTCGAAGAAGGCTGACCCAACCTCCGATTCGACTGGCTTCTCTGTGGGAGCTGGCTTGCCTGCGATGACATCGCTGCGGCGCACCTGATACACCGCGCCGCCCGTATCGCAGGCAAGCCAGCTCCCACACCAGCCGGCTCCCCGCTGTTTATCCGCGCAGCGCCTTGAGCTTGGCCAGCACCCCTTCCGCCGTCTGCTCACCCATCAATTGCTCGCGCACCTTGCCCTTGTCATCGATGATGTAGGTCACCGGCAACGCCTCGCTGCGCGGGATATCGAAAATCTCTTCCGGGTTCTGCGCCAGCACGGTGAACTTGATCCCCAGCTTCTCGCTGGCGGCCTTGAGTTCTTCACCCTGCACATTGTCGAAGTTGACCCCGAACACCCCCACCTTCTGCGCTTTCAGTTGCTCGGCCAGGGCATTGAGCTCCGGGATTTCCGTGCGGCACGGGCCACACCATTCGGCCCAGTAGTTGACCACCACCCATTGCTTGTCCAGGCGCTCGGCCGCCACTTTCTTGCCATATTGGTCAACGCCGTAATCGTTACCGCAGCCGCTGAGCAGCAGGGTTGTGATGATCGCCAATGCACCGATCAGTCGCCTTGTCATGGGGTAATCCTTCGCAAAAATGAACGTTGGCTGCGACCTATCGCCTCTTACGGTTTAAGGACGGGGCGCAGCCCGGGTAGAATACCCGCCACCTTACGCAAGATGCGACCCGCACATGACCGATCTGACGCTTTATCACAACCCGCGCTGCTCGAAATCCCGCGGTGCGCTGGAACTGCTGGAAGCCCGTGGCCTCACCCCGACCGTGGTGCGCTACCTGGAAACCCCACTGGACGCGGCGCAGTTGAAGGCCCTGCTGGCCAAGCTCGGCCTCAGCGCCCGCCAACTGCTGCGCACCGGCGAAGACGAATACAAAACCCTCAACCTGGCCGACGCCAGCCTCAGCGAGGCGCAACTGATCGCCGCCATCGCCGAGCACCCCAAGTTGATGGAACGCCCGATCCTGGAAACCGCCGATAAAGCCATCATTGGCCGCCCGCCGGAAAACGTGCTGGAGATCCTGCCGTGACGACGCCGTATGTGCTGGTGTTGTATTACAGCCGCAATGGCTCGGTGAGCGAAATGGCCCGCCAGATTGCCCGGGGCATCGAGCAGGCCGGGCTGGAAGCGCGCCTGCGCACCGTGCCAGCGATTTCCGCCGAGTGCGAGGCCGTGGCCCCCAGCATTCCAGACGAAGGCGCGCTGTATGCCAGCCTGGATGACTTGAAAAATTGCTCGGGCCTGGCCCTGGGCAGCCCGACCCGCTTCGGCAATATGGCGGCGCCGCTCAAGTACTTCCTCGACGGCACCAGCAACCTGTGGCTCACCGGCGCCCTTGTCGGCAAGCCGGCCGGGGTGTTCACCTCCACCGCCAGCCTGCACGGCGGCCAGGAAACCACCTTGATGTCGATGCTGCTGCCGCTGCTGCACCACGGCATGTTGATCACCGGCCTGCCCTACAGCGAGCAAGCCTTGCTCGACACCCAGGGCGGCGGCACGCCGTATGGCGCCAGCCACCACTCGGGGCCGGACGGCAAGCGCATGCTCGACCCGCATGAAATCACCCTGTGCCGCGCCCTGGGCCTGCGCCTGGCGAAAACCGCGATCCTGCTGGAGAACGGCCGTGGCCAGGAAGCCTAAGGTCCTGCCGCCCCAGGCGTGGCTGGAGCCACGGGTCAAGGTTGCTCGCGTACTGAGCCTGCTGGCGTTCCTGGGCCTGGTGGGGTTGTTATGCGTGTATTACCTGTTCATCGCCGACCTGCATGGCGCGCGGCCGTGGGTGATCCTGGTGATCGAACTGGTGCCGCTGCTGATCCTCGCACCGGGGATGTTGCTCGGTAGCGCACGCGGGTATTCGTGGATGTGCTTTGTGGTGAATCTGTATTTCATCAAGGGCGCGCTGGCGGCTTATGACCCGAACCGGCAGTGGTTCGGGGTGCTGGAGATGTTGGCGAGCCTGGCGGTGTTTTGTACGGCGTTGTTGTATGTGCGGTGGCGGCATCAGCTCAATCGGCGGCTTGCTGAGCCTGTGGTGGCCTGAAGACCGCTATCGCCGGCAAGCCGGCTCCTACAGGGAAACGCACATTCCGTGTAGGAGCCGGCTTGCCGGCGATAGCCTCACCATGGCCTCAATGATTCACTGTGTAGGCCAGCATCATCGACAACTGGCACATCGGCCGCCCACTCTCGGCATGCCACTGGTTGAACGCCCCCTGCACCGTCGCCAGATCCCGCAAGCTGGTCGGCACCTTGTCGATGATCTTCTGCGCGTTCAACGCCGCCACCACGTCATAACTGGGCACAAAGGTGTCCTTGCCCACCATGCGCAAGAAGCGTGGCGCCGACAACCCGCCCAACTGATGCCCGTGCTTGCTCAGGTACTTCCACAGCCCGACGATATCCGTCACCGGCCAGTCGGCGATAAAGGCACCGAAGCTGCCCTTCTCCTGCTGGATGTCGAGGATCATCTGCGCATTGCGCGGCACGCTCTTGAGCTTGCCCAGGTGGCGGATGATGCTGGTGTCCTGCATCAGTCGCTCCAAATGTTCGGCGCCCATCAACACGACTTTTTCCGGGTCGAAGCCGAAAAACACCTTTTCGAACGCCGGCCACTTGGCATCCACCACGCTGTGCTTGAGCCCCGCGCGAAACACACGCAGCGCCAGTGTGGACAGGTAGCGGTCATCGCTGATCTTGCGCAGTTGCGCCGGGGTGTGGGGTACAGGCAGATGGGCTTCCAGCTCGGCCGCCGAACCAAAACGGTTCAGACAATATTCGTGCAGCCACTTGTAATCGCGCATGCCCTCTCCTGGCAATGGAATTGAAAACGGCGCCCGCGAGCGCCGTGTGTCAGAGCGTTGATTGGGCTCAGAGGTTCACAACATTGACGAAGCGCGAAGCGGCGCTTTCATCAATTTTCAGGCTGGTGAAATCGAACAGGTTGCGGTCAGCCAACTGTGACGGCTGTACGTTCTGCAGGCTGCGGAAAATGCTCTCGGTACGGCCCGGGGTCTTGCGTTCCCAGTCCACCAGCATCTCCTTGACCACCTGGCGCTGCAGGTTCTCCTGGGAGCCGCACAGGTTGCACGGGATGATCGGGAACTGCTTGAGGTCGGAGTAGGCCTGGATGTCCTTCTCGTTGCAATACGCCAGCGGGCGAATCACCACGTTGCGCCCGTCGTCGGCACGCAGCTTGGGCGGCATGGCCTTGAGGGAGCCGTTGAAGAACATATTGAGGAAGAAGGTCTCGACGATGTCGTCGCGGTGATGCCCCAAAGCCATCTTGGTTGCGCCGATTTCGTCGGCGAAGGTGTAGAGCGTGCCACGGCGCAGGCGCGAGCACAGCGAGCAGGTGGTCTTGCCTTCCGGGATCAGTTCCTTGACCACCGAATAGGTGTCTTTCTCGACGATGTGGTACTCCACGCCCAGCTCTTTGAGGTAGGCCGGCAGCACGTGCTCGGGAAAGCCGGGTTGTTTCTGGTCCATGTTGACGGCCACGATCTCGAACTTGATCGGTGCGACCTTCTGCAGGTGCAACAGCACGTCGAGCATGGTGTAGCTGTCTTTGCCGCCGGAGAGGCAGACCATGACCTTGTCGCCGTCCTCGATCATATTGAAATCGGCGACCGCTTCACCGGCCAGGCGACGCAGGCGTTTTTGCAGTTTGTTCTGGTTGACCGTAAGAGTGCCCATGGCGCTTGGATCCGCTAGAGGTGTGTGACGAAAAGCGCAGCATTTTACGCAAAAATACTTCAATGGGCGACGACGATCCAATGTGGGAGCTGGCTTGCCTGCGAAAGCAGTGGGTCAGCCAACTCATCTGTTGCTGACCCGCCGCTTTCGCAGGCAAGCCAGCTCCCACATCGACCGTAGCAATTTAGACAGACCTCACCGCGATTAAGCCCCCTGTTTACAGCGCGATTTGCTCTAAAGCCCTACAGTTTTTCCGGTCATCACTTCCTATACTGCGACTTGAGGTCGCACATATATCCAGACCTTTGTGGCCATTTGGCCCGTGGGCGCTCCGATGGGGGGCGATGGTAATAACGACAGGAGTGACTGGCATGATCCATCACGTCGTGGGGCTTTTTACCCATCCCGACCAGGAATGGCGGGAAATCCGTGGCGATAAAGAAGAAAGCATCAGCCACATGTACCTCACTCACACCCTGATTCTCGCGGCGATCCCCGCCGTATCAGCCTTTATCGGTACCACCCAGGTCGGTTGGGTCATCGGCAGCCGGGCGCCGGTGATGTTGACCCAGGAAAGCGCGTTGTGGATGACCATCATGTCCTACGCGGCCATGCTCGGCGGCGTGGCGGTGATGGGTGCGTTCATCCATTGGATGGCGCGCACCTACGACGCCAACCCCAGCATGGCGCGCTGCGTCGCATTTGCCACCTACACCGCCACGCCCCTGTTCATCGGTGGGCTGGCCGCGCTCTACCCGCATATGTGGCTGGGCATGATCGTGGGCACGGCGGCGATCTGCTACACGGTGTACCTCTTATATGTGGGGCTGCCCACCTTCATGAACATCGACCCGGATGAGGGCTTCCTGTTTTCCAGCTCGGTACTGGCCGTGGGCCTGGTGGTGCTGGTGGCGATCATGGCGTTTACCGTGATCGTGTGGGGCCTGGGCGTGGGGCCGATCTACACCAACTAAGCGCTTTCAAACCGTGAGCAAGGCCACCGTAAGGTGGCTTTGTGCGTTATGCATGACCATTCGGCGCCTGACAGATTCGGAAACACCCAGCTTTGCGGCATACTGGAGGTCTCTGGAGATATGTACAGCATGCCCGAGCAACTCAATACCCGCGTCGAAGATTGTTTCCTGCAAGCCGAATCCTTTTTCAAACGAAGTTTCAAACGCCCCCAGGTCAGCCTCAAGCTGCGGGGCCAGAAGGCCGGTGTCGCGCATTTGCACGAGAACCTGCTGCGTTTCAACCCACAGTTGTACCGTGAAAACACCCAGCACTTCCTCAAGCAGACCGTGGCCCACGAAGTGGCGCACCTGATCGCTCACCAATTGTTTGGCGAGCGCATCCAGCCCCATGGCGAGGAATGGCAATTGATCATGCGCGGGGTCTACGAGCTGCCGCCTGATCGTTGCCACACCTATGAAGTGAAGCGCCGCCAGGTGACCCGCTATATCTACCGCTGCCCGTGTGCGGACAGTGATTTTCCGTTTTCCTCGCAGCGCCATGGTCTGGTGGCCCAGGGGCGGCGGTATTTGTGTCGGCGGTGTCGGCAGACCTTGGTGTTTACCGGGGAAACCCGGGTGGAATAAAGGGCCTCATCGCGGGCAAGCCCGCTCCCACATTTTGACCGCGTCGCCGATCAACTGTGGGAGCTGGCTTGCCTGCGATAGCGCCCGTACAGTCACCCTACAACTTTGGCCTGCCGCAACTCGGCTATCCGCTGAACACTGAACCCTAACTGCGCCAGCACTTCATCGGTGTGCGCTCCCACCACAGCACCGATATGCCGTGGCGGCGGCAAACCCTCGGAAAATTTCAACGGACAGGCCAATTGCGCCTGGGTCGACCCATCCCCCCTCGGCACCTGGCTCACCAGTTGCCGCGCCTTAAGCTGTGGATGCTCCACGGCCTCGCTCAAGCTCAGCACCGGCTCCACGCACGCATCCACCCCGGCGAACAGCTCGCACAGCTCATCAAAGCTGCGCTTCTCAAATTCAACCTGCAGGGTTGCCTTGAGTTTGGGCGACAAGCCCAGCGCCGCCAACTCCGGCCGCCCCAGCGCCTCGCAGAGCTGCTGCATGAACGCCGGTTCCAGGCTGCCCACCGACATCCAGCGCCCATCCCGCGAGCGGTAATAATCGTAAAAACTGCCGCCATTGAGCACATGGCTTTCCCGCGCCGGCTCCACTCCGCACGCCAGGTAGCCCGCGCCGGCCATGGCGTTCAGGCTGAACGAGCAATCAGTCATGCTCACATCCAGGTACTGACCCACCCCGCTCTGTTGCCGGGCGACGACCGCCGCCAGCAACCCCACCACCGCATGCAACGAGCCCCCGCCCACATCCGCCAGCTGCACGCCCAGCGGCACCGGCCCGCTGTCCTCGCGCCCTGTATAGCTGGCCACCCCCGCCAGCGCCAGGTAATTGATATCGTGCCCGGCGCGGTCCTTGTAGGGGCCGGTCTGGCCATAACCGGTGATCGACACATAAATCAGCCCGGGGTTGATCGCCTTCAGCGCCTCATACCCCAGGCCCAGGCGCTCCATCACCCCGGGCCGGAACTGTTCCAAAACAATGTCGTAGTCCTTGACCAGCTCACGCACAATCTCCAACGCCTCGGCCTGCTTGAGGTCCAGCGCCAGGCTGCGTTTGTTGCGATTGAGGTAGGCGTGGCTCGCCGAAGTGCCGAGGTCGTGGGGCGGCAATATCCGCAGCAAGTCCGGGCGTGTCGGCGATTCGATACGCAGCACCTCGGCACCCATGTCCGCCAGCATCAACGACGCAAACGGGCCGGGCAGCAAGGTGGAAAAATCCAGCACTTTGAGGGACGCCAAGGGACCTGACATGGGCACTCCAATTCCGTTTCGGGTGCCCACAGACTAGGCAGCCTTTGGCGCGGCGGCAATCGCCGGAACGGTCAGCGACAGTGACCGTTTTGATCACGACGGGCTTTTTCGTGGCAGCGGCTTTATCATTGGCCCACGTTTGCTGGCAGAGTGTTCCATGAAGTTTGCAATTGCCCTGTTTTCCGCCGCCCATGCGCCCTCCTCGCGCCGCGCCTTGCTGTTTGCCAAGGCCGCGCTGGCGGGCGGGCACGAGATTGTTCGGCTGTTTTTCTATCAGGATGGCGTCTACAGCGCCTCCAATAACATCGTCGCCCCCCAGGATGAGCAAGACATCGCCCGCCAATGGCGCGAATTTGTCAGCGAGCATGGGCTTGATGGTGTGGTGTGCATCGCCGCCGCCCTGCGCCGTGGCGTGCTCAACCAGGAGGAAGCCACGCGTTATCAACGCAGCGCGGTGAACCTGGAAGCGCCCTGGGCGCTCTCCGGCCTGGGGCAGTTGCACGATGCTGCGCAGTCCGCCGACCGCCTGATCTGCTTTGGAGGGCCGTGAGATGTCCAAATCCTTATTGGTGATCAGCCGCCAGGCGCCCTGGTCCGGCCCGAGTGCGCGGGAAGCCCTGGACATCGTGCTGGCCGGTGGCGCCTTCGATCTGCCCATCGGCCTGCTGTTCATGGATGACGGCGTGTTCCAGCTGGCACCGCACCAGAATGCCAAGGCCGTGCAACAGAAGGACCTCAGCGCCAATCTGCAGGCATTGGGGCTGTTCGGCATCGACGATGTATTTGTTTGCCGTCACAGCATGGCCGTGCGGGGCTTGACGCCACCCACCGAGGCGCAACCGTTGAGCAACGAAGCCATTTCCGAATTGATTGACCGTTACGACCAGGTGATTACCCTCTGATGTCGACTCTACACGTGGTGTCTCACTCGCCGTTTTCCGATAGCCGCCTCGACAGCTGCCTGCGTATCTGCGGCGCTGAGGACGCAATCCTGCTGTGCGGCGACGGCGCCTACGGGCTCCATGCCCCCGCCCTGCACACCAAGGGCGTGAAGGTGTTTGTGCTGGCCGAAGATATGCAGGCACGTAACCTGCCCCTGCCGGACTGGGCCGACAGCGTCGACTACCCGGGTTTCGTACAACTGTCGCTCGACTACGACAAGGTCAACACTTGGCTATGAACACCCTGACCGTAGGCGAACGCAGCCTTGAGCTGGACAAGGACGGCTACCTCGTCGACCTCAACCAATGGTCTGCCGACGTGGCCAACGCTCTCGCTGCCATTGAAGCGCTGGAGCTGACCCCGGCCCACTGGGAAATCCTCGAATTGCTGCGCGGTTTCTATGCCGAGTTCCAGCTGTCCCCGGCCACGCGCCCACTGATTAAGTACACCGCCTTGAAGCTCGGTGCGGAAAAGGGCAACAGCCTGCACCTCAACAAACTCTTCAACGGCACTCCCGCCAAACTCGCCGCCAAGCTGGCGGGCCTGCCCAGGCCGACGAATTGCTTATGACCGACTTTGCCCCGCTGACCCTCCAAACTCCTGCCGAACACCCGTTTGCGCAGTTCGTGCGCATCCTGGGCAAAGGCAAGCGCGGCGCGCGCAACCTCACCCGCGAGGAAGCCCGCGAAGCCATGGGCATGCTGCTCGACGAAAAAGTCGAAGACACCCAGCTCGGCGCCTTCCTGATGCTGCTGCGCCACAAGGAAGAAAGCCCGGAAGAACTCGCCGGCTTCACCGAAGCCGTGCGCGAACGGCTCGACGCCCCGGCGTTGAACGTGGATGTCGACTGGCCGACCTACGCTGGCAAGAAGCGCCACCTGCCGTGGTACCTGCTGGCGGCCAAGTGCCTGGCACAGAACGGCGTGCGCATCCTCATGCACGGCGGCGGCGCCCACACGGCCGGTCGGCTGTATACCGAACAATTGCTGGAAGGTTTACAGATCCCGCTGTGCCGCAACTGGCAGCAGGTCGAGGCCGCCTATGCGCAAGGCAACCTGGCGTTTATTCCGCTGGGCGACTGGGCGCCGCAACTGCAACGCATGATTGACCTGCGCAACACCCTGGGCCTGCGCTCGCCGATCCACTCCCTGGCGCGCCTGCTCAACCCGCTGAATGCGCGCCTGGGCCTGCAAAGCATCTTCCACCCGGGCTATCAGGGCGTGCACCGCGATGCCAGCGGCTTGCTGGGCGATAACGTGATTGTGGTGAAAGGTGATGGCGGCGAGATCGAGATCAACCCCGACTCCGCCAGCCACCTGTACGGCACCACCGACGGCGAAAGCTGGGACGAGGAATGGCCTGCCCTCTCCGCCCAGCGCCACGTCAAACCTGCCACGCTGGAACCCGAACACCTCAAGGCCCTGTGGCGTGGCGATGTCGAAGACAGCTACCCGCAACTGGCGCTGATCGCCACCATGGCCCTGGCCTTGCGCGGCCTCGGCCACACGCGGGAACAGGCGTTCGTGCTGGCCCAGCAGTACTGGGACGCGCGGGACAAATCGATTTAATCGATTATTCACGCCCGGTCTTTGCGCTTTTAAATCGAACTTAGCCCTTTAGACTGGCCTCCAACGCTTATTAGCCGAGGAGCCAGTCATGGGCTTGCTGATCGAAGGACACTGGAAAGACCAGTGGTACGAAAGTAGCGCCGATGGCGCATTCCAACGGGAACAGGCACAACGCCGGAGCTGGGTCACTGCCGACGGCGCGCCCGGCCCGAGCGGCGAAGGTGGCTTCAAGGCCGAGGCCGGCCGCTATCACCTGTATGTGTCCCTGGCCTGCCCCTGGGCCCATCGCACCCTGATCCTGCGCAAGCTCAAGGGCCTGGAAGACTTGATCGACGTGTCGGTGGTCAGTTGGTTGATGCTGGAGAATGGCTGGACCTTCGACAAGGCCCACGGCTCCACCGGCGACAGGCTGGATGGTTTCGACTTCATGCACCAACGCTACACCGCCGATACCGCCGACTACACCGGCCGCGTCACCGTGCCCGTGCTGTGGGACAAGAAGCTTAAGCGCATCGTGAGCAATGAGTCAGCGGAGATCATCCGCATGTTCAACAGCGCCTTCAACGGGCTGACCGGCAACACCCTCGACTTCTACCCCGAGGCCCTGCGCCCGACCATCGACGCCCTGAACGAGCGCATCTATCCCGCTGTGAACAACGGCGTGTACCGCGCAGGCTTCGCCACGTCGCAGCAGGCGTACGAAAGTGCGTTTGATGATGTGTTTGCCGAGCTGGATTATCTGGAGCAACACCTGAGCGATCATCGCTACCTGGCCGGTGAATACCTGACCGAAGCCGATGTGCGCCTGTTCACCACGCTGATTCGCTTTGATGCGGTGTACTACGGGCACTTCAAATGCAACCTGCGCAGGATTGCAGATTATCCGAACCTGTCGAACTGGCTAAGGGAAATGTATCAGTGGCCGGGGGTGGCCGAGACGGTGGATTTTGCGCACATCAAGGGGCATTACTACGCGAGCCATCGCACGATCAATCCGACGGGGATTGTGCCCAAGGGCCCGTTGCAATCGTTCGATACCCAGCACAACCGCGAACGATTGATTGCCAAAGGCGTGCGGAGCTGATCCGGAATTTTGGATGGCTTTGACGGCCTCATCGCGGGCAAGCCCGCTCCCACATTGGAATGCGATCCCCTGTGGGAGCGGGCTTGCCCGCGATGCGTTTACGCCTTAGATTTGAGACTGAGCGCCTTCGAACCATTTGAGCTTTTCGCGAAGCACCACCACCTCGCCGACGATCACCAGTGTCGGGGCATGCACTTCATGCTCCGCCACCATGCGCGGCAAGTCGGCCAGGGTGCCGGTGAACACGCGCTGGTTGGACGTGGTGCCCTGCTGGATCAACGCCGCAGGCGTATCCGCCGCGCGACCATGCTTGATCAGCTGTTCACAGATGATCGGCAGACCGATCAGGCCCATGTAGAACACCAGGGTCTGCGAGGGGCCGACAAGGTCATGCCAAGGCAGATCCGACGTACCGTCCTTCAAATGCCCGGTGATGAACCGCACCGACTGCGCATAATCGCGATGGGTCAGCGGGATCCCGGCATACGCCGCGCAACCGCTGGCCGCCGTGATCCCCGGCACCACCTGGAACGGGATGCCATGGGCGGCCAATTCCTCGATTTCTTCGCCACCACGCCCAAAGATGAACGGATCGCCGCCCTTGAGGCGCAGTACGCGCTTGCCTTGCTTGGCCAGGTCGACCAATTGCTGGTTGATCTGGTCTTGCGGCACAGCGTGATCGGCGCGGCGCTTGCCGACGTACACACGTTCAGCGTCGCGGCGGCACAGTTCAAGAATCGCCGGAGCGACCAGGCGGTCGTACAGCACCACGTCAGCCTGCTGCATCAGGCGCAAGGCGCGGAAGGTCAGCAGGTCCGGGTCGCCGGGGCCAGCGCCCACCAAGTAGACCTCACCTGGCGCGTCTGGCGGTGCGCCATTGACCTTCTCGATCAACAGGCGCTCGGCCTCGGCGCCCTGCCCGGCGAGCTGGCGGTCGGCAATCGGGCCCTGGAAGACGTCTTCCCAGAATGCGCGACGTTGCTGCACATCCGGGTACAAACTCTTTACCTGGGCACGAAAACGCGCCGCCAACCCGGCCAGTTGGCCATAGGTGGACGGAATCCAGGTTTCCAGCTTGGCGCGGATCAAGCGTGCCAGCACCGGCGCATCGCCGCCGCTGGACACCGCTATCACCAAGGGTGAACGGTCGACAATTGCCGGGAAGATCACGCTGCACAAGGCTGGCGCGTCCACCACATTGACCGGCACGCAACGACGCTTGGCATCACTGGACACTTGCGCGTTCAGTGGCTCATCGTCGGTGGCGGCGATGATCAGGGTGCACCCGTTGAGGTCGGCCTCCTGATAACCGCGCAAAATCAGTTCCCCGCCACTGCCCAGCACCAGCTCGTTGAGCTGGCTTTCGATCTGGGGAGCAACCACCCGCAGCAACGCACCGGCGTCGGCCAGCAGCCGGGATTTGCGCAAGGCAATCTCCCCGCCACCGACGACCAACACACGACTGCCGCGCAGGTTATGAAACAGCGGCAGAAATTCCATTTAGCGGATGACCTCGACGCCCGCCATGTACGGCTTGAGCACGTCCGGTACGCGGATCGAGCCGTCAGCCTGCTGGTAGTTTTCCAACACGGCTACCAGCGTACGGCCTACGGCCAGGCCGGAACCGTTGAGGGTGTGCACCAGCTCCGGCTTGCCGGTTTCCGGGTTACGGAAACGCGCCTGCATACGACGCGCCTGGAAATCACCGCAGTTGGAGCACGACGAAATCTCGCGGTACTTGTCCTGGCTCGGCACCCACACCTCGAGGTCGTAGGTCTTCACGGCGCTGAAACCCATGTCGCCGGTGCACAGTGCGAGCACGCGGTACGGCAGCTCCAGCAGTTGCAGGACGCGTTCGGCGTTGGCGGTCAGGCCTTCCAGGGCTTCCATCGACTTCGACGGCTCGACCACTTGCACCATCTCGACCTTGTCGAACTGGTGCTGGCGGATCATGCCGCGGGTGTCACGGCCCGAGGCACCGGCTTCGCTGCGGAAGCATGGGCTGTGCGCCACAAATTTCAGAGGCAGTTGCTTGGCGTCGAGAATCTCGCCGGACACGATGTTGGTCAGCGACACTTCGGCCGTCGGGATCAGGTACAGGTCGGCTTCGCCGTCGCGACTGATCTTGAACAGGTCTTCTTCGAATTTCGGCAACTGGCTGGTGCCCACCAGCGCCGGCGCCTGCACCAGGTAAGGGGTGTAGGCCTCTTCGTAACCGTGTTCGGCGGTGTGCAGGTTGATCATGAACTGCGCCAGGGCACGGTGCATGCGGGCGATCGGGCCACGCAGCAAGGCAAAGCGTGCGCCGGACATTTTCGCAGCGGTTTCAAAGTCCAGGCCGCCGGTCAATTCGCCCAGGGCAACGTGGTCCTTGATCTCAAAATCAAAGGCTTTTGGCGTGCCCCAACGGCGCACTTCGACGTTGCCGTCTTCGTCTTCGCCAATCGGCACGGATTCGTGGGGCACGTTGGGAATGCCCAGCAGGATCGAGTCCAGCTCGGTCTGGATCTTGTCCAGCTCGACCTTGCCTTCGGACAGCTCGGTGCCCATGCGCTCGACATCCGCCATCAACGGCGCGATGTCTTCGCCGCGCTGCTTGGCCTGACCGATGGATTTGGAACGCGCATTACGCTCAGCCTGCAGTGCTTCGGTGCGGGTCTGGACGGTCTTGCGCTGTTCTTCCAGCGCTTCGATGCGCGCGACATCCAAGGCAAAGCCACGGGATGCCAGGCGGTCCGCTACGTCCTGAAGGTTGCTACGTAACAGTTTGGAATCGAGCATGTCGGTCTCTCGTTTATCAAAGTTTGGTCAAGGACAGGCCGGCCCAGGTGGCGAGCAGCCCGCCGAACACGCTGATGCCCAGGTAACCGAAGGCTACCAGGGCCTGCCCGCTTTCCAGCAGGCGCAGCGTATCCAGTGAAAAGGATGAAAAGGTCGTCAGACCGCCTACAAAGCCGACAATCAAGCCGGCGCGAATTTCAATCGGTACTTCCGGGCGCAACAGGAACCAGCCGTACAACAGCCCGATGATCAGGCAGCCCACCAGGTTGACCGCCAGGGTCGCCGCATAAAAATGCTTCGGCCAATTGGCGCTGACCCAAGTGCCAGCGGCGAAACGCAATAATGTACCAGCGATGCCGGCTACGGACACGGCAAGAATCGTCTTGAGCACTACTTTCTCCGCTGCCGGGGGCTGAGTCGATCCAGTTGCGCGAGGTGATTGAGCTTTTCGCCGATCTTCAGCTCCAGGCCACGGGGCACCGGCTGATAGAGCGCCAGCGGCTCAAGCTCATCGGGGAAGTAGTCTTCACCGGCCGCATAGGCGTCCGGCTCATCGTGGGCATAGCGGTATTCATCGCCATAACCCAGTTGTTTCATCAGCTTGGTCGGCGCATTGCGCAGGTGCATCGGCACCTCAAGGGAGCCGTATTCAGCGGCAGCGCGCAACGCCGACTTGAAGCCCAAGTACACCGCGTTGCTTTTTGGCGCGCAGGCCAGGTAGGTAATGGCCTGGGCCACCGCCAGCTCGCCTTCCGGACTGCCGAGGCGCTCCTGCACATCCCACGCGGCGAGGCACAGGCTCAGCGCACGCGGGTCGGCATTGCCGATGTCTTCGCTGGCCATGCGCACTACACGGCGCGCCAGGTAGAGCGGGTCGCAGCCACCGTCGATCATGCGCGCAAACCAGTACAGCGCACCGTCGGGGTTGGAGCCACGCACGGATTTGTGCAGCGCCGAAATCTGATCGTAGAAGGCTTCGCCGCCCTTGTCGAAACGACGACGGGTATCACCGAGCAGGCTTTGCAGCAGGTCGACCCCAATCTCACTGCCGTCTTCTGCCAGGTCGGAAGCATTCTCCACCAGGTTGAGAAAGCGGCGGCCGTCACCATCGGCGGCGGTGAGCAATATCTTGAAGCCCTCTTCGCTCACGCTGAGCTGGCGCTTGCCCAGCCCCTTGTCTTCGCTCAATGCGCGATGCAGCAGCTTTCGCATCGCCGCCTCGTCCAGGCTTTTGAGTACGTAGACCCGCGCCCGCGAGAGCAAGGCGTTGTTCAATTCGAACGAAGGGTTTTCGGTGGTCGCGCCGATGAAGATCAGCGTGCCGTCTTCAACGTAAGGCAGGAACGCATCCTGCTGCGACTTGTTGAAGCGATGCACTTCGTCGACGAACAGGATGGTGCGCTTGCCGTACTGCCCGGCCTGTTGCTTGGCCACATCCACCGCCTGGCGGATCTCCTTGACCCCGGCGAGCACCGCCGAGACCGTTTCGAAGTGCGCATCCGAGACCTTTGCCAGCAGCCGCGCCAGGGTGGTTTTACCCACGCCTGGCGGCCCCCAGAAAATCATCGAGTGCAGCGCACCCTGCTCCAGGGCTTCGCGCAATGGCTTGCCACGGGCGAGCAGGTGTTCCTGGCCGACGTACTCATCCAGGTTGGTCGAGCGCAGGCGCGCGGCCAAAGGTTGAGCAATCGGGTCACTTCGAAACAAATCCATGGGCAGCGTTTGAAACCTCTGGGCAGATTATTCCTGGATCACGTCGGCACCCTTGGGGATGTCGAACTTGAACTTGGACGCCGGCACCGGCTCGTTGGCCTTGACCCCGGAGAACAGGATATCGGTGCGCTGGCCGACGCTGTCGATCAGGCGCATGTTGTTGATCACACCGTTACCAAATGACAGGTTCAGGCTGTCGAACAGCGTGTCCTTGGACTTGGGCTTGAGAGTGAACTCGATCACGTTGCTGGTTTGCTTGGAGGTGATCTCGAAGCTGTCGTTGATCTTCGACACATCACCGGACAACAGCAAGGCCGGGGTCTGGTTCAGGCGCGGGTCGAGCTTCTTGATAGTCGCCTGTTCCAGGTCCGGGTCCCACAGGGTGACTTTCTGGCCGTCGGAGACGATGGTCTGCTCGGACTTGCCCTCGGTGTGCCAGTAGAACAGCCCTGGGCGCTGCACGGCCATTTCGCCTTCGGTCTGCTGCAGCTGGGTGCCGCCGGCATCCAGGGTCAGCTGCGAAAAACGCGCGGTCAGGGTCTTGGATTTGTCCAACAGGTTGGTCAGGCTGGCGACGGAAGCCGGGTCGGCATGGGCCGAAACAGCGGTCAGGGCCAGGGCCGGCAACAACAGCATGCGGATAAGACGCATGGGAGTCCTCATTGAATGGTCAGGGCGCGCCGCGTGCTGCCACGCGGCGCGGGATCAGTCGCGCATCTGCCCGGGGGCAATGACTTCGCGCGAGCCGTTGGTGTTCATTGCGGTGACGACGCCGGCCATTTCCATGGCTTCGATCATGCGGGCGGCGCGGTTGTAGCCGATCTTCAGTTTGCGCTGTACCGCAGAGATCGAGGCACGACGGCTTTCCAGCACAAACGCCACGGCTTCGTCATACAGGGCATCGGTTTCGGCATCGTCTTCACCGCCACCGCCGCCGTTTTCAAAGCCGCTGCCGGCCTCTTCGACGCCGTTGAGGATGTCGTCGTTGTATTCCGGCGCGCCACGCAGCTTCCAGGCTTCCACCACGCGGTGTACTTCATCGTCGGACACGAACGCGCCGTGAACCCGAATCGGCAGGCTGGTGCCGGGCGGCATGTAGAGCATGTCACCGTGGCCCAGCAATTGTTCGGCGCCACCCTGGTCGATGATGGTCCGCGAGTCGATCTTGCTCGACACCTGGAACGCCATGCGCGTCGGGATGTTGGCCTTGATCAGGCCGGTGATCACGTCCACCGATGGCCGCTGGGTGGCGAGAATCAGGTGGATACCGGCCGCACGGGCCTTCTGGGCGATACGTGCGATGAGCTCTTCAACCTTCTTGCCGACGATCATCATCATGTCGGCAAATTCGTCGACCACCACCACGATGGTCGGCAGCTTGGTCAGTTTCGGCGCTTCGTCGTGGATGCTTTCACGCTTGTACAACGGGTCATCGATGGTCTCGCCGCGCTCGTGGGCTTCCTTGATCTTGGCGTTGAAGCCCGACAGGTTACGCACGCCCATCTTCGCCATCAGCTTGTAGCGACGCTCCATCTCGGCGACGCTCCAACGCAGGGCGTTGGCGGCGTCCTTCATGTCGGTGACCACCGGGCACAGCAGGTGCGGAATGCCTTCGTAGATCGACAGTTCCAGCATCTTCGGGTCGATCATGATCAGCTTGGCGTCTTCCGGGCCGGACTTGAACAGGATCGACAGGATCATCGCGTTCACACCCACCGACTTACCGGAACCGGTGGTACCGGCCACCAGCAGGTGAGGCATTTTCGCCAGGTCAGTGATCACCGGCTTGCCGCCGATGTCGTGGCCCAGGGCCAGGGTGACCGGCGACTTGAAGTTGTCGTATTCAGGCGTCGAGAGCACTTCGGAGAAGCGCACGATCTGGCGGTCTTCGTTGGGAATCTCGATACCCACGGTGGTCTTGCCGGGAATCACTTCCACCACACGCACGCTGGTCACGGCCAGGGAGCGAGCCAAGTCCTTTGCCAGGTTGGCGATACGGCTGACCTTCACGCCAGCGGCAGGCTGGATTTCGTAGCGGGTAATCACGGGGCCGGGATGGATCGAGTCCACCGACACTTCGACGCCAAACTCCTTGAGCTTGATTTCCAGCAGGTGGCCGACAGCCGCCAGGGATTCCGGGGAATAGTTGAGTTGTTTCTTTTCGGCCGGGTCGAGGATCGAGATCGGCGGCAAGGTGCCTTCGACGGCGCTGTCGACGAACAACGGCGCCTGCTTCTCTTTCTGCACGCGATGGCTCGGCTCGGGGGCCTTGGGCGGCGCAGGGGCGATAACGGGCGGTACCTGTTTCTCGCGGTCCGACATGTGCTTGCTCAGGGCCTGCTCGCGCTCGATAAGGCGCTCCTTGACCTTGGCCTGCTCGCGACGGTCCGGCGTGCTCGGGGCGACGACCTCGTTGACGCGGGTGTCGACCTCACGCAGCTGGGCCACCATGCGCTTGCGGTCTACCCGGGCGGCCCACCAGCGATTGGCGGCGCCCTGGAACAGCTCCAGCAGGTCGAGGGTGATCTTGCCGGTCACGTCCATCACCTTGAACCATGACAGGTCGGTGAACACCGTGAGGCCGAACAGGAACAGCGCGATGAACATCAGGGTGCTGCCCTGGATATTCAGGGTCCTGCGCGCCAGGTCGCCGAGGCTTTCGCCCAGCGCACCGCCAGCGCCCGCCGGCAGGCCGGTGGGTGCATGAAAATGGATATGGGCCAGCGCCGCGCCGGACAGCACCAGGAACACCAGGCCGATCAGGCGCCAGGAGAACAGCCAGCCGCTCCACTGCCACGGCTCATGGCGCTGACGGAAGATCTGCCAGGTCTTGATCGCCAGCAACAAGGGGAAGATGTACGCAAAGTAACCCAGCACCATGAACAGGATATCGGCGCTGTAGGAACCGGCAGGCCCGCCGAAGTTCTGCACGTCTTCGATCTTGCTGTTGTGGCTCCAGCCCGGATCGTCCTTGCCATAGGTGAGCAAGGCCATCATCAGGAACAGGCACAGCGCGCCGATTGCGATCAGCGCACCTTCCTTGAGTCGATAATGCAGGTGCTGGCGCCAGGCCGGCACGACTGCTGCTTTGGGTGTTGCGGCGGATTTCTTCAAAACGGGTCTATTCCTGCGCCATTAGCGCGTCCATCTGTTGAATGACTGCACATGACTGCCCAATCCGAGCAGCTGAAAAATGAACGAATGTCGTTGAATCTACTTTTAACACCGGATAACGGCTAGGTGAAATGGCGATAACGCCACAATGGCCGCATTGTACGGGTTTGTGCCACCGATGCCACGCCCTTGCCCCCTACCCATCAGCATAGACAATTGAGTTGTCATAACGCGGTCAATTTGAGCATGCATTGTCTTTGCTGACAAAGGCTTATGAGCTGTTTTTGCCAATCCGGAGCAGCTTGGCAAATGGCCTGCATGGCCCAGACCCGATTACGACCGCGACAGCGACCCAGAGTTGCAGAAACACCCGCTCACGCTAATCCGTGCCGACACCCGATTCGGGCTGGCCCCACAGCGCTGCGTCGACAATAATCAGCACTCGTGCGGCAGGTGCCCTACCTGCCACTCCCCTCCCCTTCCGTAAGCCTGGATGCCATGCTGACCTGGTTGCAACGCGACTCCCTGACTTTCCCGCCGCTGGCCAAGGCCATGCGCGAACCCAATGGCCTGCTGGCCGCCGGTGGCGACCTGTCGGCCGAGCGACTGATCCAGGCCTACCGGCATGGCTGCTTTCCGTGGTTTTCGGAGGGCCAGCCGATCCTCTGGTGGTCGCCAGACCCGCGCACCGTGATCTTCCCCGACGAGTTGCACGTCTCGCGCAGCCTTGCAAAATTGCTGCGCCAGCAGCGCTATACCGTGACCTTCGACCAGGACTTCGCCGCTGTCATCCAGGCCTGCGCCGCCCCCCGCGCCTACGCTGACAGCACGTGGATCACTGAAGGTATCCAGAGCGCCTACCTGGAGCTGCACCACCGTGGCTACGCGCATTCCGTGGAAGTGTGGGATGCGGGCCAACTGGTGGGCGGCCTGTACGGCCTGGCGATGGGGCAACTGTTCTTTGGCGAATCCATGTTCAGTCGCGCCGACAACGCCTCGAAGTTCGGCTTTGCCACGCTCACCCGGCAACTGCAGGCCTGGGGTTTCGTCCTGATCGACTGCCAGATGCCCAATGATCACCTGCACAGCCTCGGCGCCCGGGCCATACCGCGTGACGTATTTGCCGGCTTCCTGCGCGACCACCTGGACCAAACCAGCTCTGGACCGTGGGTTTCCTAGGCGACTTGCGCGCACCTGGCTTACACTTATTTCAAAGCTTATCCCGAGGGTTGATCATGACCGAGCTGGCGCGGTTGAAGTTCTATGCCACTCAAGCCCACTCTTGCAGCTATCTGCCCGACGAGCAGGCCACGACGCTGTTCCTCGACCCCAGCCAGCCGATGGACGTGCATGTGTATGCCGACCTTTCCGAGATGGGCTTCCGGCGCAGCGGCGACCACCTGTACCGCCCGCACTGCCAGAACTGCAACGCTTGCGTGCCGGCGCGCATTCCGGTGGCGCAGTTCCTGCCGGACCGCAATCAGAAGCGCATCCTCAAGCGCAACGCCGACCTGACGGTGACGGCCACCAAGCCACGGTTCAGCGAAGAATATTTCGACCTTTACCAGCGCTACATCGAACAGCGCCATGCCGACGGCGATATGTTTCCACCGAGCCGCGACCAGTTTTCGACGTTCCTGGTGCGCGACCTGCCGTTTTCGAGATTTTATGAGTTTCGACTCGATGGCCGCCTGCTGGCCGTCGCGGTCACCGATTTGCTGCCCAACGGCCTTTCGGCGGTTTATACCTTCTACGAACCCGCCGAAGAGCGCCGCAGCCTCGGGCGCTTTGCCATCCTGTGGCAAATCGGCGAAGCCCTGCGCCTGGAACTGGAAGCGGTGTACCTCGGCTACTGGATCAAAAACTGCAAAAAGATGAACTACAAGACCCAATATCGGCCTATTGAACTGCTGATTAATCAAAGATGGGTCGTGCTTAACTAGAACCCCTTGGCTTAAACACCCTTTTTCGGGCACAATGCACGCCGCTTTTGCCTGGCGCAGTTGCACCGGGCCATTCACTGGATACCGAGGGCTTTACTGCATGTCGAAAGAAGACAGCTTCGAAATGGAAGGCACTGTCGTCGACACCCTGCCCAACACCATGTTTCGTGTGGAGTTGGAAAATGGGCACGTCGTAACCGCGCATATCTCCGGCAAGATGCGCAAGAACTACATTCGTATTCTTACCGGTGACAAAGTGCGCGTCGAGCTGACGCCCTATGACTTGAGCAAAGGGCGCATCACTTACCGCGCTCGCTAAGCAAGTCAATACAAAACGCCCGGTTATGCCGGGCGTTTTTGTGTGTGCGCTATTTAACCATCACCACAACTCCCCTGTGGGAGCTGGCTTGCCTGCGATGGCGGTGTATCAGCCACACATGGGCAGGCTGAACCACCGCCATCGCAGGCAAGCCAGCTCCCACAGTGGATCTTCAGTGATCATGTGATAGTGGCCAACCTCATTACACACAGCAAAAAGGCGCCTTTCGGCGCCTTTTGCTTTATTGCAGTCAGCTATCAGGCCATTTCGGCCGTGGTTTCGAACTCGAAGGTCAGCTCGCCGTCCTTCAGGTCGATGTGCACCACGCCACCATGGTCGGACAACTCGCCGAACAGGATCTCTTCGGCCAATGGCCGTTTGATCTTGTCCTGGATCAGACGCGCCATTGGGCGAGCGCCCATTGCCGCATCGTAACCGCCTTCGGCCAGCCAACTGCGTGCCGCATCTGTCACTTCCAACTGCACGCGCTTGTCTTCCAACTGCGCCTGGAGCTCGGTAAGGAACTTGTCCACCACACTTTTGATGACCTCATGGCTGAGGCGACCAAACTGGATAATGGTGTCCAGACGGTTGCGGAACTCCGGCGTGAAGCTCTTCTTGATCACTTCCATGGCATCGGACGAGTGATCCTGATGACTGAAGCCGATCGAAGCCCGGGCGGCCGTTTCGGCACCGGCGTTGGTGGTCATGATCACGATCACGTTGCGGAAGTCCGCCTTGCGCCCGTTGTTGTCGGTCAGGGTCCCGTGGTCCATCACCTGCAGCAGCAGGTTGAAGACTTCCGGGTGGGCCTTCTCGATTTCATCGAGCAGCAACACGCAATGCGGCTGCTTGGTGATGGCCTCGGTCAACAGGCCGCCCTGGTCGAAACCGACATAGCCCGGAGGCGCACCGATCAGGCGCGACACGGTGTGACGCTCCATGTATTCGGACATGTCGAAACGCACCAGCTCGATACCCATGGCCTTGGCCAACTGCCGCGCCGCTTCGGTCTTGCCGACGCCGGTCGGGCCTGCGAACAGGAACGAACCCACGGGCTTGTCCGGCGACTTGAGGCCCGCACGGGACAGCTTGATGGCGGTGGACAGCGAATCGATCGCGGCATCCTGGCCGAACACGGTCAGTTTCAGGTCGCGCTCGAGGTTACGCAGCAGCTCCTTGTCGGAACTGGTGACGTGTTTTGGCGGAATCCGCGCAATCTTCGCCACGATGTCCTCGACTTGAGGCACGTCGATACGCTTCACACGTTTCTCGACTGGCTGCAGGCGCTGGTAGGCGCCCGCCTCGTCGATCACGTCGATAGCCTTGTCCGGCATGTGCCGGTCGTTGATGTAGCGCGACGCCAGCTCTGCCGCCGAACGCAGGGCTTCATCGGTGTACTCGATGCCGTGGTGCGCTTCGAAGCGCCCCTTCAGGCCGCGCAGGATGCCAATGGTGTCTTCAACCGAAGGCTCGGACACGTCGACTTTCTGGAAGCGGCGCGCCAGGGCACGGTCTTTTTCGAAGATGCCGCGGAATTCCTGGAACGTGGTCGAGCCGATGCAGCGGATATCACCCGACGACAGCAGCGGCTTGAGCAGGTTGGAGGCGTCCATCACCCCACCGGATGCCGCACCGGCACCAATGATGGTGTGGATCTCATCAATGAACAGAATGGCCTGCGGACGTTTTTTGAGCTCACCGAGCAGCGCCTTGAAGCGCTTCTCGAAATCGCCACGGTACTTGGTCCCGGCGAGCAACGCGCCCAGGTCCAGGGAGTAGACGACACTATTGGCCAGCAGGTCCGGCACCTGGTTGTCGACGATGCGCTTGGCCAGGCCTTCGGCAATCGCGGTTTTACCCACGCCCGCCTCACCCACCAGCAACGGGTTGTTCTTGCGACGACGCGCGAGGATCTGCGCTACACGCTCAACCTCATTCTCACGCCCCACCAGCGGATCGATCCGCCCCTGGCGCGCCAGTTCATTGAGGTTGCTGGCATAGGCATCCAGTGGATTGCCCGAAGAAGAAGACTCACCGCCCTCGTCGTCCTGCATATCCTGCTCACCCTCGGAATGATCGCCGTGCCCAGGCACCTTGGAGATACCGTGGGCGATGTAGTTGACGACATCGATACGGGCAACGCTCTGCTGCTTGAGCAGGAACACTGCCTGGCTTTCCTGTTCGCTGAAGATCGCCACAAGCACGTTGGCGCCTGTGACTTCTCGCTTGCCGGAGCTCTGCACATGGAACACGGCACGCTGAAGCACCCGCTGGAAGCCCAGGGTCGGCTGGGTTTCACGGTCTTCATCGTGAACGGGGATCAGTGGTGTAGTGGAGTCGATAAACTCCTGCAGGTCATGCTTGAGTTTGTCGAGGTTGGCGCCGCACGCACGCAAAACGGTGGCGGCAGCTTCGTTATCCAAAAGTGCCAACAGCAGGTGTTCGACGGTCATGAATTCATGACGTTTCGAACGAGCCTCCTTGAAGGCAAGATTGAGGGTGACTTCGAGCTCGCGGTTTAACATAGCTTCACCTCATACCCAAGTGGTCGGCGTTAACCGTCCTTCTCGATTTCACAGAGTAGCGGATGCTGGCTTTCCCTGGCGTACTGGTTGACCTGCACGGCCTTTGTCTCGGCGATGTCGCGGGTAAACACTCCACATACTGCCCGTCCTTCTGTGTGAACGGCCAGCATTACCTTGGTCGCCAACTCGCGGTTCAGGTTAAAAAACACCTCGAGCACTTCGACGACGAAATCCATCGGTGTGTAGTCATCATTGAACAAAACCACCTTGTACATCGGCGGCGCCTGCAGGGCGGGCTTGGCCTCCTGAACAGCAATGCCTGCAGAACCGTCGTCGTCATGTTCCTGATCCGGGCGATCCTGATTGAATGTTAGTCGAATCTGGCTGTTTGCATGCATGGAAAGAAAGGTTCGTCAGTGGTTCAAATACAGTGGTGGGGGCGACCTGTCAGAATTTCAACTCTGACCGACTGGTCGCCTTGACTATCGGTGAAACGGTGTTACAACCAATAGAACCCACAGTGGGTAAAAAAGGTCCGCGCAGTCAACCTTATTTATTCGGGTTAGGACGGATAAACTGGATGATACTCCAGCGATGGAGTCTGGTGCAGAGGGATATGGGCATGGCTAGCGGTAAGGTCAAGTGGTTCAACAATGCCAAGGGTTACGGCTTCATTATTGAAGACGGCAAGGACGAAGACCTTTTTGCGCATTACTCAGCGATAAAAATGGACGGTTATAAAACACTGAAGGCGGGGCAGCCGGTCGACTTTGAAATTATTCAGGGACCCAAAGGCATGCACGCGGTAAATATCAGTGCGCCAGTCACCATCGGCACAGCAACAAACGGCAATGCTCAAAAACCAAAAGAGAAATTGGCCTGCGTCGGCCACTGAGCAAATGACCAATAAAAAGCCGGCCATTCCGCCTCGACGGTATGGCCGGCTTTTTATGTCCAGCCGATTACATGTGCGAAATCAGCGCATCGCCAAAGCCCGACGATGACACCAGCTTGGCGCCCTCCATCAAGCGCTCGAAGTCATAAGTCACCGTCTTGGCCGAAATCGCGCCATTGGTGCCCTTGATGATCAGGTCGGCCGCTTCGGTCCAGCCCATATGGCGCAGCATCATTTCCGCCGACAGGATCAGCGAGCCCGGGTTCACCTGGTCCTTGCCCGCGTACTTGGGCGCCGTACCGTGGGTGGCCTCGAACATGGCCACGGTGTCGGAGAGGTTGGCTCCCGGCGCAATACCGATACCGCCCACCTCCGCCGCCAGGGCGTCAGACAGGTAGTCGCCATTCAGGTTAAGGGTCGCGATCACGTCATACTCTGCCGGACGCAGCAGGATCTGCTGAAGCATCGCATCGGCAATCGCATCCTTGACCACCACGTTCTTGCCGGTCTTCGGGTTCTTGAACTGCATCCAAGGGCCGCCGTCGAGCAGCGTCGCACCAAATTCCTCAGCCGCCACTTCGTAGGCCCACTCTTTGAAGGCCCCCTCGGTGAACTTCATGATGTTGCCTTTGTGCACGATGGTCAGCGAGTCGCGGTCGTTATCCACTACATATTGCAGGGCTTTGCGCGCCAGACGCTTGGTGCCTTCCTTCGAGACCGGCTTTACGCCAATCCCGCAATCCTGATCGAAACGGATCTTGGTCACGCCCATTTCTTCCTTAAGAAACTTGATGACTTTGATCGCTTCCGGCGAGCCGGCCTTCCACTCGATGCCGGCGTAAATGTCTTCGGAGTTTTCACGAAAGATGGTCATATCGACATCGCCAGGCTTCTTGACCGGGCTCGGTACACCTTCAAACCAACGCACCGGGCGCAGGCACACGTACAGGTCGAGCTGTTGGCGCAAGGCCACGTTCAGCGAACGGATGCCACCTCCGACCGGCGTGGTCAGTGGGCCCTTGATGGACACCACGTAATCCTTCACAGCATCCAGGGTTTCCTGGGGCAGCCAGGTGTCCTGGTCGTAGACTTGAGTGGCCTTTTCGCCGGCATACACCTCCATCCAGGAGATTTTGCGCTTGCCGCCGTAGGCCTTTTCAACAGCTGCATCGACCACCTTGATCATCACCGGGCTGATGTCGACGCCAATACCGTCGCCTTCTATATAAGGGATGATCGGTTTGTCAGGAACATTGAGAGAATGGTCTGCATTGACGGTGATTTTGTCGCCGACTGCCGGAACCTGAATCTTCTTGTATCCCATGCTGAACTCCATCTATGGATTGAACATCTGGCTGCGTTCGAGCCTACTCCAGATAAATGGCGACTGAAACCTCGCGCCATGCTCATTTGCATCGAAAACAGCACACTTGGCGGCCTACAAGCCTGAAAGAAACGGGAAAAGCGCCAATGTTGAGCACATTGTGCGACTTCCGACGCCATCCGTCCCCTGCGACCTTTAGACCAATGGACGACACACCTTTTGTATGAAGGCTCGGCGTAAGCATAGCGACCTATGTATAATGCCGCCGCTGACCAAAGAGTCACGACGGCCGACCGCTCTATAACAGTGCCCTCCGCCAGAAAAGCCGGACTAAACAATAGTCCACCCGCTTGACGCTCGACTGATGCAACCCAACATCACCGCGAAGAAACCTCGACATTTCGCTCATGGATGACTTTGAACGAACGCGCTCCACCCGGCGCATCTCGAGTTTCTGCGCACGCTTTCAGCAAAGAAGAGAGTTAATCCGAATATGCCCACCCGCTCGAAGATCATCTACACCTTCACCGACGAAGCCCCAGCCCTCGCCACCTATTCACTGCTGCCTATCGTAGAGGCCTTCACCGCTTCAGCTGATATTGCTGTGGAAACCCGCGACA
Source organism: Pseudomonas sp. GW821-FHT05H12 (assembly GCF_059419385.1). Taxonomy (NCBI): domain Bacteria; kingdom Pseudomonadati; phylum Pseudomonadota; class Gammaproteobacteria; order Pseudomonadales; family Pseudomonadaceae; genus Pseudomonas; species Pseudomonas sp. GW821-FHT05H12. Next base: position 66,360 of record NZ_JBWKRS010000008.1, on the reverse strand, counting down.
TCTCCCTTGCCGGGCGCATCCTCTCAAGCTTCCCCGAGCAACTGGGCGCCAAGGCTATCCCGGACCACCTCGCTGAACTCGGCGACCTGGCCGTTACGCCTGAAGCCAACATCATCAAGCTGCCTAACATCAGTGCCTCGACCCCACAGCTGCAAGCTGCGATCAAGGAACTGCAGGCCCTGGGCTACGCCCTGCCGGACTACCCGGAAACCGTAACCACCGACGCGGAAAAAGAAACCCGCGCACGTTACGACAAGGTCAAGGGCAGCGCCGTGAACCCGGTCCTGCGCGAAGGCAACTCTGACCGCCGCGCACCGCTGTCGGTCAAGAACTACGCACGCAAGCACCCGCACAAGATGGGCGCCTGGGCCGCTGACTCCAAGTCGCACATCGCGCACATGAACAACGGCGACTTCTACGGCAGCGAAAAAGCCGTACAGATCGAAGCCGCTGACGCTGTCAAAATCGAGCTGATCGCTCAAGACGGCACCGCGACCGTCCTGAAAGAAAAGACCTCGGTACAAGCTGGCGAAATCATCGACACCGCCGTGCTGAGCAAGAAAGCCCTGCGCAGCTTCATCGCCGCCGAAATCGAAGACGCCAAGAAACAAGGCGTTCTGCTGTCGGTTCACCTGAAAGCCACCATGATGAAGGTCTCCGACCCGATCATGTTCGGCCAGATCGTTGCCGAGTTCTACAAAGACGCCCTGACCAAGCACGCTGTCGTGCTGGAGCAGATCGGCTTCAACCTGAACAACGGCATCGGCGACCTGTACGCTCGCATCAAGGCCCTGCCGGCTGACCAGCAAGCGCAGATCGAAGCTGACATCCAGGCGGTCTACGCCGCTCGCCCTTCCCTGGCGATGGTCAACTCCGACAAAGGCATCACCAACCTGCACGTGCCGAGCGACGTCATCGTCGACGCCTCGATGCCAGCCATGATCCGTGACTCCGGCAAGATGTGGGGCACCGACGGCCAGCTGCACGACACCAAGGCCGTGATCCCGGATCGCTGCTACGCCACCATTTACCAGGCGGTCATCGAAGACTGCAAGGCCAATGGCGCCTTCGACCCAACCACCATGGGCAGCGTGCCAAACGTTGGCCTGATGGCGAAGAAAGCCGAAGAGTACGGCTCCCACGACAAGACCTTCCAGATCAAGGCTGACGGCGTTGTCCGCGTCACCGACAGCAAGGGCACCCTGCTGATGGAACAGGCTGTTGAAGCCGGCGACATCTTCCGCATGTGCCAGACCAAAGACGCACCGATCCAGGACTGGGTCAAACTGGCCGTCAACCGTGCCCGCGCCAGCAACACCCCGGCCATCTTCTGGCTGGACCCCAAGCGTGCACACGACGGCGTCGTGGTCGAGAAAGTTCAGGCCTACCTGAAAGACCACAACACCGAAGGCCTGGACATCCGCATCATGTCGCCAGTCGACGCGATGAAGTTCACCCTGGAGCGCACCCGCAAGGGCCTGGACACCATCTCGGTGACCGGCAACGTGCTGCGTGACTACCTGACCGACCTGTTCCCGATCATGGAACTGGGCACCAGCGCCAAGATGCTGTCCATCGTGCCGTTGATGAACGGCGGTGGCCTGTTCGAAACCGGCGCCGGCGGTTCGGCTCCGAAACACGTGCAGCAACTGGTGGAAGAGAACTTCCTGCGCTGGGATTCCCTGGGCGAGTTCCTGGCCCTGGCGGCGTCCCTCGAGCATTTGGGTGTGAACTACAACAACCCGAAAGCCCTGGTTCTGTCCAAGACCCTGGACCAGGCGACTGGCCTGTTCCTGGACAACAACAAGTCGCCATCGCGTAAAGTCGGCAACATCGACAACCGCGGCAGCCACTTCTACCTGGCGCTGTACTGGGCACAAGCCCTGGCTGCCCAGACCGAAGACACTGCACTGCAAGCGCAGTTCGGCGAACTGGCCAAGACCCTGACCGAGAACGAAGCAACCATCGTTGCCGAACTCAACGCCGTACAGGGCAAGCCAGTGGACATCGGCGGCTATTACGCGCCGAACCCGGAGCTGACCAGCAAAGCCATGCGCCCAAGCAACACCCTCAACGCGGCCATTGCCAAGTTGAAGTAAGGTTGTAAGGATGCAAAGAAGCCCCGGCCCCGTGCCGGGGTTTCTGTTTGTACTGCTCGACTGAAAACAAATACCCCTGTAGGAGCCGGCTTGCCGGCGATGGCGACCTCAAGGCTTGCGCAAAGCTTGAGGGCCTCATCGCCGGCAAGCCAGCTCCTGCAATGACCGTGCAAACACGAGGTATTGAATGACCTGGCAACCCCACATCACCGTCGCCACCATTGTCGAAGACAACGGCCGCTTCCTGATGGTCGAAGAACTCAAGGGCGGCCGCGCCGTGCTCAACCAGCCCGCCGGCCACCTCGACCCGCATGAAACCCTCACCGAAGCCGCCGTGCGCGAAACCCTCGAAGAAACCGGCTGGGACGTCGAAGCCACCGGCATCGTCGGCATCTACCTGTACACGGCCCCGAGCAATGGCGTGACCTACCAACGGGTCTGCTTCATCGCCAAGGCGCTGAAACACCACCCGGATTATCAACTCGACGAAGGCATCCTGCGAGCCCGCTGGCTGACCCGTGACGAGCTGCTGGCCGTGCGCGACGACTGGCGCAGCGAGCTGATCATCCGCTGCATCGACGATTATCTGGCCGGGCAGCGCCACAGTCTCGAATTGATCCGCCCTTCTCTTTAGCCTTGAAGGCCTGAGCCTGATAGAATCGCGTCCTTTTTCAAGACACCCGTTGAAACCCTATGCGTGATCCAGCCCCTTCTGACACACAAAAGAAGCGCGTCATCGTCGGCATGTCCGGCGGCGTGGACTCTTCCGTTTCCGCCGTCCTGCTCATGGAGCAGGGTTATGAGGTGGAAGGCCTGTTCATGAAGAACTGGGAAGAAGACGATGGAACGGAATATTGCACTGCCATGGACGACCTGGCGGACGCCCAGGCCGTGTGCGACAAGATTGGCATCAAGCTCCACACCGCCAACTTCGCCGCCGAGTACTGGGACAACGTGTTCGAGCACTTCCTGGCCGAATACAAGGCCGGCCGCACGCCGAACCCGGACATACTGTGTAACCGTGAAATCAAGTTCAAGGCGTTCCTCGACTACGCCATGACGCTCGGCGCCGACCTGATTGCCACTGGCCACTATGTGCGCCGCCGCGACATCGATGGCCGCACCGAACTGCTCAAGGGCCTGGACCCGAACAAGGACCAGAGCTATTTCCTGCACGCCGTCGGCGGCGAACAGATCGCCAAGACCCTGTTCCCGGTGGGCGAGCTGGAAAAACCCGAAGTGCGCAAGATCGCCGAGAAACACGGCCTGGCCACCGCCAAGAAGAAGGATTCCACCGGGATCTGCTTTATCGGCGAGCGCCGTTTCAGCGACTTCCTCAAGCAGTACCTGCCGGCACAACCGGGCGAAATCAAGACCACCGAAGGCGAAGTCATCGGCCGTCACCACGGCCTGATGTACCACACCATCGGCCAGCGCCAGGGCCTGGGCATCGGCGGCTTGAAAGACGCCGGTGAAGAGCCGTGGTACGTGCTGATCAAGGACCTGGAGCACAACGAGCTGATCGTCGGCCAGGGCAACGAACACCCGCTGCTGTTCTCGGGCGCCCTGCTCGCCTCGGAGATCTATTGGGTCAACCCGATCGACCTGAGCACCCCGCGCCGCCTGACCGCCAAGGTGCGTTATCGCCAGAGCGACCAGCCTTGCACCCTGGAAAAAACCGCGACCGGTTACCGCGCCACTTTCGATGACCCGCAGCGCGCAGTGACGCCGGGCCAGTCCGTGGTGTTCTACGACGGCGAAATCTGTCTGGGCGGCGGCGTGATTGAAGTGGCCGAAGCCTGGAGCCAGAAGGCATGAGCCCGACCCAGGAGCAATTGACGGCATTGGGCGGGGTGTTCCTCGCCGCGGTGCTGGTGGACAAGATTGCCAAGACCGGCCAGGTCACCGAAGCCGGCCTGACCTGCATGCTCGGCAGCCTGCTGATCCGCGACCCCAAGGACACCCTGGAGGTCTACGGTGGTGATGACCTGGCACTGCGCGAAGGCTACCGCGCGCTGATCGGCGCCCTGGAGCGCGACCCGAGCACCCTGCAGCGCGAGCCTTTGCGCTACGCACTGTCGATGCTCGGCCTCGAACGCCAACTGGCCAAGCGCGAGGACATGCTCGAAACCATCGGCAAACGCCTGCCGCAGATCCAGTCCCAGGTGGAACACTTCGGCCCCGCCCACGAAAACGTGATCGCGGCCTGTGGCGCGCTGTACCAGGACACCTTGAGCACCTTGCGCCAGCGCATCCAGGTGCACGGCGACATGCGCAACCTGCAGCAACCGAACAACGCCTCGAAGATCCGCGCCCTGCTCCTGGCCGGCATTCGTTCGGCGCGGCTGTGGCGCCAGTTGGGCGGTCATCGTTGGCAGCTGGTCATCAGCCGCCGCAAATTGCTCAAAGAGCTTTACCCGTTGATGCGCAACGAATAAGTCGCAGCGACCCGTTTTTTTATAGCCTCACGCGTAATACGCCGGTCAGTTGGCGACGGACCGGCGGATTTTTTCATGTATGATACGCGCCCCATTTCGTTGCCCGACTGTCCGAGAACACCCCATGCAGCTCTCTTCGCTCACTGCGGTTTCCCCTGTTGACGGCCGCTACGCCGGCAAAACCCAGGCCCTGCGCCCTATTTTCAGCGAATACGGCTTGATCCGTGCTCGTGTTCTGGTTGAAGTGCGCTGGCTCCAGCGCCTGGCCGCTCACCCCGCCATCAGCGAAGTGCCGGCGTTCTCCGCGCAAGCCAACGCTGTGCTCAACACCCTGGCGGAAAACTTCTCCCTGGAGCACGCCGAGCGTGTGAAAGAGATCGAGCGCACCACCAACCACGACGTAAAAGCCATCGAATACCTGCTCAAAGAGCAAGCGGCCAAGCTGCCGGAACTGGCCCAGGTCAGCGAGTTCATCCACTTTGCCTGCACCAGCGAGGACATCAACAACCTGTCCCACGCCCTGATGCTGCGTGAAGGCCGTGATGACGTGATGCTGCCGCTGATGCGCCAGACCGCCAACGCCATCCGCGAACTGGCCATCCGTTTCGCCGACGTGCCAATGCTGTCGCGCACCCACGGCCAGCCGGCCTCGCCGACCACCCTGGGCAAAGAACTGGCCAACGTGGTGTACCGCCTGGAGCGTCAGATCGCTCAAGTCGCGGCCGTGCCACTGCTGGGCAAGATCAACGGCGCCGTAGGCAACTACAACGCCCACCTGTCGGCCTACCCCGAGATCGACTGGGAAGCCAACGCCCGCGCCTTCATCGAAGACGAGCTGGGCCTGGGCTTCAACCCGTACACCACGCAGATCGAGCCGCACGACTACATTGCCGAGCTGTTCGACGCCATTGCGCGCTTCAACACCATCCTGATCGACTTCGATCGCGATATCTGGGGCTACATCTCCCTGGGCTACTTCAAGCAGCGCACCATCGCCGGTGAAATCGGTTCGTCGACCATGCCGCACAAGGTCAACCCGATCGACTTCGAAAACTCCGAAGGCAACCTCGGCATCGCCAACGCGCTGTTCCAGCACCTGGCCAGCAAGTTGCCGATCTCCCGCTGGCAGCGCGATCTGACCGACTCCACCGTACTGCGCAACCTCGGCGTGGGCTTCGCGCACAGCGTGATCGCCTACGAAGCCAGCCTCAAAGGTATCAGCAAGCTCGAGCTCAATGAGCAGAAGATCGCCGCTGACCTGGATGCGTGCTGGGAAGTCCTGGCTGAGCCGATCCAGACCGTGATGCGCCGTTACAACATCGAAAACCCGTACGAGAAACTGAAAGAATTGACGCGCGGCAAGGGCATCAGCCCTGAAGCGCTGCAAACTTTCATCGATGGCCTGGACATGCCAGCTGCGGCCAAGGCCGAGCTGAAACTGCTCACCCCGGCCAACTACATCGGCAACGCTGTAGAGCAAGCCAAGCGCATCTGATCTTCGCAAGACCCTTTGAGACGCCCGGCCGCGCCGGGCGTTTTTATTCCAGTCTGAAAAGTGCTTTCTTTCAATAGGTTACACATGAATCCTGATATCCCTCTTCAACTTCTGGGCGGCATCACGGCACGGGAATTCCTGCGCGACTACTGGCAGAAAAAACCGCTGCTGATCCGCCAGGCCATTCCTGATTTCGAAAGCCCGATCGACGCCGACGAACTGGCCGGCCTGGCCCTGGAAGAAGAAGTCGAATCGCGCCTGGTGATCGAGCACGGCGAGCGCCCGTGGGAACTGCGTCGCGGCCCGTTCGCTGAAGACGCGTTCAGCACCCTGCCCGAGCGTGAGTGGACCCTGCTGGTGCAGGCCGTCGACCAGTTCGTGCCGGAAGTGGCCGAGCTGCTGGAGCAGTTCCGCTTCCTGCCAAGCTGGCGTATCGACGATGTGATGATCAGCTTTGCCGCACCCGGCGGCAGTGTTGGCCCGCACTTCGACAACTACGACGTGTTCCTGCTGCAAGCCCAGGGCAAGCGCAACTGGAAGATCGGCCAGATGTGCAACTCCGAAAGCCCGCTGTTGCAGCACGCTGACCTGCGCATCCTCGCCGAATTCGAAGAAAGCGCCGAATGGGTGCTGGAACCGGGCGACATGCTGTACCTGCCGCCACGCCTGGCGCATTTCGGCATTGCCGAAGATGACTGCATGACTTACTCCGTCGGCTTCCGTGCACCGAGCGCGGCCGAAGTGCTGACCCACTTCACCGACTTCCTCAGCCAGTACCTGACGGACGAAGAGCGCTACACCGACGCCGACGCCCAGCCGGTCAGCGATCCGCACCAGATCCAGACCGACGCCCTGGACCGCCTGAAAAGCCTGCTGGCCGAGCACATGAGCGACGAGCGCATGCTGCTGACCTGGTTCGGCCAGTTCATGACCGAACCGCGCTATCCTGAATTGGTGGCCGGCGAAGAGCTGGGCGAAGAAGACTTCATCAACGCCCTGCAAGATGGCGCGATCCTGGTGCGCAACCCAAGTGCACGCATGGCCTGGTCGGAAGTGGACGACGACGTACTGCTGTTCGCCAGCGGCCAGAGCCGTTACCTGCCGGGCAAGCTGCGCGAGTTGCTGAAACTGATCTGCGCCGCCGACGCCCTGCATGCCGAGAACCTCGGTGCGTGGCTGGCGGACGAAGACGGTCGTGACCTGCTGTGCGAACTGGTCAAGCAAGGAAGCCTGGGATTTGCCGATGAATAAGATTCACGTAAGTGTCGCGGACTGGCAAAAGGATATCGCCGAGATACGGCGCATTCGTGAAGCGGTGTTTATCGCTGAGCAATCGGTTCCACCGGAGCTGGAGTGGGATGCGGAAGACGCAGGCGCGGTGCATTTCCTCGCGTTTGAAGGCGACTTTCCTATCGGCACTGCGCGCCTGCTGCCTACGGGCGAGATTGGTCGTGTATCGGTCCTCAAGGACTGGCGCGGCCTGAATGTGGGCGACAAACTGATGGATGCTGTGATTGGCGTGGCCGAGAAACGCGGCCAGACCAAGCAGTTCCTCAGTGCGCAGATGTATGCGGCGCCGTTTTATGAGCGGTTGGGCTTCAAGGTCGTCAGTGACGAGTTTCTTGAGGTCGGGATTCCGCATGTGGATATGGTGCGCGGCAACTGATCCGCGACCGCGTCGCCTGCATCGCAGGCAAGCCAGCTCCCACAGTTGATCGCATTCCAAGGGATGCACGCGGTCAAGTGTGGGAGCCGGCTTGCCGGCGATGGCTATCTCAGCAACACCCCAAAATGCCCTGCCATGCCAGGGCATTTTGCCGTCTACGATTCAATTTGCGACCCACCAGGCCGACAAACTGGCACTATCCCGCCTAAATGACTCGCAGAGATAACGGACATGTCCCTACGCACCCTGCTCACCGCCCTCCTCCTGACCGCCAGCTTCTCCGCCGTGGCCGACACCGAAGTCGTCAACCTGAGCAACCGCACCAGTGCCGACCTGCTCCCGGTGGCGCAGAACTTCATCGGCAAGGACGGCACCGTCAGCGCCTACGGCAACCAGCTGATCGTCAACGCCGACCCAGGCAAGATCCAGGACCTGCGCGCCCTGCTCGCCCAACTGGACACACCGGCCAAGCGCCTGCTGATCACTGTCGACACCAACGAGAACAACCAGCAGAACACCGGTGATAGCCAGACCCGCATCATCAGCTATGGCACTGCCAGCCGTGACGGTGGTATCCAGCAGATCCAGGCCAGCGAAGGCGTACCTGCGCTGATCCAGGTTGGCCAAAGCGTGCCACTCACCACCACTCAGCCGGACGCCTACGGCCGCCCGCAGAACCAGACCCAGTATCGCAACGTCACCCAGGGTTTCTACGTGACGGCAAGCGTCACCGGCGAGACCGTTCACCTGGCCATCAGTACCAACCGTGACCGCATGAGCCAGGAACGTCCCGATGTAGTGAACGTACAAAGTACCGACACAACTGTCAGCGGTCGCTTGGGCGAATGGATCCCCCTGGCCGGCATCAATCGCGAGACCCAGGCCGACAAATCCTCTACAACCCGCAGCTACTCTACTCAGGGTCGTGATGACCTGACTTTACGGGTCAAGGTCGACACCCTGAACTGAAGCACCAAAAACTGACCAATGAGTCGCCTTAGACTAAAGATGTAGTGCTTGAAAAAAAGCACTACAAAACATTTGACGATACAAAAAAGCCTGTGCATGATGGCCTCGCTCCCGCTAATCAGGGGCCCTGGCAAGGGCCTTCGGATCGCCGCTCCAAGCTACCCACCCGAGCCGATTCGTGTCTGTACCGCCCACAAGGTGTGTTTGACTTTGGTTGCGACTGGAACGAAGTTGTCCCGAGGGACGGAAGCTAACCAGGTAACCCGGCTACACACTGATGGAACGCACAAAGGCCCACGACGCCCGAAGACTGTCCGCAGTTTGCCCTTACCTGCTCAACTCCCCCTTGAGCACCACGTTCATCCCGTCGCCTTCCCCGTCAAACCCGACATGACCGCCTAAGCTTCTGGTCAGCGAGCAGCCCTGCCCACGCATTGAATGCACGGCTGGAAAACGGATCTTCTAAACGCGACGAGGTTTATCTCCATGGCACTGACACGCGAACAGCAAATTGCAGCCCTTGAAAAAGACTGGGCTGAAAACCCACGCTGGAAAGGCGTGACCCGCGCTTATTCCGCTGCTGACGTCGTCCGCCTGCGTGGCTCGGTTCAACCTGAGCACACCTTTGCAAAACTCGGCGCCGAGAAGCTGTGGAACCTGGTCACCCAAGGTGCCAAGCCTTCCTTCCGTCCCGACAAAGATTTCGTCAACTGCATGGGCGCCCTTACTGGCGGCCAGGCAGTGCAACAGGTGAAAGCCGGTATCCAGGCGATCTACCTGTCCGGCTGGCAAGTGGCAGCGGACAACAACTCCGCTGAATCCATGTACCCCGACCAATCGCTGTACCCGGTGGACTCGGTGCCGACCGTGGTCAAGCGCATCAACAACTCTTTCCGTCGTGCCGACCAGATCCAGTGGAAAGCCGGCAAGAACCCGGGCGACGAAGGCTACATCGACTACTTCGCACCCATCGTGGCCGACGCTGAAGCCGGTTTCGGCGGCGTGCTGAACGCCTACGAACTGATGAAGAGCATGATCGAGGCGGGCGCTGCCGGCGTGCACTTCGAAGACCAGCTGGCTTCCGTGAAAAAATGCGGCCACATGGGCGGCAAGGTACTGGTACCCACCCAGGAAGCCGTACAGAAGTTGACCGCTGCCCGCCTGGCCGCTGACGTTGCCGGTACACCGACCATCATCCTGGCCCGTACCGACGCCAACGCAGCAGACCTGCTGACCTCGGACTGCGACCCGTATGACAAGCCGTTCGTGACCGGCGAGCGTACCCAGGAAGGCTTCTACAAAGTACGCGCCGGCCTGGACCAGGCGATTGCCCGCGGCCTGGCCTACGCACCGTACGCCGACCTGATCTGGTGCGAAACCGCCAAGCCAGACCTGGACGAAGCCCGTCGCTTTGCCGAAGCAATCAAGAAGGAATACCCGGACCAACTGCTGTCCTACAACTGCTCGCCTTCTTTCAACTGGAAGAAGAACCTGGACGACGCGACCATCGCCAAGTTCCAGCGCGAATTGTCCGCCATGGGCTACAAGCACCAGTTCATCACCCTGGCCGGCATTCACAACATGTGGCACAGCATGTTCAACCTGGCGCACGACTACGCCCGCAACGACATGACCGCCTACGTGAAACTGCAGGAGCAGGAATTCGCTGACGCCGCCAAGGGCTACACCTTCGTGGCGCACCAGCAGGAAGTGGGCACTGGCTACTTCGACGACATGACCACCGTGATCCAGGGCGGCACCTCGTCCGTGACCGCGTTGACCGGTTCGACCGAAGAAGAGCAGTTCCACTAAGCAGCAGCGAGTACACGGCCACTGCGGCCCCACGGAAGACCTAACCGCAGTGCCGCGCAGCAATCACGCCCCGACTGGTTCGGGGCGTTTTTTTTGTTTCGAGTACACCGAAAATCAAATGTGGGAGCTGGCTTGCCTGCGATGGCGGCGGCCCAGACGCCACATTCATATCTGACGCACCGCCATCGCGGGCAAGCCCGGCTCCCACAGGGACGCTGTCGAGGCGAAGATTTTGCGCAAAACATTGATCCAGAGCGGTATTCCCAAGGACCGGATCGGTTAAAAGATCCGTTCCAGCAACTAAGCGACAATCAAGCAAGTAACGGCAACTTCCCTCGCCACACGAGAAACATTCGCTTAAACCCCACGCAAACAATATTCATTATCATTTAGAGAATGAAAGCTTCGTTACCAGACAAACAAAACTTAATTGTTCAAAAGCCCGCTAATGCCCACCGCACAAGGGCTGCAGCCCTACAAAGGTGCACTATGTCCTTATTCCATCGAATAATTTCGCTATAGGAATTTTACTTGCCCGGTGTTTAGCCATAAAATCACCGCGATTGATTGCAGTGCGACATATCGTCACTGCATCGTTACTTTTTCGAGCTCAGAGACCTTTGCTCTCTGTTAAGGATTTCCAGCATGACCGAAGCGACAGGACTCATGGCCCACAACTGGGGCTTTGCCATTTTCCTCCTCGGTGTTGTCGGCCTCTGTGCCTTCATGCTCGGTGTCTCCAGCCTCCTCGGGTCAAAAGCCTGGGGCCGCAGCAAAAATGAACCGTTCGAGTCCGGCATGCTGCCTACAGGTGGCGCCCGCTTACGGCTCTCAGCCAAATTCTATCTGGTCGCGATGCTGTTCGTGATCTTCGATATCGAAGCCCTCTTTCTCTTTGCCTGGTCTGTGTCCGTCCGCGAAAGCGGCTGGACCGGATTCGTCGAAGCTCTCGTTTTCATAGCAATTCTGTTGGCAGGCCTTGTCTACCTATTCCGAGTGGGCGCCCTTGACTGGGCTCCGGAAGCTCGTCGTAAGCGGCAAGCGAAGCTGAAACAATGAGGCTTTGGCGATGCAATACAATCTCACCAGGATCGACCCGGATGCTCCTAACGAGCAGTACCCCATCGGCGAACGGGAAACCGTTTCCGACCCGTTAGAAGACCAAGTCCACAAAAACATCTACATGGGCAAGCTCGAAGACGTGCTGAGTGGCGCGGTCAACTGGGGGCGTAAAAACTCCCTGTGGCCGTACAACTTTGGTCTGTCGTGCTGCTACGTGGAAATGACCACCGCCTTCACGGCGCCCCACGACATCGCGCGCTTTGGCGCCGAAGTTATCCGGGCCTCGCCGCGCCAGGCGGATTTCATGGTTATCGCCGGAACCTGCTTCATCAAGATGGCGCCGATCATTCAGCGTCTCTACGAGCAAATGCTCGAGCCGAAGTGGGTTATCTCCATGGGTTCGTGCGCCAACTCCGGTGGCATGTACGACATCTACTCCGTCGTTCAAGGGGTGGACAAGTTCCTGCCCGTGGACGTCTACGTGCCTGGCTGCCCGCCTCGCCCTGAAGCGTTCCTGCAAGGCTTGATGCTGCTGCAGGAATCGATTGGCAAGGAGCGTCGCCCGCTTTCCTGGGTCGTTGGTGATCAAGGCGTATATCGCGCCGAGATGCCTTCGCAAAAGGAAGAGCGCCGCGAACAGCGAATCGCAGTCACCAACCTGCGCAGCCCTGACGAAGTCTGATCCAGCCCGCTTCTTTTATAGAACGAACACCTGGCTTCATTCTTTACGTTGACCGAAAGCGATAAAAAAACCATGACTACAGGCAGTGCTCTGTACATCCCGCCTTATAAGGCAGACGACCAGGATGTGGTCGTCGAACTCAATAACCGTTTTGGCCCTGACGCCTTCACCGCCCAGGCCACACGCACCGGTATGCCGGTGCTGTGGGTGGCGCGTGCCAAGCTCGTCGAAGTCCTGACCTTCCTGCGCAACCTGCCCAAGCCGTACGTCATGCTCTATGACCTGCATGGCGTGGACGAGCGTCTGCGCACCAAACGCCAGGGCCTGCCGAGCGGCGCCGACTTCACCGTGTTCTACCACCTGATGTCGCTGGAACGTAACAGCGACGTGATGATCAAGGTCGCCCTGTCTGAGAGCGACTTGAGCATCCCGACCGTGACCGGTATCTGGCCGAACGCCAGCTGGTACGAGCGTGAAGTGTGGGACATGTTCGGCATCGACTTCCCGGGCCACCCGCACCTGACGCGCATCATGATGCCGCCGACGTGGGAAGGTCACCCGCTGCGCAAGGACTTCCCTGCCCGCGCCACCGAATTCGACCCGTTCAGCCTCAACCTCGCCAAGCAGCAGCTTGAAGAGGAAGCGGCGCGTTTCCGTCCGGAAGACTGGGGCATGAAACGCTCCGGCACCAACGAGGACTACATGTTCCTCAACTTGGGCCCGAACCACCCTTCGGCTCACGGTGCCTTCCGTATCATCCTGCAACTGGACGGCGAAGAAATCGTCGACTGCGTGCCGGACATCGGCTACCACCACCGTGGTGCCGAGAAGATGGCCGAGCGTCAGTCGTGGCACAGCTTCATCCCGTACACCGACCGTATCGACTACCTCGGCGGCGTGATGAACAACCTGCCGTACGTGCTCTCGGTCGAGAAGCTGGCCGGCATCAAGGTGCCAGACCGCGTCGACACCATCCGCATCATGATGGCCGAGTTCTTCCGGATCACCAGCCACTTGCTGTTCCTGGGTACCTATATCCAGGACGTCGGCGCCATGACCCCGGTGTTCTTCACCTTCACCGACCGTCAGCGCGCCTACAAGGTTATCGAAGCCATCACCGGTTTCCGCCTGCACCCGGCCTGGTACCGTATCGGCGGCGTCGCCCACGACCTGCCAAATGGCTGGGAGCGCCTGGTCAAGGAGTTCGTCGAGTGGATGCCCAAGCGTCTGGACGAATACCAAAAGGCCGCGCTGGATAACAGCATCCTTAAAGGCCGTACCATCGGCGTCGCCCAGTACAACACCAAAGAGGCCCTGGAATGGGGCGTCACCGGTGCTGGCCTGCGTTCCACCGGCTGCGATTTCGACCTGCGTAAAGCGCGCCCGTACTCCGGCTACGAGAACTTCGAATTCGAAGTACCGCTGGCGGCCAATGGCGATGCCTACGACCGTTGCATCGTGCGCGTCGAAGAAATGCGCCAGAGCCTGAAGATCATCGAGCAGTGCATGCGCAACATGCCGGCCGGCCCGTACAAGGCGGACCACCCGCTGACCACGCCGCCGCCGAAAGAACGCACGCTGCAGCACATCGAAACCCTGATCACGCACTTCCTGCAAGTTTCGTGGGGCCCGGTCATGCCGGCCAACGAATCCTTCCAGATGATCGAAGCGACCAAGGGTATCAACAGTTATTACCTGACGAGCGATGGCGGCACCATGAGCTACCGCACCCGGATCCGTACCCCAAGCTTCGCCCACTTGCAGCAGATCCCTTCGGTGATCAAAGGCGAGATGGTCGCGGACTTGATTGCGTACCTGGGTAGTATCGATTTCGTTATGGCCGACGTGGACCGCTAAGCATGAACAGCACGCTTATCCAGACAGACCGTTTCACCTTGAGTGAAACCGAGCGCTCGGCCATCGAGCACGAGCTGCATCACTACGAAGACCCGCGCGCGGCGTCGATCGAAGCCTTGAAGATCGTCCAGAAGGAACGTGGCTGGGTGCCGGATGGCGCCCTCTACGCCATCGGCGAAATCCTCGGCATCCCTGCCAGCGACGTTGAAGGTGTGGCCACGTTCTACAGCCAGATCTTCCGTCAGCCGGTGGGCCGCCACATCATTCGCGTGTGCGACAGCATGGTCTGCTACATCGGTGGCCACGAGTCCGTGGTCAGCGAGATCCAGAACAAGCTGGGCATTGGCCTGGGCCAAACCACCCCGGACGGCCGCTTCACGCTGCTGCCGGTGTGCTGCCTGGGCAACTGCGACAAGGCGCCGGCGTTGATGATCGACGACGACACATTCGGTGACGTACAGCCTGCTGGCGTGACCCAATTGCTCGAGGGCTACCCATGACCCTTACATCTTTCGGCCCGGCCAACCTGATCAAGCGTTCGCCTGAGACCCACCCGCTGACCTGGCGCCTGCGTGACGACGCCGAGCCGGTATGGCTCGACGAATACCAGGCCAAGAACGGTTACGCGGCGGCGCGCAAAGCCTTCGCCGACATGGCCCAGGACGATATCGTCCAGACCGTGAAAGACGCCGGCCTCAAAGGTCGCGGCGGTGCAGGCTTCCCCACGGGTGTTAAGTGGGGCCTGATGCCCAAAGACGAATCCATCAACATCCGCTACCTGCTGTGCAACGCGGATGAAATGGAGCCCAACACCTGGAAAGACCGCATGCTGATGGAGCAACTGCCCCATCTGCTGATCGAAGGCATGCTGATCAGCGCCCGCGCGCTGAAAACCTACCGTGGCTACATCTTCCTGCGTGGCGAGTACACCACCGCCGCCAAGCACCTCAACCGTGCCGTGGAAGAAGCCAAGGCCGCAGGTCTTTTGGGCAAGAACATCCTCGGTTCCGGTTTTGACTTCGAGCTGTTCGTGCACACCGGCGCCGGGCGTTACATCTGCGGTGAAGAAACCGCACTGATCAACTCCCTCGAAGGCCGCCGCGCCAACCCGCGCTCCAAGCCGCCCTTCCCTGCCGCCGTAGGTGTGTGGGGCAAGCCGACCTGCGTGAACAACGTTGAGACCCTGTGCAACGTGCCGGCGATCATCGCCGACGGCGTGGACTGGTACAAATCGTTGGCCCGCGAAGGCAGCGAAGACATGGGCACCAAGCTCATGGGCTTCTCCGGCAAGGTCAAGAACCCTGGCCTGTGGGAGCTGCCGTTCGGCGTGACCGCACGCGAGCTGTTCGAGGACTACGCCGGCGGCATGCGCGACGGCTACACCTTGAAAGCCTGGCAGCCAGGCGGCGCCGGCACCGGCTTCCTGCTCCCTGAGCACCTCGACGCACAGATGTACGCCGGCGGCATCGGCAAGGTCGGCACCCGGATGGGTACGGGCCTGGCGATGGCGGTGGACAACACCGTGAACATGGTCTCGCTGCTGCGCAACATGGAGCAGTTCTTTGCCCGTGAATCGTGCGGTTTCTGCACCCCATGCCGCGACGGTTTGCCGTGGAGCGTGAAGCTGCTGATGGCCCTGGAAAAAGGCGAAGGCCGCGAGGGTGACATCGAGACCCTGCTGGGACTGGTCGGTTTCCTCGGCCCAGGCAAGACCTTCTGTGCTCACGCACCGGGCGCCGTGGAGCCATTGGGCAGCGCCATCAAATACTTCCGCTCGGAGTTCGAAGCCGGCATCGCGCCTACCAGCGCCGCCGTCCCGCCTCTGGCAAGGCCGATCGTAGTCGGCGCGTAACGCTTAAACAGGCGAAGGGCCCGTGCCCTTCAACTGCTCATGTGCTGACGCCTTAACGGCTGTGTAGATGCACATGAATAACAAGATTCCATTAGCCACGCCCGCTGACAACGGGCCAACGAAGAACTTTGAACCATGGCCACTATCCACGTAGACGGCAAAGCGCTCGAAGTCGATGGGGCGGACAACCTGTTACAGGCGTGTCTGTCACTCGGCCTCGATATCCCGTATTTCTGCTGGCACCCCGCACTCGGTAGCGTCGGTGCCTGTCGCCAGTGTGCGGTCAAGCAATACACCGACGAGAACGACACCCGTGGTCGTATCGTCATGTCGTGCATGACCCCCGCCACCGACAACACCTGGATCTCCATCGACGATGAAGAATCCAAGGCGTTCCGCGCCAGTGTCGTCGAATGGCTGATGACCAACCACCCCCACGACTGCCCGGTCTGTGAGGAAGGCGGTCACTGCCACCTGCAAGACATGACCGTGATGACCGGCCACAACGAGCGCCGTTATCGCTTCACCAAGCGTACCCACCAGAACCAGGACCTCGGCCCCTTCATTTCCCACGAAATGAACCGCTGCATCGCCTGCTACCGTTGCGTGCGCTTCTATAAAGACTACGCCGGCGGCACCGACCTGGGCGTATTCGGCGCCCACGACAACGTGTACTTCGGTCGCGTTGAAGACGGCGTCCTGGAAAGCGAGTTCTCCGGCAACCTCACCGAGGTCTGCCCGACCGGTGTGTTCACCGACAAGACTCACTCCGAGCGCTACAACCGTAAGTGGGACATGCAGTTCTCGCCGAGCATCTGCCATGGCTGCTCCAGCGGTTGCAACATCTCCCCGGGCGAGCGCTACGGCGAACTGCGTCGCATCGAAAACCGCTTCAACGGTTCGGTCAACCAGTACTTCCTGTGCGACCGTGGCCGTTTCGGCTACGGCTACGTCAACCGCAAGGACCGCCCGCGTCAGCCACTGCTGGCCAATGGCGGCAAGCTGAGCCTGGACGACGCGCTGGATAAAGCCGCCGACCTGCTGCGCGGCCGCAACATCGTCGGTATCGGTTCGCCCCGCGCCAGCCTCGAAAGCAACTACGCGTTGCGCGAACTGGTGGGTGCCGAGCACTTCTACTCCGGTATCGAAGCCGGTGAGCTGGAGCGCATCCGCCTGGTCCTGCAAGTGCTGAACGACAGCCCGCTGCCGGTGCCGAACATGCGTGACATCGAAGATCACGACGCTATCTTCGTGCTCGGTGAAGACCTGACCCAGACCGCTGCCCGCATCGCCCTGTCGCTGCGCCAGTCGGTCAAGGGCAAAGCCGAAGACATGGCCGACGCGATGCGCGTACAGCCGTGGCTCGACGCTGCCGTGAAAAACATCGGCCAGCACGCGCTGAACCCGCTGTTTATCGCCAGCCTGGCTGAGACCAAGCTCGACGACATCGCCGAAGAATGCGTCCACGCCGCCCCAGACGACCTGGCCCGCATCGGTTTCGCCGTGGCCCACGCCCTGGACGCCAGCGCGCCTGCCGTCGAAGGCCTGGACACTGAAGCCGTTGAACTGGCCCAGCGCATCGCCGACGCCCTGCTGGCCGCCAAGCGTCCATTGATCATTGCCGGTACCTCGCTGGGTTCCAAGGCGCTGATCGAAGCCGCTGCCAACATCGCCAAGGCCTTGAAGCTGCGCGACAAGAACGGTTCCATCAGCCTGGTCGTGCCGGAAGCCAACAGCCTTGGCCTGGCCATGCTCGGTGGCGAGTCCCTGGACGCCGCGCTGCAAGCAGTAACGGATGGCAAAGCCGACGCTATCGTCGTGCTGGAAAACGACCTGTACACCCGCACCGATGCCGCCAAGGTTGACGCTGCGCTCAATGCCGCCAAGGTGCTGATCGTTGCCGACCACCAGAAGACCGCCACCAGCGACCGTGCCGACCTGGTCCTGCCAGCCGCCACCTTCGCCGAAGGCGACGGTACCCTGGTCAGCCAGGAAGGCCGCGCCCAGCGCTTCTTCCAGGTGTTCGATCCGAAGTACATGGACGCCAGCATCCTGGTACACGAAGGCTGGCGCTGGCTACATGCCCTGCGCGCCACCCTGCTGAACCAGCCGATCGACTGGACCCAACTCGACCACGTAACCGCCGCCGCCGCCTCCAGCGCGCCGCAGCTGGCCCGTATCGTCGACGCTGCACCGTCCGCCGCGTTCCGCATCAAGGGCATGAAACTGGCCCGTGAACCGCTGCGTTACTCCGGTCGTACCGCCATGCGCGCCAACATCAGCGTGCACGAACCGCGTACCCCACAAGACCAGGACACCGCGTTTGCCTTCTCCATGGAAGGTTACTCGGGTTCGGTCGAGCCGCGTCAGCAGGTACCATTCGCCTGGTCGCCGGGCTGGAACTCGCCACAGGCCTGGAACAAGTTCCAGGACGAAGTCGGTGGTCACATCCGCGCTGGCGACCCGGGCACCCGCCTGATCGAAAGCACCGGTGACTCGCTGAACTGGTTCGCCGCCGTACCGCGTCCGTTCAACCCGGCCCAGGGCACCTGGCAGGTTGTGCCGTTCTTCCACCTGTTCGGCAGCGAAGAGAACTCTTCCAAGGCCGCGCCGGTTCAAGAGCGCATCCCTACCGCCTACGTTTCCCTGGCCAAGTCCGAAGCCGACCGCCTGGGCGTCAACGACGGTGCACTGCTCAGCCTGAACGTGGCCGGCCAGACCCTGCGTCTGCCGCTGCGCATCAACGAAGAGTTGGGCGCTGGCCTGGTAGCACTGCCGAAAGGTTTCGCCGGCATCCCAGCGGCCATCTTTGGCAAAACCGTTGACGGTCTGCAGGAGGCAGCGCAATGACCTGGTTCACCCCTGAAGTGATCGACGTGATCATTGCGGTCCTCAAGGCTGTCGTGATCCTGTTGGCCGTGGTCGTCGCGGGCGCCCTGCTCAGCTTCGTCGAACGTCGCCTGCTGGGCTGGTGGCAGGACCGTTACGGTCCGAACCGCGTTGGCCCGTTCGGCATGTTCCAGATCGCTGCCGACATGCTCAAAATGTTCTTCAAGGAAGACTGGACCCCGCCGTTTGCCGACAAGGTGATCTTCACCCTGGCACCGGTCGTGGCCATGAGCGCTTTGCTGATCGCCTTCGCGATCATCCCGATCACCCCGACCTGGGGCGTGGCGGACCTGAACATCGGCTTGCTGTTCTTCTTCGCCATGGCCGGTCTGTCGGTCTACGCGGTGCTGTTCGCCGGTTGGTCGAGTAACAACAAGTTCGCCCTCCTGGGCAGCTTGCGGGCTTCGGCCCAGACCGTGTCCTACGAAGTGTTCATGGGCCTCGCGCTGATGGGCATCGTGGTGCAGGTCGGCTCGTTCAACATGCGCGACATCGTCGAGTACCAGGCGCAGAACCTGTGGTTCATCATTCCGCAGTTCTTCGGCTTCTGTACCTTCTTCATCGCTGGCGTCGCCGTGACTCACCGTCACCCGTTCGACCAGCCGGAAGCAGAACAGGAACTGGCCGACGGTTACCACATCGAATACGCCGGCATGAAATGGGGCATGTTCTTCGTTGGCGAATACATCGGCATCATCTTGATCTCGGCCCTGCTGGTGACGCTGTTCTTCGGCGGCTGGCACGGTCCGTTCGGCATTCTGCCGCAGTTGGCGTTCTTCTGGTTCTTCCTCAAGACCGCGTTCTTCATCATGTTGTTTATCCTGCTGCGCGCTTCCATTCCGCGTCCACGATACGACCAGGTGATGGATTTCAGCTGGCGCTTCTGCCTGCCGCTGACCCTGATCAATTTGCTGGTGACGGCTGCCGTTGTGTTGTTGAACACGCCCGCCGGCGCGGTTCAGTGAGGATTTGACCCATGTTCAAATATATTGGCGACATCGTTAAGGGTACCGGTACCCAGTTGCGAAGCCTGGTGATGGTTTTCGGCCATGGCTTTCGCAAGCGCGACACCCTGCAATACCCGGAAGAAGCGGTGTACCTGCCGCCACGCTATCGCGGCCGCATCGTGCTCACCCGCGACCCCGATGGCGAAGAGCGTTGCGTAGCCTGCAACCTGTGCGCCGTGGCGTGCCCGGTAGGTTGTATCTCCCTGCAGAAAGCTGAAACCGAAGACGGTCGCTGGTACCCGGACTTCTTCCGCATCAACTTCTCGCGCTGCATTTTCTGCGGCCTCTGCGAGGAAGCTTGCCCGACCACCGCCATCCAGCTCACGCCGGATTTCGAGATGGCCGAGTTCAAACGTCAGGACCTGGTGTACGAGAAAGAAGATCTGCTGATCTCTGGTCCCGGTAAAAACCCTGATTACAACTTCTATCGTGTTGCAGGTATGGCCGTTGCCGGTAAGCCAAAAGGCGCCGCACAAAACGAAGCCGAGCCGATCAACGTGAAGAGCTTGCTGCCTTAAGGAAGAAAGATGGAATTCGCTTTCTATTTCGCGTCCGGTATTGCAGTGGTGTCCACGCTTCGCGTGATCACCAACACCAACCCCGTGCACGCCCTGCTCTACCTGATCATTTCGTTGATCGCCGTGGCCATGACCTTCTTCAGCCTCGGCGCACCGTTCGCCGGTGTGCTGGAAGTGATCGCCTACGCCGGCGCCATCATGGTGCTGTTCGTGTTTGTGGTGATGATGCTCAACCTGGGGCCGGCTTCGGTCGCCCAGGAGCGCGTCTGGCTCAAGCCCGGCATCTGGCTCGGCCCGGTCGTCCTGGCAGCCCTGCTGCTGGGTGAACTGCTGTATGTACTGTTCGCTCACCAGAGCGGCCAGGCCATCGGCCACACCACCGTAGACGCGAAGGCCGTGGGCATCAGCCTGTTCGGCCCGTACCTGCTGGTGGTCGAACTGGCGTCGATGCTGCTGCTCGCTGCAGCCGTCACCGCCTTCCACTTGGGCCGCAACGAAGCCAAGGAGCAATGACGATGCCTGCTATCCCTTTGGAGCATGGTCTGGCGGTCGCCGGCATCCTGTTCTGCCTTGGCCTGGTCGGCCTGATGGTTCGCCGTAACATTCTGTTCGTGTTGATGAGCCTGGAAATCATGATGAACGCCGCCGCACTGGCCTTCATCGTTGCAGGTGCACGTTGGGGCCAGCCGGATGGACAAGTCATGTTCATCCTGGTGATCAGCCTGGCAGCCGCCGAGGCCAGTATCGGCCTGGCGATCCTGCTGCAACTGTATCGTCGCTTCCACACGCTTGATATCGACGCTGCCAGTGAGATGCGCGGATGAACATGATCTTTCTGACTTTCGTATTCCCCCTGATCGGTTTCCTGCTGCTGTCCTTCTCTCGCGGGCGCTGGTCGGAAAACCTCTCGGCCCTGGTGGGCGTAGGTTCCATTGGCCTGTCGGCCATCGTGGCCGCCTACGTCATCTGGCAATTCAACGTGGCGCCGCCGGAAGGCGGCCACTACACCCTGGTGCTGTGGCAGTGGATGTCGGTGGAAGGCTTCAAGCCTAACTTCGCCCTCTACATCGACGGCCTGTCGATCACCATGCTCGGCGTGGTGGTGGGTGTGGGCTTCCTGATCCACCTGTTCGCGTCCTGGTACATGCGCGGTGAAGCGGGCTACTCGCGCTTCTTCTCGTACACCAACCTGTTTATCGCCAGCATGCTGTTCCTGGTGCTGGGCGATAACCTGTTGTTCCTGTACTTCGGTTGGGAAGGCGTGGGCCTGTGCTCGTACCTGTTGATCGGTTTCTACTACAGCAACCGCAACAACGGTAACGCCGCCCTCAAAGCCTTCATCGTGACCCGTATCGGTGACGTGTTCATGGCCATCGGCCTGTTCATCCTGTTCCAACAGGTGGGCACGCTGAACATCCAGGAACTGCTGGTGCTGGCGCCGCAGAAATTCCAGGTTGGCGACTTCTGGATCACCCTGGCCACCCTGATGCTGCTGGGCGGCGCTGTCGGTAAATCCGCGCAACTGCCGCTGCAAACCTGGCTGGCGGATGCGATGGCCGGTCCTACCCCTGTTTCCGCACTGATCCACGCGGCAACGATGGTAACTGCAGGTGTCTACCTGATCGCACGTACCCACGGCCTGTTCACCCTGGCGCCGGAAATCCTGCACCTGGTGGGCCTGGTAGGCGGCGTGACCCTGGTACTGGCCGGCTTCGCCGCGCTGGTGCAGACCGACATCAAGCGTATCCTCGCCTACTCGACCATGAGCCAGATCGGCTACATGTTTCTGGCCCTGGGCGTTGGCGCCTGGGACGCGGCGATCTTCCACCTGATGACCCACGCCTTCTTCAAGGCCCTGCTGTTCCTCGCTTCCGGTGCGGTGATCGTTGCCTGCCACCACGAGCAGAACATCTTCAAGATGGGCGGCCTGTGGAAGAAACTGCCACTGGCCTACGCCAGCTTCATCGTCGGTGGTGCCGCCCTGGCCGCCCTGCCGCTGGTGACCGCAGGTTTCTACTCGAAAGACGAAATCCTCTGGGAAGCCTTTGCCAGCGGTAACCAGAACCTGCTGTACGCAGGCCTGGTGGGTGCATTCATGACCTCGCTGTACACCTTCCGCCTGATCTTCATCACCTTCCACGGTGAAGCCAAGACTGAAGCACACGCAGGCCACGGCATTTCGCACTGGCTGCCTTTGTCGGTACTGATCGTGCTGTCGACCTTCGTCGGCGCCCTGATCACCCCGCCACTGGCTGGCGTGCTGCCAGAAAGCGCCGGCCATGCCGGTGGCGCTGCCAAGCACAGCCTGGAAATCGCCTCGGGCGCTATCGCTATCGCCGGTATCCTGCTGGCGGCCCTGCTGTTCCTGGGCAAGCGTCGCTTCGTGACGGCGGTTGCCAACAGTGGCATTGGCCGCTTCCTGTCAGCCTGGTGGTTCGCTGCCTGGGGCTTCGACTGGATCTACGACAAACTGTTCGTCAAGCCTTACCTGGCCATCAGCCATGTACTGCGCAAAGACCCGCTCGACCAGACCATCGGTTTGATCCCGCGCGCCGCCAAGGCCGGTCACACCGCCCTGAGCCGCAGCGAGACTGGCCAACTGCGCTGGTATGCAGCCTCCATGGCGGCCGGTGCCGTGCTGGTGATTGGCGCCATCGTGGTGGTAGCGGTCTGATTATGAACATTGCCAACTTTGCGAACTTGCGAAAGGAAACGAGCCTGTCATGATTCTGCCCTGGCTAATCCTGATCCCCTTCATCGGCGGCCTGCTCTGCTGGATGGGTGAACGCTTCGGCGCCACCCTCCCCCGCTGGATTGCGTTGCTGACCATGTCCCTGGAACTCGCACTCGGCCTCTGGCTGTGGGCCCATGGCGACTATTCATTTGCTCCGGCACCGGGTGTCGATCCAACCTTCGCGCTTGAATTCAAGCACGTGTGGATCCAGCGGTTCGGCATCAACGTGCACCTGGCCCTCGACGGCCTGTCGCTGTTGATGATCCTGCTGACCGGCCTGCTGGGTATTCTCTCGGTACTCTGCTCCTGGAAAGAGATCCAGCGTCACGTGGGCTTCTTCCACCTGAACCTGATGTGGATCCTGGGCGGCGTTGTCGGCGTGTTCCTCGCCCTCGACCTGTTCATGTTCTTCTTCTTCTGGGAAATGATGCTGGTGCCGATGTACTTCCTCATCGCGCTCTGGGGTCACAGTTCTTCGGACGGCAAGAAAACCCGGATCTACGCGGCAACCAAGTTCTTCATCTTCACCCAGGCTTCCGGCCTGATCATGTTGGTGGCGATCCTGGGCCTGGTACTGGTCAACTTCAACAACACCGGCGTGATTACCTTCAACTACGCCGACCTGTTGAAGACCAAGATGTCCCTGACCACCGAGTACATCCTGATGCTGGGCTTCTTCATCGCCTTCGCGGTGAAGCTGCCGGTGGTGCCGTTCCACTCCTGGCTGCCTGACGCTCACGCCCAGGCGCCGACCGCAGGCTCCGTGGACCTGGCCGGTATCCTGTTGAAGACCGCTGCGTATGGTCTGCTGCGTTTCGCCCTGCCGCTGTTCCCGAATGCCTCGGCCGAGTTCGCGCCGATCGCGATGACCCTGGGTCTGATCGGGATCTTCTACGGTGCGTTCCTGGCGTTCGCACAAACCGACATCAAGCGTCTGATTGCCTTCTCGTCCGTTTCCCACATGGGCTTCGTGCTGATCGGCATCTACTCCGGCAGCCAGCTGGCGCTGCAAGGCGCGGTGATCCAGATGTTGGCCCACGGTGTTTCGGCCGCTGCCCTCTTTATCCTGAGTGGCCAGCTGTACGAGCGCCTGCACACCCGTGACATGCGTGAAATGGGTGGGGTGTGGTCGCGCATCGCCTACCTGCCGGCGATCAGCCTGTTCTTCGCCGCCGCGTCCCTGGGCTTGCCGGGCACCGGTAACTTCATCGGCGAATTCCTGATCCTGATGGGCTCGTTTGTACAGACCCCATGGATCAGCGCCATCGCCACGTCCGGCCTGGTGTTCGGTTCGGTCTACTCGCTGATCATGATCCACCGCGCCTACTTCGGCCCGGCCAAGTCCGACACCGTCCTGCAAGGGATGGATGCTCGCGAACTGATCATGGTGCTCGGCCTTGCGGTGCTGCTGATCTACATCGGCGTGTACCCGCAACCGTTCCTGGACACTTCTGCCGCAACGATGCATGGCGTGCAGCAGTGGTTCGGCACCGCCTTCTCTCAACTCGCTTCGGCCCGGTAAGAGCGCTATGGAATTCACGATCCAACACTTTATCGCGCTTGCGCCGCTGCTGATTACCAGCCTCACCATCGTGGTGGTGATGCTGGCCATCGCCTGGCGCCGCAATCACTCGCAAACGTTCCTGCTGTCCTGTGCCGGTCTGAACCTGGCCCTGCTGTCGATCATCCCGGCCCTCAAGGTCGCGCCACTGGCGGTCACGCCTTTGATGATGGTCGATGACTTCGCCCTGCTGTACATCGCGCTGATCCTGGTGGCCACGCTGGCCTGCGTCACCCTCGCCCACGCCTACCTCGGCGAAGGCGGCACCGGCTACCCAGGCAACCGCGAAGAGCTGTACCTGCTGATCCTGCTGGCTGCGGCCGGTGGTATCGTGCTGGTCAGCGCACAGCACCTGGCGGGCCTGTTCATCGGCCTGGAACTGCTGTCGATCCCGACCTACGGCCTGGTGGCCTATGCGTTCTTCAACAAGCGCTCCCTGGAAGCCGGCATCAAGTACATGGTGCTGTCGGCGGCCGGTTCCGCGTTCCTGTTGTTCGGTATGGCCCTGCTCTATGCCGAAGCCGGCAACCTGAGCTTCACCGGTATCGGCCACGCCCTGGCCGCCACCAGCATGCCTGCGCCGATTGCCCAACTGGGCCTGGCCATGATGCTGATCGGCCTGGCGTTCAAGCTCTCCCTGGTGCCGTTCCACCTGTGGACCCCGGACGTGTACGAAGGCGCCCCGGCGCCGGTGGCTGCGTTCCTGGCCACTGCGTCGAAGGTGGCTGTGTTTGCGGTGATGGTGCGTCTGTTCCAGATCTCCCCTGCCGCCAATACCGGCGTGCTGAGCACCGTGCTGACCGTGATTGCCATTGCGTCGATCCTGTTCGGTAACCTGCTGGCCCTGACCCAGAACAACCTCAAGCGTCTGCTGGGTTATTCGTCCATCGCGCACTTCGGCTACCTGCTGATCGCCCTGGTGGCGAGCAAAGGCCTGGCCGTGGAAGCCATGGGCGTGTACCTGGTCACCTACGTGATCACCAGCCTGGGTGCATTCGGCGTGATCACGCTGATGTCCTCGCCGTTCAAAGGCCGTGACGCTGACGCCCTGTACGAATACCGCGGCCTGTTCTGGCGCCGTCCGTACCTGACCGCCGTACTGACCGTGATGATGCTGTCCCTGGCCGGTATCCCACTGACTGCCGGCTTCATCGGCAAGTTCTACATCGTCGCTACCGGTGTTGAAGCCCACGAATGGTGGTTGGTCGCGTCCCTGGTACTGGGCAGCGCCATCGGCGTGTTCTATTACCTGCGCGTGATGGTCACCCTGTACCTGATCGAGCCAAACCTGCGCCGCGTGGACGCCGAGCTGCACTGGGAACAAAAGGCAGGCGGCGTGATGCTGCTGGCCATCGCCCTGCTCGCGTTCTTCCTGGGCGTATACCCACAACCGCTGCTCACCCTGGTGCAGCACGCGGTACTGGGCGTTTGATCGCTTAGTTGGATGCAGCAAACAAAACGGCGCCTTCGGGCGCCGTTTTTTATGGGTGGATATTTAGAGCTGCAGTGCGACACCTAACGCCTTCGACTTGCCCGCGATAGGGTTGGACAAACGCAACAGAATCATCTGACGCGACACACAGCACGGCCTGACATCACGCCCTCTACCCCATTCGTAAAGTGGACACCTCATACGCAATCTACGTAGGGACCACGATGAAACGGCATACCGCCTCAGAGTTAATCGAAGGCTTCGACGCCCTGGCAGACGAACGCCAAGGCAAAATCACCCTGCGTACCCACAAGGTTCACCTCAACAAGCTGGAACCACTCACCGCCGAGGAAGTGGTCGCCGTGCGCCAGCAACTCAACCTCTCCCGCTCGGTGTTCGCCATGTACCTGCGTACCAACAAACGCACGCTGGAAAACTGGGAGCAAGGCCGCGCCAAGCCCAATGCCCAGGCGGTCACTTTGATTCGGCTGGTGGCGCGCTTTCCAGAAACAGTCGCACAACTTGCAGCCTTGAACTGAAAAATAAACGGGTGAACGCATGTAGTGAGCGGGTTTACCCCGCGCGGCGGTATATCAGGTGGCGCGGTGCGTCAGGTAGATCGCGGCGCGGGGTAAACCCGCTCACTACAGGGATCATCAGGCTCTACCGTCCACCCAGCATATCGGCGAAGGTCTCGTCATCCGGCAACCCCTCCCCCACCCAGATCGACGGCGCAACGTGGGGCGAGCCTTCGGTCCAGAACAGTGAGTGCCGCGCGAGGCCTGAAGGATCGATCTGCGCGCTTAGTTGCAGCATGCCTTCGCCGATCCGCTCCGGGTCGGGCAAGTCGAGCCATTGTGCGGGTACCCAGGCTGTATCGGCGTGGCTTACCGGTGCCCAGCAGCCGGCCAATGGCAGCGCCTGCAACACCTCGTCGAACGATTCCAGGGCAAACCCTTCGCTCAACGCCGACAACGCCAGGCGCTCCAACTGGCTGTACCACAACCCATCCCGTTCCAACCGCGCCAGCAACGGCACGTCCTCCCCTGCACTGGCGAGGGTCAGCGGAAAATAACGCCCCACCCGATCCACGCTGGGAATCATCACCCCCGCCCAACCGCTATCACCGCACACCCCCGCCGCCAACGCAAAACGCCAGATCGGGCTGCACAAGTACACCTCCAGCCATTGCTCACCCAGGCGTTCACGACTGCACTGCAAACCGGCCTGCAGCCAACTGTCCCAGGTGTTCAAAAACGCCGGCGGCAAACGCCGGCTGACAAAATCCCCATGGCTTGCGACCTTGCCGAAAAATCCATTCATGACGGGTCCTTAAAAACTGCTGGGGCAATGGAACGACTCTGAACCGTCGCGGCGGAACGGGTTGATCACACTGCTGGCGCGCAACTGGTACGCCACGCGGTGGCCCTCCACGGTGAAGGTCAATTGCAATTGCTCGCCCTGGGCGCTGACCGCCGCCTTGTCCATCATGCGCAGCCAACCCCACGGGCCGTCACTGCGCAACGGGTTGACCAGCGCCGGCGTGGTGTCCAGGCGCACCAACCCGCCAGACTTGCCGCTGGGCAGGGAGATGCTGGTGAAGTCCGGCGAAGTGCCGGTGTCGTACACCACCGGCTGGCCATCGATGTCCAGGGTCACTTTGGTCAACGCCGGATCAGCCCCCAGGGCCTTGAGATCAAAACGCATCGACGGCTGGCGCGCCCCCGCCACGAAGAACATGTCGCGCAGCTTGGCGCCACGCTGGAACTGGTTGAGCACATCCTGGGAGATATTCAGCGGCGTCACTCCGCTGGAGCGCCAGCGCCACTGGCTGCCGCTCATGTCGACATAAGCCGCCAGGTTCTTGCTGAAAAAGTCATCCATCAAGCCACCGGGGCCGAAGAACTTGCCAAAGTCATCGGCAGTGGCATCACGCCCGGAACTGCGCACCAGCGGGTAGCGCCCCTCAATCGCCACGCGGCAGAACGGCGCGCCCGTGGCCTCCCACAGCGCGTTCAAGCGGGCCTTTTCATTGCCCAGGGTGAGCGCGGTGCCACCGGCCTCCACATCGCGCAGCAAGGTCGACAAAGGCGCCGGCTGGGTGTCGCCCGAACGCTTCAAGCGCCCCAGCACTTCGTTGGACGGTGCCGGCGCAGCACTGCGGCGGGCCGCATCGGCGCTGTCGAAAAACTGCCCGGCGTCTTTCAGCGAGGCCAGCACGTCATCCAATGGCTGCGGCCCGGTGCCGGTTCCGACCAAACGATGCAACGCGGCAAAATGCTGGTCCACCGGGTTGGCCGAAGCGTCCGCGACCGGTGCCTGGCTGTCGCCGCCCAACGCCGATTGCAGTTTCTGGGTAGCCGCCGCGATCTTGTCACGCACGCGCTGGTCGGTGTCCTTGGCGGTGGCCGAAGTCAGGGCGCCTTCCAGGGTGGTTTCCCTGGACACGGCCTGCAGCAACGCACGCAGCGGCGAGTCGCTGGCAGACAGCGCGTTGCTGACCTGGGACGCCTGGCCGAGGCCGGTCAACGGCACCAGGTGCACATCCGCGAGAAAGGTGTCCCACTGGCGGATGTAGTCGGCGTAATACAACTCCAGCACCGCCGCCTGCATCGCCGGGTTGCCGCCGGCGATCTGCGCCGACTCCTGACGGTCCAGCACCCAGCTGTCCTTGGCCATGTCAGCCACGGCTTGTGGGGTCTTGTCGGTCAGCTCACGGTAACCGGCGATCCGGTACACGCCGCTGACCCCACGAGACAACGGCTCACCACTGGCGCGGGTAAACAGCGACGATACGTCCCGCCCCACCGCGCTGTTGACGCTCAACTCCGGCAGATGCTGCTGATCCACCTGGCGCTTGACCCGGTTATAGATGCGCTGGGACAACGGCATGCTCGCCAGCGCCAGGCGCACCTTGGCGATCAATGCACTGTCGAGCTGCACCGGTTCGGCTTCGTCATCGGCCTCCAGCAACGCCGCCACGTGATCCGACAGTTGCTGCAACTGCGCGGGTGTGGCCTGGGGCAGTTCGCGGCGCCAGTCCACATCGACCCAGGCCTGCACCGACGGCGCATCGAAGAACTGCCGCTCGCCCAGCATCAGGTAGGCGCGCAGGGTTTCATACAGAAACTCCTGGTTGCTCGCATCGCCCCGGCGCAACGCGTTTTCCATGTTGGCGACGATGTGCGGCAGCAACGTACTGCGCAGCAGGCGGCGGTACAGGGTGATCGCCCCTGCGCCCAGCTTGTTGCCCTGATACAGGCCCATGCGGCTGAGCAGCGGCACGCTGTTGTCGGCGTCGCCGTAGCCACTGGGTAAATTGCGCGCGGCATTGAGCAACGGCAACGTCACCAGCACATCGCCCTCGGCCGGTAATGCAGCGGCCAATTGCGCGACGTTGTTGGCGGCGCCAGACGCATCGGCGATCAATTGCAGGTTGCGGTTGTAGCTGATGGTCATCGCCGCCAGCAGCAACACGAACACTGCCGCCGCCGTGATACGCCCGGCGCGGCCAAGCAAGCGCCGACGCCGCTCCTCTTGATGATTGACCCCGGCAAGCCCGGCCTCCTTGAAGATCACCTCGCGCAGCAACCGCGTGATGAAATAGCTGCGCCCGCTGGCCACATTCGGCGCCAGCACCTTGCGGCCCAGGCCGAACGAGGCCGCCAGCGAAGTCAGCACGCGGTCAATCGGGCTGCCTTCCTGGGTGCCGCTGGTGAAGTACACCCCACGCAGCAGCGCCGGCTCCTGGTAGCGGTTGGTTTCAAACACCGTGTTGAGAAAGCGCGTCAGGCCATCGCCCAGGCTGGCAAATTGTTGCGGGAAGCTATAGAGCAAGGCACGTCGCGACAGGTCGCGCTCCTGCTGCAACCGCTCCAGTACCCGCCGCTGCAACTGACGTTCCAACGCATCGAACTCGCCCGGGAACGACGCCAACCCGGTGTCGGGCTGCGGTGGCTGGGGCAAGGGAAAGGTCACCCCCCACACCTGTGCACGCTCGTCGCGGCCGAAGGTTTCGAAAAACTCCGAGAAGCCCGCCAGCAAATCGCACTTGGTGATGATCACGTACACCGGAAACCGCAGGCCCAGGCGCTCATACAGCTCGTTGATGCGCGCGCGGATCGCCACGGCCTGGGCCTGACGCTGGGCGTCGGTCTGTTGCAGCAAGTCGCTGACACTCAAGGCCACGATCACACCGTTGACCGGGCGCTGGCGACGGTACTTTTTCAGCAGGTCGAGAAAGCCGCCCCAGGCCGCCTTGTCCACCTCGGTGTAGCTGTCCTGGGTGGTGTAGCGCCCGGCGGTGTCGAGCAACACGGCTTCGTCGGTGAACCACCAGTCGCAATGCCGCGTACCGCCCACGCCGCCGATGGCGCCACTGCCCATGGCTTCGCGCAGGGGAAACTGCAGGCCGGAGTGGGTCAGCGCGGTGGTCTTGCCGCTGCCCGGCGCGCCGACAAACATGTACCACGGCAGTTGGTACAGGTACTGCCCGCTCATCTTCCAGCCCGGGTTGGCCTTGCGCAGCACCGCCATGGCCGAGCGCATGCGCTCGCCCAGCTCAGCCACTTCGGCCTGGGTTTCACGCACACCGGGCGCCACCACCGGCGCCTCGGCCACGCCGGCCATCAGGCCACGATTGGCCCGCCAGGCACGCCACAGGCGCCAGGCAAAGTAACCCAGCCAAATCAGCACAAACAGCGCGATCAACCCCCAACGACGTGACTCCGGCGCCAGCGGCTCGCTGCCGTTGAACGCCAGCAACGGGCCTTCGTACCACACCAGCAAGGACAGCAGCGCCACGCCGATCAGCGACAGCAACCACGGCTTGAGCAGCCACAGAATAAAGCGCTCCACCGGGGACCATAACAATGAGAAAAACGAAGAAAAATTCATGGTTATTGCGCCTGGGAAGGGATCAACACGGTGATATCGACGCGGCGGTTACGCGCACGGTTGGCCGCCGAATCATTGGGCACCAGCGGCTCGGTTTCGCCACGGCCCTCGCTGCGGTAACGCTCGGCTGGCCCGGCACGCTGGGCGAGCAAACGCGCCACGGTCTTGGCCCGCGCCTGGGACAGGTCGAAGTTCGACCCCAACCGCGACGTCGCCGAAGGCCGCACGTTGTCGGTATGCCCAACCACCACCACATCCCCCGGCACCGTGGCCAGGGCGTCGCCAATGCGTGCGAGCAGCCCGTCGAAGTTGCTCGACACTTCGGCACTGCCGGAGGCAAACACACCGTCGCCGCGCAAGGTGATGACCGAGCGATCGGCACTGTCTTTCACCGCCACCAGCCCTTGGGCCACTTCCGGCGCGAGGAACCCGGCCAGGCGCACCGGCGCTGGCGCCACGGGTACCGCCACTTTCAGCGGCGAAGCCACACGAATCGAACCCAACTGGGCAAACACCGGGTCGGACGCACGGTTGAGCAACCAGCTGTAGGTCAACTGCACACTCAACAACAGCACGGCCGCCACCGACGCCAGCACCCACAACGGCACACGACGCAGCATTGATGCCTGCGGGGCCTCGGCGCCACGCCAGCGCGGTGACAGGTCCTGTTCCTGCTGGCCGCGTTGCTGATTGATCAGTTGCAACAGGCGCTCGCGCAACAGGCCCAACTGATCCAGGCCACGCTCCAGCACCCGGTAGCGCCCCTCCAGGCCCAGGGCCATGCACAGGTACATCAACTCCAGCACATCAATATGAGTGCGCGGGTCCTGGCTGAGGCGCTGCAGAATCATGAAGAATTTCTCGCCACCCCACGCCTCATTGTGGAACGTCACCAACAGGCTGCGGCTGCCCCACACCCCCGCGCCCCAGGGCGTACTGGCGATGGTCTCATCCACCAACGTGCACAACGCATAACGCGCAGCGGCCACGGTTTCCACATCCACCTGGCTCGCACGGGCCTGGGCTTCAAAAGCCTGAACCGCCTGGATCAGGCGCTGGCGCAGGCTTTCCATGTCCGGCATCGCCGTCAGGGTGCGCAACGGCACCACCAGGTCCAGCAGCGGGTTGGCCGCACGCACCAGTGGGTTGAGGCCCTGGCCGTGCAGCACAGGCGCGGCGCGTTGCACCGGCGCGGCCGTGGTTGGCGACGGTGTGGCCCGGCGCCCGCCGGGGGTAGGGATCAGCAAGGTGCGGTCCGGGTCCTGGCCGCCTTCAAAAGTGTCGTTCACGTCAGTCACCTTGCCTTAGTTGCGGATGGCCCAGAACTGCATCTCCAGCCCCGGGAACACCCCGGCGATGTGCATGGCAAAACCCGCCGACTGGCTGAGCAATTGCCAATATTCGCTGCTGCGATCGAGTTCGAAATAGGTGAAGCCGGCGTGGAACGGCAGCTGTCGTGGCGCCACCGGCAAGGGGCGCAGGCCGATGCCCGGCAGTTGCAGGTTGACCAGGTCGCGGATCTTTTCCACCGAGCCGATCTTCACCTGCGGCGGGAAACCGTTGCGCACGCTTTCGGCCGACATCTGCGCCTGCACCGTCAGGATGAAGGTCGCCGAGCGCAGCAGTTCCTGATCGGGCAGCACCGCCACGCGAATCCCGTACTGCCGTTCTTCCAGCGGGATCGCGATGGCGCGCACATCCATCACCGCTGACAGCGCGCGGCGCAGGTCGAGCATCACCGGGGCGAAGGTTTCCGCCAGGGCGCCATGGCGATACACCGGGTAACTGGCGGCACGCTTGTCATCGCGGGTAAAGGTCGCCAACTCACCGGCCAGGGATGCCAAGTCGCGGTACAGCTGTTCGGGGTGCAACCCCGTCATCGCCGACAGGTGCCGCACCAGGGGCACGCTGCGGTTGAGCACCTGCAACAGCAGGAAGTCGGCGATTTCCGCCGCGCCGCTGCCGTCCGGGCGGGTCAGGCGCGACGCCAGGGCTTCGACCCGTTGCTGCACCAGGCCCAGCAACTCATCGTTGAACGCGCGCAGGCGTTCGGCGGCACGAATATCCAGGCACGGCGGGCAATAATCGCGGTCGAGCAGCACACTTTTGTCGGCGCGCTTTTCCACCACATGGGCGATGCCCAACACACTATGGGTGTCGGCCACATCGCCTTCGAACGCCAAACGCAGGCGCAGCTTGCCGATGCTCATCAGCGCGCTGCTGTCCAGGCCATTGCTGTCCCAGGCCTCGTATTCGCTGCTGCGATGGCGGGCGAAATTTTCAAAGCTGGGGTTGTCGTCGACCTCCGACACGCCCGGGCGCAGGCTCGGCAAAGCCAGCACCACTTTAAGGTCACGGGCGTCGTCGGGGATCTCCAGGGGCAGCGGCATTTCATCGTCAAACGGCAGGCCCACGGGTGTGCCGTCGGGCAATACACCGCTGTACGAGAGCAACGACAGCTTGCCCATCGCCAACTGCTGCGGGTCGATTTCCAGTTTGGAAAAACCCCAGCCGTAGGCGCGCAAGGTGGCGACCCGGGCTTCGAGTTGGGTTTGCAGAAAACGGTCATGCTGCTGCAGGTGCTGAGGCTGCAGGAGCATGCCTTCGGACCAGACGACTTTGTTGTTCCAGGACATACATTCTTCTCATCGCGGAGCGAGCATGCTGCATCGCGTTATCGTTAACGATTTTCGCCGGCAAGCCGGCTCCTACAGGGGCCGGGTGTTTTCAGGAGCGCATGCGGGCGACTTGTTCTTCGTAGGCCTTGGAAAACAGCTCGCCGAACAGGCGTTGCAGGTCTTCGTCGGCGTCCCGCGCCAGGTCTTCGTAGCGTTCCACCAGGCGGTCCCACAGAAGCGCCTTGCGCCGCGCCGGCATCCACTTGTCGAGCGCGCCGTGGGTGGTGCGCCGCTGCTCGACCCGGGCCGGGTCGAAGCGCTGCACCACCGCGCCCAGCGCCGCACGCATGCCGGCGATTACCGCCAGCTCGTGGGCCTTGAGGTCGTCGAACGAGGCATTCAGCGCCTTGACCGGGCGCATGTAGGCCGGTGAATCGCTGTTGAGCATCTGCGTCAGCGCGCTGTCGGCGTCGGGAAAGAACTTGAGCGGGTTGTTGGAATAGGCGCCGATCATGGTCATGTCGATGTGGCTTTCGCGCTTGGTCAACGCACGCGCCATCAGCACATCCATGGTGCCGCCCGTGGCGGCGCGCAGCATTTCACCCACCAGTTGGGCGAGTTCCGTGGGCGTACGGGTGGTGTGCAGGTCGGGAAGACCCAAACCCAAAAGCAGTGCCTCAAGGATTGCACTGTCCCCTGTAGGAGCCGGCTTGCCGGCGATGGTCTCAGGGGCAACGATTTGCTCAGGCATTACTTCCTGTTCAGAGACCGCCATCGCCGGCAAGCCGGCTCCTACAGGGGGGGATGTGGAGAGGCCGAATAGAGGGTCGTAATCCTCCGGGATCACCTGGGGCTCGGCCTGCCAGATTGGCGGGTTGAACGCCTGCAGTTGCGGCGCCACATGGTCGCTCTCGGTGCCGCGAAACACCGGGGTCAGCGATGGGTTCAAACCCAGCGGGTCCGACAGCGGCATCGCCCCGTCGAACAGCGAGTGGCCTTCCAAAATCCGCGCACCCGCCAGGTCATCGTGCAACAGCACCGGCACCACCACCTCCGGGTCGCGCACCAGCGCCTGCGGCACTTCCAACGGCGGCAATTCGACGGCCACAGGCGGCTGTGGCGGCACGAACAGCGGCGGCAGGATGCGCGTGGCCAGGGCGTCGTCTTCGGGTTCCGGCGCCTGGGGTTGCTCCAGCCGCACGAGCAACGCGTAGTCACCGATCACCAACCGATCACCCTCCTCCAGCACACGCTCGCGGCCATTGCCCAGCGGCCGTTCGTTGACCAGGCTCGGGTTGCTGCCGGTGTCGGTGAGGTAGAACTGCTCGCCGCGCAGGTCGATGCGCGCATGCACCCGGGAGATGTATTTGCCCGGGTCATCCAGGGTCAGGTCGTTGTCCGGCCCACGGCCAATGGCGCCGCCCACTTCGGTGAAACGGCAGATCACGTCGCCGGGCATGGGTTGGTCGCGGTAGCTTTTAACCAGCAGGATCAGGTTCATAGCGGGCTCCAGAGTGAGTTACTTGCCATCGTCGGCCTCCTTGGGCGGCAACGGCACGCCAGCCGGTCCGGTGGCGGCCGTGAGGGCCAGGGCTTGCGCCGCCGAGGCGGCTTCGGGCAGTGGCAGCGGGATGGTCGAGGCGACGATCATTGCCGGCGTGAGGGTCAGGAAGGTCGAGCCGACCTTGAGCGTGATGGTCGCCCCGGCCTCGATCACCACGTTCATGCCGCCCTTGATGTAGGTGTCCATGCCAGCGGTGATGCCGGTCTTCATGCCACCGTTGATGATCATGTTGGCGCCAGCCGCCATCGACACGTCGCCCGTGGCTTTCTCATTGCGATGGCCGCCCACCGACGAATGCCGGTCGCCGCCGACCTTCTCGCGCAGGTCCTGGTCGATCCTGGAATGGCGGTCGCCGCCGACCCAGTCCAGGGAGTCCTTGAGCACGCGCTGGTCGAGGTTTTTCTGCGCGTGCAGGAACACTTGTTCCGAACCCTTTTTGTCTTCGAAACGCAGCTCGTTGTAGCCCCCGCCGCCCTTGGACGAGTTGCTCTTGAGGGTCGAACGCGTGGCGTTTTCCGGCAGTGAATACGGCGGCATCGTGTCGGCGTTGTAGACGCTGCCCGTGACCAGCGGCTGGTCGGGATCACCTTCCAGAAAACTCACCACCACTTCCTGGCCGATGCGCGGCGTGTACAGCGCGCCCCAGCGCTTGCCCGCCCAGCTCTGCGCCACGCGAATCCAGCACGAGCTGTTTTCGTCGCGCTTGCCTTCGCGGTCCCAGTGGAACTGCACCTTGATGCGCCCGTACTTGTCGGTCCAGATTTCTTCACCCTGCTTGCCCACCACCATGGCGGTCTGCGGGCCGTGCATCAGCGGCTTGCGCGACATACAGGGCGCACGGAACTGCTGTTGGCGTGACAGCGCGACAAACTCACAGCTCAGCACTGGCGCGGGGTCGGCGGGTGGGGTGGGCTCGTAGGTGTCCGACGACAGCGCATAGCGTGCTTCCAGCAACAGGAACTGCGCGTTCTGTTCGCTGCGCGGGTGTTCGGTCAGGGTCAGCAGAGCGCCGGGAAACAGGCCACGGGCACGGGTCGCGCCGGTCACGCGCTGGGTGCCGGTGTGAAGCGACTCAATCAAGGTGCGCGCATAGGTTTCACCCTGTTTGCGCTCGGTGTACTTGCCCGGGTAGTCATAGCGCTCGTGGCGCGACTGCGGGTAACTGCCGGCCAGGGTGGACTTGGCCAGCAGGTTGGCGCTGGGCTTTTCGAAGTCGAAGTCTTGCAGCGTATAGCCGCCCGGCTCTACGTCGCCGCCCATGCGCCAGTCGTAGATCACTTCGCTTTCGCGCATGGCGTGGTCTTCGGCGGGCATGAAGCGGATCTGCGCGTACCCCGGCGCCGGTGAGTGCGCGCCATAGGAGTCCGCCAGCACCAGGGTGTGACGCCCCGCCGCGCTCTTGAAGTAGTAGTAGATGCCCTCCTGTTCCATCAGGCGGCTGACGAAGTTGAAATCGCTTTCGCGGTACTGCACGCAATAAGTCAGCGGCTTGTAGCTGCCGCTGAGGCCCGAGGTGTCGACGTCGGCAATGCTGTAGGGCGCGAACACCTGCTTGAGGATGTCCGGCACGCTCAGTTCCTGGAAGATCCGGCAGTCGCTGGTCAGCGTCAGGAACCACAACCACGGGCGCAACACCGCCTTGTAGGTGGCGTAGCGGCCCTGGCGCGTGCTGAACGAGAAGTGGCTGACATGCCCGCTGAAATAGCGGCTGCCGCCCTTGGGCAGGTCCACGGCGACGGTCATCTGGGTGGCCAGCAGGTCGTCGATGTTCAGGTCGGCGCGCTCGCTGTACAGCTCCACGTGGTATTCGCTGAGCCGGGACAAGCCTTCGCTCGCCTGCATGCGCCGAAACAGCAGCACGTCGGGGCCGAGGACGCTGGTCACCTGGATCTCGCGATGGGTCTGGGTCGTTGCCATCGGGGCTTACCTCGCGGCCTCGGCCGTAAAGGCATAGGCAAACTCGCCCGCCTCCACGCTGACCTGCACGTGGGTCGCCGGTGTACCCAGCAGCAGGCGGTTGAGGAATTCGGTGCTGATCGCCGGCAGCATCGAGTTGGTGAGGATCGCGTCGATCATGCGCCCGCCGCTTTCCAGCTCAGTGCAGCGGCTGGCGATCAGGTGCACCACGTCGTCGCTGTAGGTGAACGGGATCTTGTGGTTGTCGGCGATGCGTTTTTCGATGCGCCCCAATTGCAGACGGATGATGCTACCGAGCAAGGCGTCGCTCAGCGGGTAATACGGAATCACCACCAAGCGGCCGAGCAAGGCCGGTGGGAACACTTCCAGCAACGGCTCGCGCAGGGCCTTGGCGATGTCATCCGGCGCGGGCATGGTCTTCGGATCGCGACACAGGCGGCTGATCAACTGAGTGCCGGCGTTGGTGGTGAGCAGGATCAGGGTGTTCTTGAAGTCGATGATCCGGCCCTCCCCGTCCTCCATCCAGCCCTTGTCGAACACCTGGAAAAACAGCTCATGCACGTCCGGGTGAGCCTTCTCCACTTCGTCCAGCAGCACCACGCTGTAAGGCTTGCGCCGCACCGCTTCGGTCAGTACGCCGCCCTCGCCATAGCCCACGTAGCCGGGTGGCGCGCCCTTCAAGGTGGAGACGGTGTGGGCTTCCTGGTACTCGCTCATGTTGATGGTGATCACGTTCTGCTCGCCGCCATACAGCGACTCGGCCAGGGCCAGGGCGGTCTCGGTCTTGCCCACGCCGGAAGTGCCGGCGAGCATGAACACACCCACCGGCTTGCCCGGGTTATCGAGGCCAGCGCGGGAGGTCTGGATACGCCGTGCGATCATCTCCAGTGCATGGCTCTGGCCGATGATGCGTTGGCCCAGGCGCTCGGCCAGGCGCAGCACGTTGTCGATTTCGTTCTTGACCATGCGGCCCACGGGGATGCCGGTCCAGTCCTGCACCACCGACGCCACGGCCTGTTCGTCGACGCTGATCAGCACCAGCGGGTGTTCGCCCTGTTGCGCGACCAATTCGTCCTGCAACTGGCGCAACTCGATCAAGCCGGTTTCACGATCGGCGGCATCGACCAACTGGCTGCGCAGGCGCTGGATCTGCTCCACCAGCGCCAGTTCGTTATCCCAGCGCCCTTCCACCTCATCCAGGCGTTCACGTTCGCTGGCCAGCAAGGCCTCGACCGAGGCGCGACGGCTGGCGGTTTCCACGCCAATCGCGGTTTCACGCTCGATAATTGCCAGTTCGGTTTCCAGGGATTCAATGCGCCGACGGCTGTCGTCCACCTCGGCGGGCGTGGCGTGCAGGCTGATGGCCACGCGGGCACAGGCGGTGTCGATCAGGCTGACGGCCTTGTCCGGCAACTGGCGTGCCGGGATATAGCGGTTGGACAAGCGCACCGCGGCTTCCAGCGCCGAGTCCAGGATGTGCACCTGGTGGTGGTTCTGCATGGTTTCGGCAATGCCGCGCAGCATCAGCAAGGCACGGGCTTCATCGGGTTCGTCAACCTGCACGGTCTGGAAACGCCGGGTCAGCGCCGGGTCTTTTTCGATGTGCTTCTTGTACTCGGCAAAGGTGGTCGCGCCGACGGTGCGCAAGGTGCCACGGGCCAGCGCCGGCTTGAGCAGGTTAGCCGCATCACCGGTGCCGGCCGCACCACCCGCGCCCACCAGGGTGTGGGTTTCATCGATAAACAGCACGATGGGTTTGACGCTGGCCTGCACTTCGTCGATCACCGAGCGCAGGCGCTGTTCGAACTCGCCTTTCATGCTTGCGCCGGCTTGCAACAGGCCCACGTCCAGGGCGAGCAACTGCACGTCCTTGAGGCTAGGCGGTACGTCACCCCGGGCAATACGCTGGGCAAAACCTTCGACCACGGCGGTCTTGCCGACCCCGGCCTCGCCAACGAGGATCGGGTTGTTCTGGCGACGGCGCATGAGGATGTCGATGACCTGGCGAATCTCTTCGTCCCGTCCGACGATGGGGTCCATCTTGCTGCTGCGCGCCTGTTCGGTGAGGTCGACGGTAAAACGCTGCAAGGCTTCCCGCTTGCTGGGCGCCACGGCGCCGAGGTCTTCACCCGGCAGCTGATAACCGTCGCTGGCAGCCATCTGCGCTTCGGGTGAGTCGTTGAGCAACGCGCCAAACTGTTCGCTCAAATCATCAATGCCAACCTTATTGAACTCCCGGGACACGCCATACAACCCATTACGCAGGCTCGGGGTTTTCAGCAGCGCCAGCAGCAAATGCCCGGAACGCACCTGGGACTCGCCGAGCATCAGGGTCGCGTAGACCCAGGCGCGTTCGACCGCCTCTTCCACCTGGGAAGACAGGTCGGTGACCGAGGTCGAGCCACGGGGCAGACGGTCCAGCGCGGCGGTCAGGTCGCGGGCCAATACCGCCGGGTCGATGCCGTAATGGCGCACCAGCCGGAGCAAGTCCGAATCGGTGAGTTGCAGGATCTGCTGCAACCAGTGCACCAGCTCCACATAGGGGTTGCCGCGCATCTTGCAGAACACGGTGCTGCTTTCGATGGCCCGGTAGCACAGGCTGTTGAGTTTGCCGAAAAGCGCGACGCGACTGATATCAGCCATGGGCAGGTCCTTGAGAAGAAATGCGAGGGTTGATCAGCAATTGCCGATCATCGTGTTGGGGGGCTTTGCTGCTCAGCCAACTGGTCCAGCCCAGGGGCGCAGACCCCAGGCGCAGGCCCGGCAGCTGTTCTTTCTTGACGATCAGGTTGACGTCCCAGTCCATCGCCAGGCCGACGTACTGGCGCACCCAGTCCTGCACGCGCTGCAGGCTGTCGCCACCGGGCAGCAGGCGACGGGTTTGCGCGAGGTCCAGCGGGCCGATCAGCAGGCGGAATTTGTGCTGGGTGTTCCAGACTTTCTTGCCCATCACCGTGGTCTGGCCGAGCACGGCGGCGTCGGGGCCGCTGCGCAGCGCGCACAGCCCGTCGGCGGGCAAGGTCATCCAGTGGCCGACAAACTGCTCGACCTGCACCGGCACACCCAGGTAATCGCTGAGCAACGCCGCCAAGCCCTCGGCGTTGCGCGTCTGCGGCCCGAGGCGCCCGGCAAAATGCAGCTTGGCCACGTCCGGCACGGCATTGCGGTTAAGCAACGACGCCTGGCCGATGCCGATCAATGAACCCAGGTACTGGGCGAAACGGTCCGCCCCCGGACGGTCCAGGCTCACCGCCGGCTGGGCACTGGCCCAGGCGCGGTAGAACAGGCTGATCATGCGGTGGTGGAACACGTCGCAGAACGCGGCCAGGGTCGGGTCATTCAGGTTGCGCTGGCGGTCGCGGATGTATTCGGTGAGGTGGATCGGCAACGGGCCGTTGGCGCCCATCAGGCCGAAAAAATTCAGCAGCAACTTGGGTGTAACGCCCGGCTTGAGCGCGGCGATCATCGCCGGTTCGAACGCCAGCGACGGTTGCTGGCCGAAGCGCACGGGCTCATCCGCCGGGCGCGCAGCCTGGCCAATACGCGGCAATTGCGGGAACGCGCATTCGAGTTGGCGCAGCGCGCCGTAGAAGTCAAAGCGCCCAGGGTGCGCCTCAAGGGCGCTGAGCAGGCTCAAAGGATCTCGCATCTGCCCACCCGCGCCGGCCACTGCATGATCACGCCGCGTGCCGTGCTCTTGATCACCGTTTCAGTGAACGAATTGAGTGATACGTACTTGGCGAAAAACTGCTCCAGCACCGAGCCCAGCACAAACACCCCGGCGCCTTCGAAGGCCGACTCATCCAGGGTCACACCTATTTGCAGGCCGCGCCCGTAGGTGATCGGCCCCGGCAGTGGCAGACGCCGCACGATGCTCTCGGCGGTGACGGAACGCAGGCCTTCGATCTGTTTGTGCGCGGCTTCATCGTCGATGCGGCAATACAGGCGCAGCAGGTCACGCAAGGCGGTGGCGCCCTGCTCCTTGTCCTGGTCCAGCAGCGACAAATAGTTGAGGGACAAATGGCTGACCAACCGCCACGCGGTTTCCCCTTCGGCAAACGACGCCGCCGGCACCGTCGGCCCGGCCACGCAACGCACCGACTGCACCGGCGCGCCACTCTCGACCGTGAAGTCGGTACGGCCGCTGCCCACCGGCATGCTCAACACCAGGTCGCGGTTGCTGCACAGGGTGTCGATGCCCAATTGGCGCAGGTCGCTGCGGTGCGGCGCTTCCTGGGCGTCCACCAACGACAGGAACAACTCACTGCCGATGTAGCTGGAGCGCGGTCCCTGGCGCCGTTGCTGCTCGGACAGCACCCGGGTGTCGCGGCGCACCTGGTAAAAGGCCTTCGGTGGCGTGCGCGCGTGCAGGTCGTTGGCACGGTAGAACGATTCGAACGTCTGGCTGGCCTCGGCGCCGCTGCCGTAACCGGTGACGCCTTCGATCTGGTAGATCTCGTAATCCATCGGCCGCGTGCGGTCCGGGATCACGTGGTATTCCGACTGTTGGTCCGACAGGTGCACACGCTCGGTGCGCATCGGGAACAGGTTGATTGCCGGCGTGCAGTACAGGCCGAAATTGGCCGCGCTGAGGCTCTGTTCCAGCACCGGGTCGAGCTTCTTGAACAGCACGATCACGTCCAGCTGTTCCGCCGCGCAACGGCTCACGCTGTTGGCCAGCCCGACGATGTCGGCAAACATGAAGCGCTGAGGCATGGCGAAGTATTCCTGCAGCAGCCGATAGCCCTGGAACGAGCGCGGGCCCGTGGGCAGCAAGGCTTCGCTGTCGCTGTAGCCTTTGCTGCGAATCGCGCTTTTGGGCAGGAACTGGTGCCAGTCCACATGCTCCTGCACCGGCATCACCAGCACTCCCGCCGCCTGGGCCAGCAGGTGTTCGAGGATGCGCGAGGGCATGGCTTCGCCGCCACGAATGTGCAGCGCCAGGTCGTCCAGGGCCAGGTCGCTGAAGGTCAGCCCGGCGCCCACGCGCAAACGCAGACGCAGCGCCGCCTTGACCCCGCCGAGGCGCGACAGGTCGACCCCGGCCACTTGCACGCCGCAGGCAAAGTAGCGCGCCTCGACCAGTTCGACCGGCCACAGGGTCACGTCATGGGCAGTGCGGAATTCGCAGGCGGTCTGGTCGCCCTTGCCCAACTGGCTGTGCAACGCACTGTCACGCGGCACCGTGAACCCGGCGGCGAGGCTGCCTTCGCTCATGTCCGGCTGCAGCTGCACCACGGCCATCGACGGCGTGGGCGCCAGGTATTGCGGATACACCAGCTCCAGCAGGTGGTTGGTAAAGCGTGGGAATTCGGCGTCGATCTTTAACTGCACCCGGGCCGCGAGGAAGCTGAAGCCCTCCAGCAAGCGTTCCACATAGGGGTCGGCGCAGGCGTAGGTTTCCAGCCCGAGGCGGCCGGCGACCTTGGGGTAGTCGCGAGCGAATTCACCGCCGACTTCCCGCAGGTGGGCCAGTTCACGTTCGTAATAGCGCAGCAGTTTGGCGTTCACCGCACGTCCCTTGTCTCGATATCGAAGACCCGGGCCTCGCCTGCTTCCAGGTCGAGTTCGGTCTTCAGGTACAGGCGCTCGGGCAACGGTTGGCCCCACAACTCGCCATGAATTTCAAAGGCCATCTGGTTAGGACTGGCCGCCGCCCCCGAGGGCGCCACCGGCACCACGCGGACGCTGTCACGTAAAATCCGCGGTTCGAAATCCCAGATCGCCTGGCGGATGCGCCGCCCCAGCTCTTCCCGGTCCAAACCTGCGGCGGTCTTGCCGGCAAGGTCCGGCAAACCAAAATTGATCACCGACTGAACCGCCAGCGGGTGTGCGCTGAGGTCGCGGAAACTGCCCAGGCTGGTGCTGTTGAGCAGCCACCCCAGGTCACGCAACACCGCCTTGCGCAGGCCGCGCATGGACAGCACACGCTTGTCACGCGGCTCCACGGCATGCTCGGTGTCGTCGTCGCTCAAGCGATCGAGCAACGACGGTTGCAAACGTTCACGACTGGTCAGCTCTGCCATGGAATTACGTTTCCTGTAGTGAGCGGGCTCGCCCCGCGCCAGCGCCAACACCGTACCAATCAAGGACGCCGTGGCGTTTCAGACAGACCGAAGCGAATGGGTTTGGGGCGGCTTCGCCACCCAGCGCGGGGCAAGCCCGCTCACTACAGAGCCTTTTCCAGAGCCTGAGTCAGATCTTCTGGTTCTTCTCCAGGTCCCACTTCTTCGGCGTGCCGGTGATCACGGTGTCGCCGGTGAAGGAGTCGTACTCGTAGCTGATGGTGGTGAAGTTGATGGAGAAGGTTTCGCTCGGGCGTTCGCCATTACTGCTGGCGGAGTAGGAGCTGATGATGGCCTGGCCGAGGATCAGCTTGAGGAACACCTGTTGCTTCTTGTCCGGGCCGCCGGTCTGGATGAAGTGGATCTCGGCATCGCCCAGGCTTTTGCCGCACACCGCCTGCATGAACAGGTCGGCCGAGGCCAGGTCGGTGGCCTTGGTCAGGGAGATTTCCGAGAACGACGGGTTGCTGGTGTCACGGTCGGTGCCGCCGCCGCTGATGGAGATCGCACGGCCCACGCCCATCTGGATGGCGTCGATGGTGATCCAGTCCTTGTGCGCGTCGACGGTGGAAGTGCCCTTGATTTGGGTGCCTTTGAAGTTGAGCAGGATCATGTTGGTTACCTTTCAGGTTGATCAGTTGGATTTGGTGGACGGCAGCTTGGAGACCAGGCGCAAGGACACGGTCAGGCCTTCGAGCTGGTAGTGCGGGCGCAGGAAGAACTTGGCGCCGTAGTAGCCGGGGTTGCCTTCGATTTCTTCCACCACCACTTCGGCGCCGGCCAGGGGTTTGCGGGCCTTGTCGGCGTCGGTGGCGGTGGCCGGGTTGTGCTCCACGTAGCGGCCGATCCAGTTGTTGAGCCACACCTGCATGTCGTCGCGTTCCTTGAACGAGCCGATCTTGTCGCGCACGATGCACTTCAAGTAATGGGCGAACCGGCAGGTGGCGAACAGGTACGGCAGGCGCGCGGCCAGGTTGGCGTTGGCGGTGGCGTCCGGGTCGTCGTATTCGGCGGGTTTGTGCATCGATTGCGCGCCGATGAAGGCAGCCAGGTCGCTGTTCTTCTTGTGCACCAGCGGCATGAAACCGTTCTTGGCCAGCTCGGCTTCGCGGCGGTCG
This sequence comes from Pseudomonas sp. GW821-FHT05H12, assembly GCF_059419385.1. Classification (NCBI taxonomy): domain Bacteria; kingdom Pseudomonadati; phylum Pseudomonadota; class Gammaproteobacteria; order Pseudomonadales; family Pseudomonadaceae; genus Pseudomonas; species Pseudomonas sp. GW821-FHT05H12. The sequence continues at coordinate 22,109 of NZ_JBWKRS010000008.1, read as the reverse complement.
CTGATGGCGATTTCGGTCGGGCAGGTCATGTCGACGCCACCGTCATCGGTCGGGAAGGTGTGCACCGGCAGCCCTTCCACCACCCCGCCGGATTCGATGCCACGGATCTGCGAGCACCAGCCGTAGTGCTTGAACGAACGGTTGATGTTCACCGCCATGGCATACGCGGCGTTGGCCCAGGTGAAGTCCTTGGCGCCGGCGCTGTCGGTGGTCTCTTCGAAATCGAAGGCTTCCACCGGGTTGGTCTTGGCACCGTAGGGCGCACGGGACAGGAAGCGCGGCATGGCCAGGCCCACGTAACGCGAGTCTTCACTGGCGCGGAAGCTGCGCCAGGCGGCGTGCTCGGGGGTCTGGAAGATCTTGGTCAGATCCCGTGGGTTGGCCAGTTCCTGCCACGATTCCATCAGCATCACGCTGGGGTCGGCCGCCGTGATCAACGGGCAGTGGGCCGCCGCGCTGACGCGGGCCATCTGGGTCAGCAGTTCCACGTCCGGCGCGCTGTTGTTGAAGTAGTAGTCGGCGACAAATGCACCGTACGGCTCGCCGCCGAACTGGCCGTATTCCTCTTCGTACAGCTTCTTGAAGATCGGGCTCTGGTCCCAGGCCACACCCTTGAACTTGCGCAGGGTCTTGTGCACTTCGTTCTTGGAAATGTTCATCACCCGGATCTTCAGGGTCTCGTCGGTCTCGGTGTTGTTGACCAGGTAATGCAGGCCGCGCCAGGCGCTTTCCACGCCCTGGAATTCCTCGTGGTGCAGGATGTGATTGACCTGTTCGGTGAGCTTCTGGTCGAGGGCGGCGATCAGGCCTTCGATGGTGCCGAGCACGTCGTTGGGCATCAGCTGCGTGCCTTGCAACGCCTGTTCAGCCAGGGTGCGCACGGCGGTTTCCACCGCTTCCTTGGCCTTGTCGGTCTTGGGCTTGAACTCTTTTTGCAGCAGGCTGGCGAAGTCGCCGGCGTCGAACGCCGTGGTGGGGGCAAGCTGCCCTGGCTGTTCAGATTGGGTCGTGGACATGAAGGCATCCTCAAATTTTGGGCAAAGCGTCCCCGTACCGGGGCAAACAGGGCACCGGCGGCGTTAACGTTTTTTCAGTTATTCAGGTTGTTTGGGTGCACTGCTCAAGGCTTGCATCACGGTCGGATCGCTGAGCAGCTTGGCCAGCAATTCCTCGGCGCCCACCTTGCCGTCCATGTAGGTCAACAGGTTCGACAGTTGGCTGCGGGCCGTCAGCAATTGGTTGAGGCTCGGCACCTTGCTGGCGATGGCGGCCGGGGTGAAGTCGTCCATCGATTCGAAGGTGATCTCCACCGGCAGGTTGCCTTCACCGGTCAGGGTGTTGGGCACCTGGAACGCCACGCGCGGCTTCATGGACTTGAGGCGCTCGTCGAAGTTGTCGATGTCGACTTCCAGGAACTTGCGCTCGGCCACCGGTGGCAGGGGCTCTGCCGGTTTGCCGGAGAGGTCCGAGAACACGCCCATGACGAAGGGCAACTGCACGGTCTTTTCCGCCCCGTAGATCTCCACGTCGTATTCGATCTGCACACGTGGCGCCCGGTTGCGAGCGATGAACTTCTGACTGCTTTCTTTGGCCACAGGAATAGCTCCGGTGAGTGGGGGGTGAGTACTAAAAGGGTCAGTCGTCGCTGTTGCGAATACCGCTGACCAGCGCCAGTTGCGCGAGACCATCAGGTGCGAGGTCTTGCAGCAATTCCATGAAATTCTTGTCGATCAGCTTCTTGGCCCGTTGCAGCAGAATCGGCACCGGGCTCGCGGGTTCAAAGGTCTGGAAATAGGTGCACAGGCGGTCGATGGTCTGGCGTGCGTCTTCGCGGCTGTTGATCTCACCGCGCACGGCTTGCGGCGCAGCGACAGCGATGGGCGCCGTGGCAGTGACGACCGGTGCGGCTTCGATGGGGGCAACACCGGGCAGACGGCGACGGATCACCTCGCCGGCGCGCCGCAACAGCGTCGCCAGGCCACTCAGGTCGATGGCACGGCCCACGCCGACCTTCTCGGTGAGCAGCTGCTCGATCTGCACGCTGTGCTTCAAGGCTTGCGCCAGGGCCGCCTCAGTGGCGCTCAGGTTCTGGGGGTCGGCTTCGGCAAACGCGCCGTCGATGATCGCCAGGTTGGCGTTCTCGCCGTCACTTTGCTCACCGGTGGCGGCCTCCACCTGCCGCAGGCTCACGCTGCCCAGGCTGCGGGCGCTGACCAGCGGCGCATCCAGCACGTCGCGCAGCAGGCCGGTGGGCTCGCACAGGAACGCAAGAATGTTGATGCGCAGCAGCGGGTCGTTGTCGTCGTCGGGATCGAGCTGTGGATGCAGGCCGTCCCAGCAGTTTTCCAGCAGGGCCTGCACCAGCGCCAGGCCTGCGGCGAGGCCGACAATACCGTTGAGGTTGAGTTGGGCGCGGGTCAGCCAGATGGCCAGGCGCAAGTCGCGGCTGCGCTCCATCAGCGGCAGCGCGAGGGCCATCACCCGTTTCCAGCTCGGCTCGATGGCCTGGGTGATGGTGTCGCCGTACTGCACTTCGGGCTTGCCGAGGGCTTCTTCTTCCAGCTCGAGAAACTGGGGGTCGTATTCGAAGTTCTGGCCACAGGCGTCGGCCTCGCTCAATGGCAAGGCCAGCGCGGTGAAATCCAGTGGTTGAGCTTCGGTGGGCAGGCCCATCGTACTTCCCTCGTTCAAGTTGTTCTGGGAATAGAACAAGCGAGGGAAATGATTTATTCCGCGCGGCGAGAAAAATTCTTAATGCGCGCTTTCTTCCTCGACGCGCCGCCGGTGGGACTCGGCATACGCGGCTTCGCGGGCCGTCAGCAGCGGGTCATCCGAAGGGCCGATGCCGGCCGGTAGTTCCAGCGGGTTGAAGTCCACATCGCGGCAGGCGCCCTCCACCTGGGACTGCTGGCGGTCGATGACGAGGGTGCCGGCATTGATCTGGCGGCGCCCTTCCGGCCAGCGCACGGTGGCGTCGGTGGTCACATCGCCGGGGTTGGCCAGGGTGATGATCAGGTGCCAGCGCACCGGGCCTTGCTCCAGCCGGGTGGCGAAACCGAAGGCGAGGAAGTCCGGGTCGCGGGACTGCCCGGCTGTCATGGGCGTGTAAGGCGTCTCTGGCACCATGCTCCAGCGCACGAAGTGCACCCGGCCGCTGGCGTCGGTCATGCGAAAGGCATTGACACTGTAGAACGTGGAGTTATCAAACCCCGACGCCTCCGGGTGGGAGGCCAGCCAGTTTTCGAACGGGCGGATTTCGGGGTGGCTGTTTTTGAAGGCCTGCATCTTTTGCGGGTCGGGGCCGCTGCCGCCGTACTCCGGCATCGAGGCGCGCAGCTGTTCGTAGAGGCCTTCGGGGGTATTCACCGGGAACACCGGCACGGAGTTCATCGCCATGTACCACGCCTCGCCTTCCGCGTCGGCCAGGCGCAGGGCCATGCTGCGGATCATGCCGTGCACGTCGGCCTGGGCCGGGTCGCCCCCGGCCGCCGACAAGCGGCCGATCAACGGGAAGCTGCCACGTTGTAACAAGGACGCGCTGGAAATCTCTACCGCATTACCGCTACTTTCAAAATGGCCGCTGATGCACTGGCCCTTGGCATGGTTGCGACGAAACCCGGGGTGGGTGCCGCCCGCCACGGCTTCCATCTCATCGACGATTTGCACGGCTGTGGGGGACGCAGGATGGAACGACGGCAGCAGCCAGGCGACGAGGCCTGTGACCACCACGGCAGCAAGGGCGAGGGGCAGGTAATGACGTTTTTGCAGCGAGAAGGTTGTTTTCATCTAGCTATCTGGGATCGCAGCATTGGGAACCCATGCCCGACCCCAGAGCGGTTATTTCTGGATAGCGGCGATCCACATCGGTGCAGGCACAGCAGCAAACAGCTGGGCCGCACTTCGGTCGGCGACAAGTCGGGCAACGGCGTTGAGGTCTACACCTTGTTCGGGCTCGCCGATCAGCGCGTAGCCCAGTTCAGACTGGCGCCAGGTTACTACGTTCATCTGCGCGACGCTTTGCTGGGTGATGGACTGGTCCGGTTTGGGCTCCTTCATCACGCACAACGCCACCGGCGCGCCATTGGCCGGCAGGTACACCAGCTGGATCAAGGCCTTGTTGTTGAAGCGCAGGCGTTGCACGCGCTTGAAGGTCAGTCCGGCGGAACTCAGGTCGGGCACGCGCAGGGCCAGGCCGTCGATGTCACGGATATCGGCGAGGGTCTTGGTGACCACATCCGAGGGCTGTGCGCCGTAGGCGACGGTTTCGCGGGTGTAGAGATGCTGGTAGGCGGCGGCCTGCTGAACCCAGGGAGAGGTCTGGGCAACGGCCGGCGCGCTTGCATCAAAACCGGGCTTGAGGGCACCGTTGAATGCACCAACCTGGAGCACCAGGGCATAGCAGGCAGCACCGGCAACGAATGTCAGGGCCGGCCACGCAAATTTAGGTTGGAGGAACGCGAACAGGCGCGAGAAAACGCTGTCTGCTTTACCGGACGGATGGGCTGCCGCGCGTTGGGCAGGCGCCACCTCGGGTTCGGCCGCCGTCGAATGCTGGGCAGCCAGGGCCGCGATACTGAGCTTGAGGCTCTCGGGCACAGGCGGCAGGTTCTGGCGGGCGAAGGCTTCTTCATAAGGCAGGCACGAAGCCATCAACCGAGAGACGCGCTCAGCCAGGTCCGGCGACGCATCGATCAGCCGCTCAAGCTCCTGGTTCTGCTGCGACGAAAGCTCGCCGTCAACATAGGCCATTAGCAAGGCATCATCCGCTACCATGGGGTTATCTCTCCGTTTGTCATCATCAGTTTCTGCTAGGTGGTTCTCGGCCTTATGGGCCGAAGCGGCGAGTCAGCGGGTAGCGACAAGCCATCATATTGACATCAATCCTGCCCTGGCAACAGGCCAGAACACTTTCTAAAAGCAGCCGCAAAAACACTCGGCGACACGTACAAAGACATTAAGAAAACACCCTGGAACTGAAAATATTCCCAGGGCCGAATAAATCTTATATGTTTCACCATGTGTAGGGGTATTTTTCCTGACACGATTGTCAGAATGTTTGGCCTGGTACCTGCATAAGCTGTCAATAACCTTTCAATACCCTGCCAAACTGATACATTTTGTTAACGACTTGATACAATTCGCCGTCATCAAAGGAGCCCCAGCACCGCAAAAAGGACGCCGCGACACAGGCATCCGCTACGGTATCGACCTCGTAGCCTGACCGCACCATTTTAGGCATCAAGAAATAAAAAGAGGAAATATGTCGATCACCGGTGCTGACTTACCCGCACTGCTTCCAGAACTGCTGCCACGCCTGTGGGCATTCGCGTTGCGCATTTCCGGCGACAAGCACGATGCCGAAGACCTGGTTCAGCTCGCCTGCGTGCGTGCGCTGGAACGCTCCCATCAGCTGCAGCCCGACACTTCGGTACTGAGCTGGATGTTTTCGATTGTCCACTCCACCTGGATCAACGAACTGCGTTCACGCAAGGTGCGCAGCCGTTCGCGCATGGACTGGAACGACGAATTCCTCGAAACCGTCAGTGACCCCGAGGCGCCCAACCCGGAGTCGGACCTGATGCACCGGCAGATCATCGAAGCCGTAGAAAAACTCCCCGACGGCCAGCGCGAAGTCATGCTGCTGGTGGGCGTGGAGCGCTTCAGCTACAAGGAGGCTGCCGAGATGCTCGACCTGCCGATCGGTACAGTGATGAGCCGGCTGTCGCGGGCGCGTCAAGCGATCGGCGCGCTTTTTGATTCGCCAAAAAGCAAACCTTTGCGCGCTCGGCCCGCCAATTCGTCAACCTCCTGAAACCGCTCTAGGCCGGCGTCCGCAACGGGACCACCCGAAGGACTACGCCAGCCCTCCTCCCTCCCCGCGAAATGCACTGGGGCTCACCCCCGTCCAGCGCTTGAACGCCCGTCGAAAGCTGCGCACATCGCTGTAGCCGACCTCTTCGGTGATCCGCTCGATCGACAACCCCGGGTTGCCCAGCAAGCCCATGGTGCGCGCACGCCGCACCTGTTCCAGCAGGCCCTCGAAGGTCAGCCCGTGCTCGGTGAGGCGTCGGCGCAGGGTGCGGCCGCTCATGTTGAGGTCGCTGGCGACCTTCTCCAACTGGCTGCCTTGCAGGTCGCGGGAGATGGCGCGTTCCACCGCCTGGATGAGGTCCATCTTCTGGTGCAACTGCGCGCTTTCCAGCTCAAGTAATTCCAAGGCCTGGCGCAACGCCAGGGCATGGTGATTGGGCAAACGCACGTCCATCCAATGGGGCGCCAGCACCATGCGGTTGTGCAGGCAGCCGAACCGCACGTCATCGCCGAACAGGCGCTGGTACTCCGCTGCATAGGGCGGCGCCGCGTGCATGAATTCGACCCGCAGCGGCATAAAGTCCGCCCCTACCAACGCGCGGCCATACACCATGATGCTGGCGAAGAACTCTTCAGCGGCAAACACCTGCACCTCGGCGTAAGGCAGCAGGCATTCGACGTCGATAAACACTTCATGGGCGCTTTCATGGGTGCGGGTGGTGGCGATGCCGCCGGAGGTGTGCTGGTGGCGCTCGCCGATGGCGAAGGCGTCGCGCAGGGTCTTGCACAGGGAAATCACATGGCCGAGCAAGCCCAGGGTGCCCAACACGTTCTGGTGTCCCACACACAGGCCCAGGCCCTGGTCGGGCAGCACCTTGAGCGCGCGCTGGATCATCGCGACCGCTTGGCGATAGGAAATGCGTTGGGCCGGGTCATCCAGGTCGGCCAGGGTGAACCCCAAGCCACGGCACAGGGCTTCAGCACTGGCGCCCTTTTGCGCCACCACCTGCCCAAGGGTCTGCAACAGGAACGGCGACACGAGCGCCAGCTCGAATTGAGGATCAACGGCTTTCCTTTGCATGGATCACGGGTTCCTGACTGAGTGCTTCAGTTCTTGTTTTAGAAACATTCTGACAATCATAGGCGCTTGCAAGAGTCGTTGCATACTGAGTGAAACCTGTCCGGCAAAGTCCCCCTATCTGTCCTCCAAAACCCTGCCTCGCTGCGCGCCGAGGGCTTATTTCTATGGCCTGCGGTGACCTAACAATAATAAAGAGGCCAGACATGAACCCCACCCGTGCGTTTCACCCCCTGCATTTTGCGCTGTTGAGCCTGATCAGCCTGCCGGCCCTGGCCACCGAAGGCGGCGTCGACAACATCGGCCCCGGCACCGATGGTTTCTACATCCTGCCCCTGGACGTGAACAACCTGCCGGACCATATGTTCGCCTTCAACCTGTATTACAACCACTACGAGGCGCGCAAACTGGACATCAGCTCCCTGGGCGGCAAGGTGCCGGACGTGCGCATCAAGTCCGACGCCATCATCCCGCGCCTGGACTACCTGAGCCCGGTGCGCATCTTTGGCGGACGGCTGGGCGGCTACATCGCGCAACCCTACCTCAAGCAGCAGGTGTCGTTGTTCGGTATGGCTGACACCCGCGAAAGCATGGGTGACACCACCGTCGCGCCGATCATCCTGTGGGACATGGGCAAGGACCTGACCCTGGCCGCCGCCGTGGAAATCACCCTGCCCACCGGCGAATACGACGCCACGCGGTTGGCCAACACCAGCAACAACTTCTACACCTACAAGCCATTGGTCTCGGCCACCTGGATGCCCAACGCGCGCACGGAACTGTCGATCAAGACCACCTACAGCTTCAACGAAGAGAACCACGACACCGACTACCGTTCCGGGCAGATCTTCCACTTCGATTATTCGGCCAGCTACAAAGTGACCGACAACCTGAGCCTGGGGGTCAACGGCTACTACCTCAAGCAGACCACCGACGATAAGCAGTACGGGCGCACGGTGGTCAACATCTTCGGCGAGGACGTGAACGACGGCGTGCGCGGGCAGGTGTTTGCGATCGGTCCTGCGGTGTATTTCACCTTTCTCAAGTACGCCAGTGCGGAGATCCGTTGGGCCAAGGAATTCGACGTGAAGAACCGCCCGGAAGGCGACATGTTGTGGGCGAAGCTGAGCATTCCGTTTGCCCTATAAATGTGGGAGCTGGCTTGCCTGCGATGGCATCACCGAGGTGTGACTGACACACCGAGGTGCCTGCATCGCGGGCAAGCCAGCTCCCACATTTTTACCTCGGGGTGTCAGGTGTAGACGGGCCAGGTGTCGACGATCTTGCCGCCACGTACCGCGAGTAAATCACCGAACTGCAGGAGCACGAACTCACTCTGGGTGGGCCGCAGGAACACCTGGTCCTCAACATTCAAACCCACCGACGGCGAGCCGTTGACCATCTCCTGGTTCGAACTGCGCCCATACAGGTCATTGCTTTGCAGCCCCTGGGGCGATTCGAATTCGGCCATCCAGTTGCCGCCATAGATAAAAAACGTGCTGCGCTGGTTCGGGTCCCACCACGAGAACACCCGCGATTTGCCGTCCAGTGCCGGGATGTTCACCGGCCCGGTGCTTTTTAATACCGGCGTGGCAATAAACGCGGCGGGCACATGCTCGCTGAGGGACGCCAGGTCGTAATGGGTAGGCTTGAGCAACGCCGTGCCCACCGACACTTCCGTGCTCAAGCGTTCTTGCTCATGAATGCGATAGCTCGGGCTGCCGGCGGTGTTCAAGGTCAGCCCTTCCCTCCACAGCCCGGCCACGTGCTGGCGGGTGAAGTCGACATAGCCGTTGTAGCGTTGCATCACCTGCTCGAACAATGCCTGGGGCGAACCGAGAATCCCCGGCACGCCCATGCCCACGAACGGGTCGTAGCCCATGAAACCGGCGAACGCCAGGTGCTGCGGGTGGGCGCCGATCAGTGTGAGCATCTGCCCCAGCATGGCGTTGTCGCTGATGCCGCCACGGTGCAACCCCACGTCCAACTCGATATTGACCTGCAAGCGCGTGCCCCGGCCCTGCGCCAACTCCAGGTATTGCTGCAGACGCTGCGGCGTATCCAGCAACCACTGCAATTGCCGCGCAGGGTCGAACGTGCCCCTGTGGGTTTGATAAAACAGCTCGGCCGACCGCACCGGCAGCGGCTTGCCGATCAGGATATCGGCCTCGGGAAACACCTGGGCGTCATGGTTCAAGAACGGCTGATGAAACGACATCAAGCGCTGCGTCCCCGCGCGCTTGGCGATGTACGCCAACAGCCCTGGCGACGGCAAAGACTTCTCCACCAGCCGCAGATGCTTGCCGCCGCGCTTCACCGACTGCATCACCACGTCGATGTTGTGGTCCAGGCGGTCGAGGTCGATCAGCATCACCGGGCGCATCGGCCCGTGGGCCTTGAGTTCGGCATTGAGGGTGCGGAAATACTCGCTGTAGGGGCCGCCGCGATCACTCGGGCGCAGCAGCCAGGCACCGGCCGCCAGCACGGCGGCGCTGCCCAGTACGAAATGTCGGCGGTTCATCAGGCCACTCCCAGGATGGATGACAGGTGTGCATTGAGGAATTTGCCGCTGGGGTCCAACTCGCGGCGTACCCGGGTAAATTCGTCCCAGCGTGGGTACAGCGGCTGCAAGGTGCGGGCGTTGAGGGTGTGCAACTTGCCCCAGTGCGGGCGCCCGGCGTACTTCCAGAAAATCGGCTCCACGGCGGCAAAGAAGTTGTGATGGTCCATCGCGTAGTGCTGGTGCACGGAGATCGAGCAACTGTCGCGGCCTTCGAACATGCTCAAGGGGATATTGTCGGCCTTGACGTAGCGGTACTCGATGGGAAACCAGGTGCGCAGGTCCTTGTCGTTGATCAGCTTGAGGATTTCCCGCAGGCACGCCGGGCCATGCTCGGCGGGCACCGAGTACTCCATCTCGTTGAAACGCACATTGCGCACATTGGCGTACACCAGGAACGACTCGGCCACCCGGTCCTGGAAACTGGCAAAAAACCGCAGGCTGTTGAGCAAGGTGCGGCGCGTGTCGGGGAAGTCACTGGCGTACTTGTCGAGCTTCTCGATGATCGTCACGAACTCATTGCCACCCGCCTCGGCCGGGTCGATGGGTGGGGTCTCGGGGTCGGTGGTTTCGTTGAGCGCGATGGACAAGGCGTAGTCGGAATGGGTGACCACCAGCATCTCCCAGTGCTGGTTTTCCCGGGTGTTCTTGTCGACGTCTTCCAGCAGTTCTTCGGTCTTGGCGATCCACTGGCGCTCCCGCAAACGGTACGGCGCGCGGTTCTGCGAGCGGATCCGGGTGGCCACGCCCAAGGCGCCGAGGGACACCCGGGCCGCACTGAATACCTCGGGGTGATGCTCGGCGTCGCAATCAAGCACTTCGCCCTGGGCCGTCACCAGTTGCATGCCGGTGACGCAGCCTGAATACGAGGTGAAGCCCACGCCTGTGCCATGGGTGGAGGTGGAAATCGCCCCGGCCAGGGTCTGGTAATCGATATCGGCCATGTTCGGCAGCGCCTGCCCCACCGCCTTGAGCGCCGGCCCCATGCGCGACATCGGCGTACCGGCTGCGAAAGTAGCCTGCAACGTGGCGGGGTCATGCTCGAGCAGACCGTTGAAATAGCTCAGGGACAACAGCGTGCCGTCGGTTGGCACCAGCGCGCTGAACGAATGGGCCGATCCCACTGGCCGAATGGTGCCCGGCGCCTGGCGTATCACCTGCACCAGTTCATCCAGGTCCTTCGGCGCCAGGCGCGCCAAGGGCAGGCAGGTCTGCGCCCCCGACCAGTTGCGCCACGGAATCAGGCGTGGCGCACGCGCCAATTGGGCCAGCACCGGGTTGCTGGTCAGCGCCAGAAAGGCGCCGGCAGCCGCCGAACGTTGCAAGAGTTGCCGCCGTGAAAGCGTCATCCACCACCCCTTCTTATTGTTGGATTTGAGTACCGGACATAAAGCTGATCAACGCCAGGAACTGCTCTTCGGAACACTGCATGCACAGGCCCATCGGTGGCATGCCGTTGTAGCCGTTGATGCTGTGATCCAGCAGGGTGTCCGCGCCCTGGGCCACACGCGGGTTCCAGGCGCTGCGGTCGCCAGTCAGCGGCGCGCCGGACGCCGGGTTGGCGTGGCACAGCTTGCAACTGGTGTCGTAGACCTGGGCCAGCGCCGGGTCGGCGGGCATGGCGGTGGCAGCGGAGGCGCTTTCGGGGCGGGGTTTGGGTTTATCGTCACAGGCCGTCAGCAGGCCGAGCAGAGCCAACAGTAACGCGATGCGGCGCATGGCCACCCTCTCTTCTTATACGGTGGAAAGTGCAGTCCACACTAAGGCAGCCGTCTCGCGGCGTTGAGGGTTTTGGGGGACACAAAGGGGGGCTTGGGCGGCCAGCCACCCTGCCCCGCATTGGGCGGTCAGGCCTGCAGCAGGCCTTCGAGGGCGGTGCGCAGCGCAGGCAGTTGCGCCACACGCAGGCCAAAGGTGCTGCCGAGCAACGCCAGCAATTCATCGGCACTGTCGAGGGTGCGCTTTTCGCTGGGCTGGTCAAGGGAGTGGACCGCGTAGTTCGTGTTGTTCAAGGTATAGCGCTTGCCCGGCGCCAGCAGCGCGGCCTTCAACTGGCCCACGAACGTCGAGCCCGGGTGCGTGGAGACGTACCAGTTGCCGATTTCATAGTCGATAGCCACCTGTTCTTGCAGGTCGAACACATACAGGCCACGCCATTCTTCGGCGACCTGGGCCCACAGCGTGTACTGCCCCTCATGGTGCGTCAGGCGATAGGGTTCGTGGGCGGTGGCTTGCGGCGCTTCGGTGTCCAGGCGCAGCGGGCTGCTGGGCACCATGCCGCCAAAGCCGACGTCGGTGATATAGCGCACCCCGTCCAGGGTCACCAGGCTCAGGCGATGGGTACGCCCGGTGCGCACGTCCGGCGGCCCGCCCATCACCACCCAGCCGGTAATGCCCCGCGCCTCGAAGCCCAGTTCCTGCAATAGCGCCAGGAACATCTGGTTCAGCTCATAGCAATAGCCGCCGCGCCCATCAAACAACACTTTCTGCTCGACGCTGGCCAGGTCGATCGGCACCGGCAGGTGCATCAAGGTCGACAGGCTCTCGAACGCAAAGGTACACACGTGACGCAGTTGCAGCTCTTGCAAGGTCTGCAGGGTCGGCGGTGGCGGCGCGTCATAACCCAGGCGCTGCAGGTAGCGCTGGCTGTGGGTCAGGTGGGGCATGGCACATTCCTTGGGCACGTGGCAGAGGCGTCACTATGCCGCGCCAGTGTGCACCTTGTCATTTTGAGTGAACCTTTTTGAACGCCAACCTATCCATTCATAACAAGACAGGGAGGCAACATGAGTACCGCAAAAATCTACACCATCCATTACCAGCTGCACGGTCAACCGAAATCCTTTGTAGTGCGCGCCGAAATCATGAACAACGCCGAGGCCTGGCACTGGGCAGCGGTGGATGCCGACATCGCCCACGTCAGCCGCGTCGGGCGTGTGGGGCATGAGCAGGTCAAGAAAACCACACGGCCCTGGGCGGAGAAGTTTGGGATTACTGAGGTGACGTGGGTTGCGCCGAAGTAAAAAAAAGCCCCGCGGTGCAACGCGGGGCTTTACAGATCAATCTCCTTTTTTGTGCTTATGCTCTTCCAGAGTTGGGTGTTTGGGTTTGTTCTCGGGAGTGACATGACGACGTTGATCTTCTTTGCCAGTCGATTTGGCGATGGGCTTAGGCCCTGGCTTGATGCTCATATGGCTACCTCCTTGATTTGATGGGTACATGCCGTTGTAAACCATGGTTGTAGCCGGGATATTCGACTACAAGCACAGCTGACACTGTAGCTTGCAAAGCCTGACTGTCAGGGAGCCCGTTGTTAGACTTAAGTCTTACTGACCTCATACTTGTAGCCGGACTAGTGGACTCGTGTCGAAAACACGCTTGTAACTGGCAGCTATCCGTCTGATCCTGCGTGAACTACCCTGGGCAGGTTGCAAACGATGCCCTCCCCTGTATGAAACTTGATCGCAAAATGCCTTAGCTGGGCGTCGAAAACATTACAAGGAAAGGCACATGGCAGGAGGAAACATCAGTTGCGGTACGTTCCAAAGTGGCGACAAGTCAGGGTCGGCCTTGGAGGCCGTGTTAGATGCGCTCCCACCGCAGGCTCGCGAACTGGTCGACAGTGTTAAACAGCAACTCGACACAGAAGAGTTTGTAGTCATTGAGGTCGATCAAGCGAAAACCTTGCTGCCATTTTTACAGGCCTACCAAACGCAACTGATCGCAGAGATCGGGCACGACGATTGGGTCCGGGCAATACAAGAGGAGGAATCTTCGCTTGGCCCTGTTGCTGCCAAGTGGGGGGCTGGAAAAGGATGGAAACTTTACTGCGTACGAGATTTGGTAGGGGCCTGTGAAAATGCACAGGTGGAAGTGGAGCCCGTTTGCATAATGTTTGATTAACGCATGCCGACTGGTCTGACTATCAACAGCATATCTGCAAGATGAACACTGACTTTCAGCCCCCCACCATGCCCACCAAACCCTCCGCCCAAGCCTCCCGTGCCGAGTACACACGCCGCATAAACCGTGTACTCAACCACATCGACGCGCACCTCGATCAATCGTTGGACGGCGCGCAGCTGGCCGACATCGCCAATTTCTCGCGCTTCCATTTTCATCGGATCTTCGCCGCCTGGATGGGCGAAACCCTGGGCAGCTATGCGCAGCGTCGGCGGCTGGAGAAAGCCGCCTTTCGGTTGTCTTGCGGCACTCCGGAAACCGTACTGGAAACCGCATTGGCCACCGGCTTCCAATCCGGTGAAGCCTTTGCGCGGGCCTTCAAGCTCAAGTTCGGCTGCACGCCCTCCGCCTGGCGCGCCACCACGCTTGAGCGGCTCAAAGCCCAGGCCGCCGCGATTGGGCAGTCGCCCGGCAGCCAGGAGAGCAATCCTGATCAGGTCTTCGGCAATCCACATCAGGCGGGCGAGCGCGAGTTCGGCGAATCTGACGGCTCTTATCAGCCAGCGGAAGCCTTTGCCATGGATGTACGCATGATCGATTTACCCAAAGCACGTGTCGCGTACCAACGTTTGATCGGCCCCTACGGGCCAGCCATCGGCGAGTTCTGGCGCGGGGTCATGGCGCCATGGATGCATTCCCATGGCCTCAGCGATCAAACCTGCTACGGCATAGGCTATGACGACCCGTCGCTCACCCCCGCGAACAAGTGCCGCTATGACGCGTGCGTCGAAGTACCGGCGCAGTTTGTCGCCAGCGGCCAGGCCGATATCCAGACGCTGCCGGGCGGTCGGTACGCCGTGGCGCGCTTCAAGGGCAAACCGGAACAGATCGCCAACGCCTGGATGTGGCTGACGCGAGAATGGATGCCGTCCAGCGGGCTGCAATGCGACGACCGCCCGTGCTTCGAGATGTTTTCGGCGCCTACGGTGATTGATCCTCAGACCGGGGAATTCAACTGCGAGATTTGCATTCCGGTGCGGGCGTTGTAGTGGTAACCCACCGTTGAAGTACCGCCAGGTGCGGGATAGGATCTGGACGTCCGCCTGGGGCTGAGCGTTGCCATCGAACATAGGCAAGTCAGGCCCGATCCACACCCGTCTACACACTGAGAACAGCCACATGGGCGCCCCCATCATCATCGGTGACAGCTACAACCTTTGGATCAGCAATGCCCTGAAGGATGCTTTTTGCGACGTGCTGACCCGCGTCGCAGCACTGGAAGGCCACGACATCATGGCCATTTACGAGGACGCGCCAGGGGTGGCGGGCACCTATGGCGTGAGCGGTGTGGGTATTTATCTCGATGAATTTTATCGCTACCTCGGCGGATTCTCGGGCGTACGGCACCACATCGATATTTGCCGGGCGCGGTTGCACGAGGTCGCCGAGGCCTGCAAATTGACGCCGTCGGGGACGAAGCGGATGGCGCACATACTGGCGTGGGTGGCTTACCACATGGATGGCAACCCGGTCTCTGAAGGCTGCTTTGTCTATGAAGATTGGCCGCCGGACGCCGCATACGCCCCCAGCAATTGCGCCACCTCCTGATAACTCCGCGCCAACGCCCCTGCCCCCAGCAACCGCAACCCCTGTGCCGTGCGTCGAGCCTGAACCGCGTTCATTCCAGGCTCAAACGCATGCCTGGAGAGCCGACGAATACCCCGCTGCGCACACCGCGCAACCGGTGTGCCCGGCGCCAGCGCCCGTGTCCTGGCATACACCCGGCCCAAGCTGCGGCTCAGTTGCAACGACAACGCGCCCACCGCGTCACGCTCGCCCCCCGGCAAGGCCTGCAACGACACCATCCGATGCTGTTGCCTGGCCTGCCATTTCAACAGGTCCATCCGCGCACCACCGCGCAGTAACCGCCCGGTGCTTGTGTGCAACGCCCGTTTCAGCGCACGCACCTGGGCGGCGGGGTTTCTTGGCAGGATCTGGAAAGCCAGCATGCAGATCGCCAGCGCCACCGGCCAGGCGAGGGCCTGGTTGGCGAAGTCGGTAAAGTCGTAGTGGGCGGTGCCACCGGTGCCGACCAGCGTGTTGAAGGCGATCAGGTAGGCAATGGCCTGCAAGGCATGACGCGGCTGAGTCGTGGCCTGTATTCCCCACACCCAGAAGGCGATCAGCACCATCGCCAGCAACGCAAAGCCGCTGATGTGCGGCAGCAGCAGAAACTTGCACGCGGCCGCCGCCACGATGCCGTAAATCGTGCCCCTGAACAGACCGGCAAGGCCCTGAGTAGGCGTGGGACTGGTCGCCAGCAAGGTGCAGGACGGGCCCAGCACCGCAAGCAACGTTGGCCCCTGGTCCCACGCCGTGAAGTACCAGACGGCAGCGGTTGCCAGAGTCGCGACCAGGGCGCGCAGGCCGTTGAGCAAGGCGTCGCCGTAGTGCCGGTGGAAGCCGACCGCACGGGCCGGCGCCGGAGTGTCGTGTTCGAGGCAGGCGAAGTTCTGCAAGGCATTGGAAAGGTCCGCCAGCGGATCGCTCAGCTGTATCGACTCTTCATCAAGGCCCTCTTGCAACGCCCTGACCCGCGCGACGGTCGTGGAAAAATCCGCATCGGTTTCAGCCAGCTTTTGCAGGGCCTCAGCCACGCCCACGACCGGCTGGCTGACCGACAGGTGTTGCAGGGCCACGGCCTGCAGATACGCCAACCCCGCCTGCAGCGTCGACAACCGGGAACGGATCAACACGGATTCGCCTCGACCGATCCCCAGCAGGTCATCCACCTTGGCGATGTCGAGGGCGAGTTGGCGCCGTTCGGCAGCGGCTACACCCTCCCCCTTGAACTGGCTCGCCAGCAACCGCAGTGCTCGCGAAGAAACGTCCTTGAGCATAGGGCCCAGACGCCGCTCGACCGTCTTACGCCCAAACAAGGAAGCCACCAGGCTCAGGCTCAACACGCCCAGCACCACCGCCGTGCCCCGCGTGACCAGGTGATCAAAGCCTTGCTGCGGCGCGACGATGGCCGGGCCCAGCGCCAGGCACACCGTGTACCCCGCCACCACCGCCGCCGTGGCGTGGTAGTGCCGCAGCAGGGTCATGCCAGCGACACACAGCCCCAACCACACGCCAATCCCAAGGATGAACAGCAGCATTTTCTGCGCGAACAACCCCAGCAAAATCACCGCCACCAGGAGCCCCAGCGCAGTCCCCACCACCCGCATGAAGCCTTTGCCGATCACCGCGCCCTGGAGCGGATGGATCAGCAACAACACCGTCGACGCCGCCGAGAACGGCGAGTCCAGGTGCAATTGAAAACCCAGCCACAACGCCAACGTCGCCGCCATCACACTGCGCGCCACGTAGCCCCAGGTGGCCTGGGTCCACGGCCGAGGCAGTGCGGCCCATAGCCGCCCCACGTACCCGGCCATCACATGAACGCCTGCAGCCAGCGCGACAGCCGCCAATGCGGCGCGCTCCCGGGCTCGGTCACTTCGATACTGGCCGTCATCCCGGCCGCCAGCTCCACGCCCTCGGGCACCGCGTCCAACTCAATGCGCACCGGCACGCGTTGCGCCAAGCGTATCCAACTGAACGTCGGCGCCACCTGGGGCAAGCCGCTGTCGCTGCGCAACTCGTTACCGTCGGCGATGCCCCGGCCGATGCTCGCCACATGCCCTTCCAGCAACGGCGCAAAGCCCATCAGCTTGATCGAGGCCGGCGCACCCACCCACACGCCCGGCAGCTTGGTCTCTTCGAAGTACCCGGTGACCCAGAAACTGTGGCCGTCAACCACATAGATGTTGGTGCTGCCCGCCACCGCGTAATCCCCCGGTTGCAGGCGAAGTTGCGTGACGTAGCCGTCCACCGGCGAACGAATCGTCGTGCGCGCCAGGTCCAGTTCGGCCTGGGCCAACTGGCTCTGCGCCGCGTCCATCCGCGCCTTGGCCACGGCCAGGTCTTGGGCAGCGTTGTCGGTTTCTTCCCGCGCAATCGCATCGCCCAACTGAGTGCGACGCCGGAACTGCGCCGTGCGCTGCGCCAACACACTGCGCGCCTCGGCCAGCTCGGCCATGCGCTGCTGCTGGGCCAACAGGTAGGCACGCTGATCGATCTGATACAGCAACGCGCCCTTGGTCACCCACTGGTTGTCGCCCACCAGCAACCGCTCGACCTGACCGGACACCTCGGGCGCGATCCGCAATACCTGCGCGCTGACCCGCCCGTCCCGCGTCCAGGGCGCCAGCACATAGGCACGCCACAACTGCGTGCAAAACAGCAAGGCCACCAGCCCCAGCACCAGCGTCACCAGGATTTTCAGGGTGTTATTGAGCCTCATGTCGTCGCCCTCACAGCTTCAGCACTAGGGTGGAAAGCACAATCAGCGAGACAAAAAACCGCGTGAGGCTGGGGTGCCAGGTCCAGTCCAGCCACCGGCGCATCAGCCGCTCCAGCACCGCATACATCAAAGCCGCAGCGCCCACATAAAGCAGAAACGGCGGCAGGTAGAGATTGGCAAACGTGATTTCGCTGAGCATTGCAGAAGTCTCACCATCAGCCTTCACCTTGAAGGCCCTGCTGCCATGGTAGGCAGTGCCCGGGCGTGCCGATATTGAGTATGCTGCCAACTTATAATCAAATTCAGACACCTGAGTGCCGCGCAATGGACGAGACCACCCTCTACACCGTGGGCCAGTTTGAACTCGATGATTTCACGCAACCCGCCGTCGCGGTGATGCTCGGCACCCAGCGCAACAACGCCGAATACGCCGTACACACCCACCGCAAAGGCCAACTGGTAGTGGCCTGCCACGGCGGCATCGTATGCACCGTGGAAGACGGCGTCTGGATGGTGCCCACCGGTTTCGGCGTATGGATCCCCGCTGGCGTCGCCCACAGCAACCGCATCACCGCCAACGGCAAAGTCGGCTTCCTGTTCATCGAACCCGGCGCCGCCGCCCTCCCGGAAAAATGCTGCACCCTGGTGCTATCCCCCCTCATCCTCGAACTGATCCTGCACCTCAGCACCCTGCCCCAGGACTACCCCCCCGAAAGCCCCACCGCCCGCCTGGCGGGTGTGCTGATTGAACAAATGGAACAAGCGCCTTCGGAACACCTGTACCTGCCCCTACCCGCCTCGACTCAGTTGCGCGCCATTGCCCGCCAACTGGCCCAGACGCCCGACAATCGCAGCACCATGGCCGAGTGGGCGAAGCAAGTGGCGATGAGCGAACGGTCACTGGCGCGGTTGGTGAAGCGCGAAACGGGGCTGACGTTTGGGCAGTGGCGCAAGCAGTGGCAGATTATCGTGGCGTTGCAGAGCCTGGCCGAGGGGGAGTCGGTGCAGCGGACGGCGGAGGCGTTGGGGTATGAGTCGGTGAGTTCGTTTATCAGTATGTTTCGGAAGACGTTGGGGGCTTCGCCGGGGAGGTATGTGCGGGGGGTTGGGGGGATTAATCTGGGTGAGCGGTTTGGTGGGGACAGGTAGGTGGGGGGAGTTGAGAGTGCGCGGGGTGAATGACTGCTTTCGGCCAGAAGCGGCCGTTCCCGATCACTACAAAAATTTGCAGATCCAGCCCTCAGTAAGTCGTGCTGGTAATATGGCTCGGAATCGGGTGTGATAAACAGAGTGCAGACGGAGCTGATAGATGGACGTAAAAGACTTAATTACCTTGGCTTTTTCGGGCGGGGCATTACTCGTTTCATTTGCAGCGTTGTACTTCTCACAAATACACAATCCTTCCCGCGCGACGTTAATTCTTCTCGAAAGAACATTCACACCTGAGTCTATTTTATTGCAGTTTGGGGACAATAATCATGACATCCCTAAAGATCGTATTGTTAGCCCTGCGATACGACACCTGAGATACACCTTAAGCAATAACGGAAAACAGACACTATATATAAAGTCGGTAGAGATTCTCAGAGGACCTGACAAACGTGGCCATATGCAATCACCCCATTCATTTACAGTTCTATACGATACAGAGATGGCTTCCTGCTTACTTGATCCCGGGCAGATCCTACCAATTTATATAAATCACCCTATTGAATTCAATCTTCCTAGTAATTTCGACTTTAATTTTAATGCTTATGAGCTAGTTAGCGTTGAGTTAGTTTCAGCTGATGGTGCTCGATATCAAATTTGCCATGACATCTCTAATCTTGGAGTCAGCGGACCTGAATTTCAAAACTCAATATGGGACGGTGTTGCTCTCGGGGCTCCTGTAAGAGACTCGGGCTTTATGTAAATAGCGCCTTATTCGCCAATAATGATGGAAATGTTGCTTGGGTTTGCATATATCCTCACTTCGCTTTGCGCGGCCTAATTGAGAAGTAAGCTTAAATCACCGTGATAACAGGCTTAATACGAGGTAAATTATGAATGGAATTGCTTGGAGTGACGATCTACTGGATCGTAAAGTAAGGGCGGATTTTTTATCAAATTATTTGGATGAAGACATCTGTCGCGTACTAAATCTAGACTCTCCTTGGGGCGCCGGGAAAACGTACTTTCTAACAAACTGGAGACTTCAGCTTTTAAGCGAACAATCGCGATCTGTAGTTTATTTCAATGCTTGGGAAAATGATTTTTTGGGTGACCCTCTTTTGTCCCTTGTATCTGTAATCCGCGATCAGCTTTCCATGCAGGGTGGAAAACCGAGTTTAGTTAAAAAGAAAGTTAAGGATTTCACTAAGAGGGCAGGAGAATTAGCTGTCGCGATAGCGCCATCGGTTATTAAGGCAGCAGCAAAAAAACACCTTGGCGAAGACTTTCTAGATGTTTTAGATGGTGAGGCCACGTCCGAGGTGGCCGAGAAGTTTGTAGAGAGAATTTTAAACAAAAATCAAGAGGCTATAAGTGCGGTTGAGCACTTTAAAAAATCACTTGGGGAGTTGTTTTCAACAGTCAGCAATAGCAATGGCGGGAAACCGGTTTATATTTTTATCGATGAGCTGGATCGTTGCCGTCCTACATATGCTATCGAACTACTCGAGCGTGTGAAGCATTTTTTTGTTATTGAAGGGTGTAGATTTGTCATCGCAACAGATACCAACCAGCTAGCACATTCTATTTGCGCTGTTTACGGAAATGGGTTTGCATCAAAGCGCTATCTTAAAAGATTTTTTGACTCGACTTTTAAATTAGACAATACACAGCTTGACAGCTGGATTGTAACGCATGTGAAAAATGAAATTTGCCCTCCCTTTAATAATTATAAGATTTATGGAAGGCATATTGAAAAACCTTCGTATGGGTTTAATGATTTCGTTGAGCCAATTTCCACATCGCTTTTCAGCGACAAACTAAATTCGCATCAGATTGTATTTAAAGCGTTGGTACTAGCCTTTGATTTTCAAATACGAGATTTGGAGGCAATTCTCAAGAGAATTTACACATTCAATGGGTATTTTAATGAGGGAAAATGGGATTTTTTCTTTTGTGTCTATTTGTTGTTTTTGGTTCATTCGGATGCATCGATTGTCCAGTCGTACAGCACTGTCTATGGAGATGAAGATCTTTGGGAGGAGTTGAACTCAAAATATCCAGCGAACGAAAAATTATATACTGGAGTGGCCAATGTGTCAGTCCATGAGCTAGCTAGGGCCTACTTCAGATCGTTAAGTTTGAAAGGCCGGAGCCTAACAGATTTGGCAAATGGACGCGGTATAGATTCTCCGATCGCGCTCGATATAATGCGAAATGCGGAACTCTACATTAAATATTTTGATGTAGCTAAGCTTTCTGCCCAATTAACTTAAGGCAATGACTTTCAGCCTTTATTTAGGTTAACCGTCATGTTTGGTAAGTCTCCGATAACTCGCCGGCTCACCACGGGTTCCGCAGCACTTAAATTGTCCGCTTTTGCGGTAGCTCCCTTTCGTAGTCGTCTGCTACCGGCCAGAAGCAGTCACCCAAAAATGACGTAATCTACCTAGAAGATGCACAAAAAAGAACAATGACAGCCGTATTGGAATACATTAGGACAGGTGTCCATGGACTTGATTGAAGAAATTGAAAAAGCGTGGAGCTGGGTAGGAATCAAGCCCGTAGAAGTGGTAGGTGACAATGATTTTGGCAACCTCATTATCAAAGACACCGAAGGTAGCTATTGGCGGCTGTGTCCTGAAGAACTCTATTGCAATAGAGTCGCAAATGATCGCATGGAACTGGATGCCCTCTCTCAAAACCAGGATTTTCTGTACGACTGGTACATGGAGGCATTGGTAAAACAAGCAAGAGATAAACTCGGCCTGCTTCGTCCTGGGTACAAGTACTGCCTGAAAATTCCTGCCGTGTTAGGTGGCCAGTATGAAGAGAGCAACCTAGCGACGATTTCACTTCACGAACAGGTGGCAATTTCAGGACACCTGGCCAAGGAACTCGGCGAGTTGCCAGATGGCGCAAAAATCCGTCTTGATATATCAAAATAGAGCCCCTCTCATAGCACTTCATCCATGTCCCTTCTCAAGACATATTGGGGCGCAGGAAATTGGTCGTCTGCTATTGGCCGAAATCCGCCCACCGTGAGTGGAGCCTTCAGCCAATAACAGCCTCCCGCAGAGCAATAATTCAATCAACCACTAATCTCCTTCCCCCAAACACCTCCCCCCGTCCAACCCAAACAACCATCCCCCCCAACACCAACACCCCCAACACCACCCACGGAACCCCCCCCGCCCCCCACGTCGCCAACATCACCCCACCCACCACCCCACTCCCCGCAAACGCCAGGTTAAAAACCGTCA
>NZ_JBWKRS010000007.1:125620-224204 GCF_059419385.1 Pseudomonas sp. GW821-FHT05H12 | reverse complement strand
TTACTTTTGGGCCTTTCCAAAAGTGACCCGCTGTAAGAGCGGAACCATAAGCCGCCGTTACCGCAGCAACGGATATGTACACAAACAGATCGCCATCGCAGGCAAGCCAGCTCCCACAGTTAGAGATCCCCCCAATCACTGAGGCACCGCCCGAATCACCGCCCTCGGCCCCTGCTGCCCCACAGGAATCGCCTTCTCCACCGAAGGCAACTGCGGCGCCTGCACATCCGGCATCGCCCAACTACGCTCCGGCTGCAACCCACCCTGGGCCCGGCGCATAAACTCATACCGGTTCAACGTAATACTGCGCCCCGCCCCACTGTCGCGAATAATGTAGGGCCGCAAAAACACCATCAAATTGGTCTTGTTCACGCTGCGCTTTTCATTACGAAACAACGCCCCCAACCCGGGGATATCCGACAACCAAGGCACCGCGTCATTGCTCTGGCTGTACCCATCCTGCAACAACCCCCCCAGCACCATGATTTGCCCGTCATCCAACAGAATGCTGGTATCGATCGCCCGCTTGTTGGTCACCGTCCCCGCGTCCACCGAAGCCCGCGCATCGACGCTGCTGACCTCCTGGTAAATATCCAGCTTCACCGTGCCGCCCTCGGAAATCTGCGGCCGCACGTTCAGCTTCAGCCCCACCTCTTCACGCTGCACGGTTTGGAACGGGTTATTGCTGGTGCCCCCGCCACCGGTCACATAACTGCCGGTGACAAACGGAATGGTCTGCCCCACAAAAATGCTCGCCGCCTCGTTATCCAGGGTCAGCAGGTTCGGCGTCGACAGCACGTTGGTGCCGCCCTTGCTCTTCAACGCACGGGCCAGCACCTTCAAGTCGAGCACCTTGCCGATACCAGGAATGTCCACGGTGCCATTGACCAGACCGATGTTCAGGCCCTTGGGCAGCACATCGATACTGGTTTTGCTGGTAGGCGTGCCATTCAGACCGCTGCCCCCCAGGTTCACACCGCCAAAGCCCCCTCTGCCACCCAGGTTGCCAGCCTGCCACTGCACGCCGAACTCCGTGGCATCGTCTTCGTTGACTTCAACGATCAGGCTCTCGATCACCACCTGGGCGCGGCGCTGGTCGAGCATGTCGATCACTTCGCGCAGGTTGCGGTACAGCGGGTCGGGCGCCGAGATCAGCAAGGTGTTGGTGGTGGCGTCCGCCTGGATCGTCACGCCGCCGGCACTGAACGCGGTGTTCTGGTCATTGGACGTGCTGCCGGTGGAGGTCGTTGCCGAGTTGGCCTGCTGGCCGTAGCCCGCCTGCACGCCGCTGCCGGTGAGGGTGCCGCTGCTGTTCTGCATGGGGGCGCCCTGGCCGTTCTGGCCGGTGCCGCCCATGCTGCTGAGCTTGCCACGCGCCTCGTCACTGACACCGGAGTCACTCTCGCCGGTCAGCAGGCCACGCAGTGACTGAGCCAGCTTGCCGGCCTGGGCGTTGCGCAGGTACACCACGTGCATGTTGCTCGGGTTGCTCTGGGCGTTGTCGAGCTTGTAGATGAGGTTGCGCGCAAGCTCCGTACGTTCGGGGCTGCCAGAGCGGATGATGATCGAGTTGGAGCGCGGGTCGCCCACCACGTTGATCTTCTGGGTCTGGTCGGCACCCTGGGTTTCCAGGAGTTCAGCGACCATGGCCGCGATGTCCACGGCAATGCCGTTCTGCACTTTCACCACGTCGGTGTCGATGGCGCTCGGGGTGTCGATGCCGCTGATGATCTGCGCCACGCGCGCGAGGTTTTCGGCGTAGTCGGTGATGACGATGCTGTTGTTGCCGGGGTAGGCATTGATCGGGTTGTTCGGTGACACGATGGGGCGCAGCACCGGGATCAGGTTCACTGCGTTTTCGTATTGCAGGCGGAACGTGCGGGTCTGCATGCCCGTGGCGCCGGCGCTGTAGATCGGGCCGCCGAGCAGCTTGGCGTCGGCTTCCGGCACCACCTGGGCCACACCGCCCACGTCCACCACGCTGAACCCCTGCATGCGCAGCGCCGCCAGCAGCATGTCGTAGGCCTGGTGCGCCGGCACCTGGCCTTCGCTGACCAGGGTCAGGTTGCCCTTCACCCGTGGGTCCACCAGGAACTGCTGGCCGGTGGCACGGGACAGCGCGCGCACCACCGCCTGGATATCCGCATCGACGAAATTCAGCTGCACCGGCTGGTCGCCCAGCGGGTTGCGCGCCTTGACCACCGCCGGGGCATGACCACGGGCGCTGTTGGTCACCGGGTGTTGCACGGGCGGCCGGGGTGCGGGTTCGCGCTGGCGATCCAGCGGCGTATCGCTATGGCGGGTTTCGGCCAAGGGCTGGCCGAGTTCGCTATCCACCAGCAGCGGCTTGACGGGCTGGTTGTTGCTGCACGCGCTCAGGGCCAGCACCAGCAAGGGTGCGGCCAAACGGAAAGGCGGGACTGACCACTTCATGAAGCTTCCTTAGCGCCAAGCGCCTGATCCATGCGAACGGTCCCGGACACAGTGCCGGCCGAGTTGTCGACGGCGTCCTCTGCGCGCTGCAAACGCGCCTCGGACACCTCCAGAGAGAACGAACGGGGGTTGCCCAGCAGCCAGCTCACCACGGCGTCGGCCGGTGCATTGTCGAAGGTCAGGCGCCAGCCGCCCGGTGCCAGCGCCTCCAATTGATAGCGGCCGTGCAAACCGGCGCCATCCAGGGCCTGGCGCAGCGAGGGTTCGTCAGCCGGCCGAGGCGCAGCGACGTCCTGCAACAGCACGTGCAGGGCTTGCGCCTGGGAACGCAATTTCGGGGTTTCGGCCTGCCAGTAATCGATTTTTTTCAGCGCCGGCTGCACCAGCATCAGCCAACTCAACAGGCTCGCCAAGGCCAGGCCGGTGCCGACCAGCATGCGTTTTTCACGCAGGGCCAGGCCGCTCCAGAACACCCGGGATTGGCCACGCAGTTGCTGCCACTTATTCATCGCTGGCTTCCTGGACGCTGGCGGTTTCAGCGGGGCCGAGGGTCCAGCCATGGTCGTCGCGAACGGCGCTGAAACCGGCCTGGGCCAGGGCGGCTTGCCACTCCCCTTCTACAGCGGGGCTGCGGCTGTCGGCTAACAAAGCCAAGTGCAAACGCCCCTGTTCGAACGTCAGGCTCTCGACACTGCCGACCATGAACGGCAGCTGGCTGCCGGCCAGTTGCAACAGGCTGCTAAAGCGCTGGCCCGGGTCGCCCGCCGCACCGCTCTGCCGCGCGGCCAACTGCTGGCGGGCCTGCTGCAAGGGGTTGAGCACCACCGGCAATTCGGGGAATGCCTGGCGCACTTGCTGGCTGAGCATTGCCTTGATTCGTTGGCCTTCATCCGCCTGGCGGGCGGCGTACAGGTTCAGGCCAATCGTCCAGATCGCAGCGGCCACCCCAATGCAGGCTAACGCCCTGCCCCACCCCACGGTAGACGGCGGACTCAGGCGGCCCTGCAAGCCCCACGCCGGTGTTGCGCCGCTCCAGCGCTGCGCCGCATCGACCCACTGTACGTCCAGCGCCGGCTGCCCCAAGGGATGCACCGCGCCTTGTTGCAGGGTGTCACGCGTCAACAGATACCCGTCTTCCAGCACCGAGGTGCCCACCGGCAACGCATAGGGCGCCGGGTACACGCCGCGCAGCTTGAGTTGTGCCTGGGCCAACACTTGGCCCAAGCGCTGCAAGCCGTCCCTGGGCAACCAAGCTACTTGCACACGCCCGTCGCTTTCGCGTGGGCCGTGGGCAACCTGCATCTGCTCCACCGGGCCGAGGATCAATGCCTGTGCTGCGCAAGCCACGGCGGCCTGGGTTTTAGCCGCCGGCAATGGCGGCAGTTCCAAGCCAGTCAGCAGGCTGTCACGCGGGTGCAGGAAGCAGTCGACGGCCTGGCGATGCTTGCCCAATTGCGCCAGGCGCTCCTGGCCTTCACTCACCACCGCCCCACGCTCCACCCAGGCAAAAGTCACCGGGCTGTCAGCGCTGAGTTGATCGAGGGGCGGCAAGCCAATGCGCAAGCGTTTCATACGCCCACCCGCGACCAGATCACCCGGGGCTGGCGGTCTTCCGGGCGGTGCAGCAAAGCATCGAGTGTCACCCGCCGCTGCTCGCGCCGCGCCTGGCCCTGCAGGCGGAACCACTCGCTGGTAATGCCCACCTCCACCGAATCCACCGCCACCTGGGGCAAGTGCAGACGGTTGACGAAATCCCCGCGGTTGATAAACCAGCGCCCGCTGTCCCGCTCGGCCACCAGCCCCTGGGCCTGGGACAGGCTCAGTTGCGGCACCACCGCACTGAGCACTTCGGCGCTGGCGGTGTTGCCGTTGACCCAGGTATTGCCGGGCAGCACGCTGATAAAGGTCTGCAGACGCTGCAGCAGCAGCGGGTCGAGGCCTTCGAGGCCACTGAGGTCGTCCAGGCTGCGCAGCACCGGGTACTTGGCGGGCAAAGCGTCATCCCCTGTGCGCTGATCATAGGAGCCAATCACCCTCTGGCTGATGCGTCGGCTCAGGCTTGGGTCGACGCCGATCAGGCGACACAGGCGCTCGAAACGCTGCAGTTGCTCGACGTCCACCTGCTGGCGGTTGACCAGGTTGCGCAGGTTGAACTTGCCTTGTTCATCGGCCAGCCGCCCCTCAAATGCACCGCTCTGGGCGTGCGCCCACGGTTGGTCGAGGCGGGTCAGCACGTCTTTCTGGCGGGCGTCCCACAACAGGCGACGGCTCTGCTCCAGGCCACCCTGCAACAGCCACTGGCCCTGAATGCGCAGTTGCTCGGCTTCCAGGCTGCGGGTGAACACGGTCTGGCGCGTGAGCATGCTGCCGGCGAGCACCGCCACCACTGCCGCGATCAGCAAGGCGCTGATGATCGCCATGCCGCGCTGCTTCGCCGCTGCGGGCGAATGCCGTTTCATGGCGGGCCTTACAACTGCCAGGAGCCGATATCGGCATTCACGCCGTCGCCGTCTGGCTTGCCGTCGGCCCCCAGGGAGAACACATCGACCTCGCCGTTGGCGCCCGGGTTGAGGTAGTGATAAGGGTTGCCCCACGGGTCGTTCGGCAGGCGGTCAAGGTAGGCGCGCCAGTTGCTGTTCTTGGCATCGGCCGGGCGTTCCACCAGTACTTTCAAACCCTGGTTCATGCTGGGGTAAGTGCCGTGGTCGAGGCGATACAGTTTCAGTGCCTGCATCAGCCCGCCGATGTCCTGTTTCGCCGCCGTGGCCCGTGCCTGGTCCGGGCGGTCCAGCACCTTGGGCACCACCATCGCCGCAAGAATCCCGAGGATGACCACCACCACCATGATCTCGATCAGGGTGAAGCCACGTTGGCCGCGAGGGCCTGGCAATGGGGCGTTAAGGGGCGCGATATCCATCTCGACATTCCTTGGCTGGGGTTCAATTCGTGGCGCAGTGTTGCAAGAACACATGTCAGTCGTATTGAAAATCCTCGGGAGGTTTGGTCGCCAATCGGTCAACTGCCGGCGCTAGTCTGCGGGCCTGTTTCCGGGGTTTGAGAGCGCCATGGTCGGCCGTCGAAACGCGCAAGGTTTTACCCTCATTGAAGTGCTGGTGGCGCTGGCGATCATCGCTGTGGCCATGGCGGCCGCCGTGCGCGTGGCGGGCCTGATGACCCAGAGCAATGGGCTGCTGCGCGACAAGTCGATGGCCTTGCTGGCGGCACAGAGCCGCCTGGCGGAGCTGCGCCTGGAGGGGCACTTGCGCACCGGCAAGAAGACGTTCGAGTGTGACCAGGGCCGCTTGAAGCTGCGCTGCGAGCAGACCATCAACGCCGACGGCCGCCTGTATCAGGTCAGGGTGCAGGTGCTGGACGCCAGCCGCGAGGCGCCGCCCCTGGCCCGCCTGGACACCCAGGTCATGGCCGAGTGAGCGGCGCCAGTTCCGGGGCCGGCGCCAGCTTGTCGAGGTGGACCCGCTGCTTCTCGCCACCGCGCTCGATCTCTACCCCATCGCCTTCGATGGCCGTGAGGCGCACGCCAGGGCTCACCCGCTCGCCCAACAGAAAACTGCGCGGCGGGCCGTCGTTGAGGCTGAGGATCGCCACCGCGCCCCGTGCCCCGGCGAGCACACCCGAGACCTTGATCTGCACCGCCGTCGGCGCATTCGAAAACCATTGCAACGCCGGGCTGTCACTGCGCGCCGCCAAGGCCTGGGGGGTGGCCTGGGGCGTGTGGGATTCGGCCGAGGTGAGCAACAGCGGTGTCCAGACCGCCACGCCCGCCAGCGCGGCCAACACGCCCAGCACCTGCACGCCGTGGGCCAGGGTAAAACGATGAGCGAATGCCATGTCCAGGACCTCCTGTTTGTCCGTGGCACCAGCCTACAGGCCAATTCGCACGTTTTTATTTCACAACCTCTCCAGTTCCCCAGGTGCCTTGCAATGAAACAACGCGGCTTCACCCTGATCGAGCTGATGGTGGTGCTGGTGATCATCGGCATCGCCAGCGCGGCCATCAGCCTCACCATCAAGCCTGACCCGCTGCACCTGCTGCGCAAGGACGCCGAGCGCCTGAGCCAACTGCTGCAAGTGGCCCAGGCCGAAGCCCGCGCCGACGGTCGGCCGATCACTTGGCGCGCTGATGCCAAGGGCTTTCGCTTCAGCCGCCACAGTGATGATGGATTGGGCATGGAGACCTTCAAAAACGACGACTCGCTACGACCACGCCTATGGGAAAGCACACCGATGCAAATCAACATCGAACCCCAGCAGACCCTGGTGCTCAACGCCGAATGGATCAACCCGCCCGTGCGCGTGGTGCTGTCGGACGGGCAACACAGCCTCAGCCTGCAACGCGATGCCGCCGGGCTGCTACGCGTCGTGACGCCCTTGTAATGACTCGCCCCGCGACTAACCCACTACGCCTGTAGTGAGCGGGCTTGCCCCGCGCGGCGATGTATCAGACAGGTTCAAGGCGTCAGGTGTACCGCGGCGCGGGGCAAGCCCGCTCACTACAAGGAGAACCCGAAAATGAGTCCATCGCAAAAAGGCTTCACGCTGATCGAGGTGATGGTGGCAATCATGCTGATGGCGGTGGTCAGCCTCATCGCCTGGCGCGGCCTGGACAGCGTCACCCGTGCCGACCAGCACTTGCAGGCCAGCACCGAGCAGACCGAAGCGCTGTTGCGCGCATTGAACCAGATGCAGCGCGACATCAGCCTGCGCGCCAGTGTTGAATTGACGACGCCCGGCACCCCCCAGGAAGAGACAGACAAAACCGGCGGGCTCGCTGCCGTCACCGTGCGCAGCTCCGACAGCAAAGGCTTCCGGTTGGATGTGATCCGCAGTGCGCCCGCAGCCGGCGATGGCTTGCAGCGCGTGCGCTGGTGGCTCAAGGGCGACAACCTCTACCGCGCAGCCGCGCCAAGCCGGGATCGTTTCCCGCTGCCGGCCGCGAAAGATGGCGTTGTGGTTTTGACGGGCGTCAGCGACCTGCAAGTGCGGGTCTGGGAAGCGGACAAGGGGTGGCGCCAGCTGAGTGGCAATCGACGGGAAGACCCGCTGGGCATGGAGATCAGCCTGGTGCGGCAGACACCCCAGGGCGTGGAGCGGTATCGGCAGGTGATGGGGCCGTTGAACTGATACAACCTAGCTCAACAGCACCACCCCACCCGGCAACTCGGTGCACTTGGCGCCGTAGGCATCACGAATCAACAGCGCGACACCCGCCAACTGTTGCAGGTTGAACCGCGCCTGCACCCGCCGTTGGCCCAATTGCTTGTTGAGCAACACCAGCATCCCCGGTCGGTAGCGGTTGATCTCATCCACCACCGTCGAAAGCGTTGCGTTGTTGAACACCAGCACCTGCTCGCGCCACGCCACCACCGCCTGGGTGTCCACGGACACCGGCTCACCGATGCCAGCCGCGCCGTAGGTCAGTTGGCGGCCGCTGTCGAGGCGTACGCTGCGCCCGGCCACGTCCACCGACAACCAACCTTCAAGGCAGGTCACGCACACGCTATGGTCGGTGTTGCGCACATTGAAGCGCGCTTGCCCGGCACTCACCCAGCCCTCACCGGCCTGGACCTTGAGCGGTTGCGTCACCCGGGCAAGCACCTCCACTTCACCTTCGAGCAATTCGATGCCCTGCCCTACTCGGCTGATGCGCGTCTGGGTGTTGAGTTCCAGGCTCACGCCCTCGCTCAAGACCACCTGGCGCTGCTCGCCGACTTCGGTCTTGTAGTCGGCGGTCACGCCGGCAAACCCACCCGGCACGCCAACACGCACCATCACCACGGCAGCGGAGGCGGCAATCGCCCCGCCGAGGAACGCGCGTCGTCCAAAGTGACGGGGCGCGGCCGATTGCTCGGCGGCCGTGCCGATGTGCTGCCACAACAGCTTGGCCTGCTCGAACGCCTGGGCATGTTCCGGGCTCTGGGCGCACCAGGCGCGCAACGCCTTGGCGTCGGCCACGGTGGCGCGCCCCGAGGTCAGCAACAGCAGCCAGTCGCGGGCTTCATCGTGCAGGGGGCTGGCGGCGGATTGCCGGGCGGCGGAGAGGCTAAAAATGTTCAAGCGCGCAAATACTCACGGATTTATCAGGGACTCGACACTAAGACGGTTTTCCGGCCCCGGGACCGAACCGCTGAATCACTTTTCTTTCCAGGCGCTTGGCGCAATGGCCCAGGGCGGCCTTGATTTCCTTCTCGACCATGCGCGTGGAGATGCCAAAACGCTGGGAGATTTCCAGGTGTGGCGCCTCCTCCAGGCGCGCCGCGATGAGGATCTTGCGCCGGCGTGCCGGCAGCTCGTAAAGCGCCTTGACCAGGGACTGGATCTCGCGCTGGCCACCCACCACCCGCGACGGGTCCAGGGCTTCGTCGCCGGTTTGCAGCAGCTCTTCGACTTCGCTGCCAGTGAGCAAGCGCGCGTCGGCCTGGCGGCGGTCGGCGGCAATGTTCAGGGCCATGCGGTACAGGTAGGCGTTGGGCTGTTGCAGGTTGGGTGGCACGTCCATGCGGTCGACCCGCAAGTAGGTTTCGTGCAGGACGTCGTTGGCCAGGTCCTCGGAGCCCAGGCGCTTGCGCAAACGCACCTTGAAGTCCTCGTAGGACGCCAGGAACAAGCTGACCATCGTACTGTGCCCGGTATTTTTCATCCGCCCGTGGCTCCTTTCCCTGCTGTGCATTCCATGCGCATTCCTGTTGTGTCGGGCATCAAAAGTAAGGTCACGGGCTGGCGCAGCGAACTGGGTGCCGGGCGTTCAACCCGGGCGGTGCCAAGGCCGCGCACCAGGG
Organism: Pseudomonas sp. GW821-FHT05H12; assembly: GCF_059419385.1. Classification (NCBI taxonomy): domain Bacteria; kingdom Pseudomonadati; phylum Pseudomonadota; class Gammaproteobacteria; order Pseudomonadales; family Pseudomonadaceae; genus Pseudomonas; species Pseudomonas sp. GW821-FHT05H12. The sequence continues at coordinate 214,974 of NZ_JBWKRS010000007.1, read as the reverse complement.
CTTCGTCGCGTTGCGTATCACCCGTGGAACTGACCAGCCGGCTATGTTCGATCAGCCCTTGCGGGTTGACCCACACCTGCACCAGCGCACGGTAAGTTCCCGGGCGAGTCAACGGCGTACGGCACAGGCTGGCTTCGATCGCCTGCTGCAACGCCGCGGCGTAGCTGCTGTTGAGCCGCGCGGCGTTGCGTGCAGAGAGGCCACGCGGCGCAGGCGCCTGTTCGACGTCGGGGCGTTGCAAAGTGAACGCATCGTTGCGTGCATAACGTGCCATCAGGCCACTCCCTGCCAGCAACATCGCCAGTGCTTCTTGCGCCGTGTAGCGCCCGCGCACACCGATGGAGCGCCGGCCCTGCGTCAACTCGCGGTCCACCAGCACCGCCATCCCAGTGGCGCGGCTATACGCTTGCAGTGCGTGTTCCAGGTCTTGTGCTGGCAAGTCCAGAAGCAACAGCGGCGACTCGGCGATCGCCGGCTGCGCACCTGCAAGCAGCCATAGCAAGACCAGGGCGCATGTGGCGCGCCTCAAGCTCCCTTGCTCACCCCCCGCTCCGCATCGCTGCACGGCTGACGTGTCCTTGAAAACCGTCATCCTGAGGCCAGTTTATGAACCTGATGTTACGGTGATGGCAAAAAAAACATCACGGTGACGGCAAGCCCGCTGCACTACACTTGCCAGGGTTGACGGCCCCCTTCGCGGGCCTGCCAGGAGGCCCGTATGAAGCGCTTTGTACCCCTTGCCAGCCTGTTGCTGTGCGCCGTATTGCCATTGGTCGCCCACGCCGAAACCGCTGCCCCAAGCTGCACGGAAGTCACGGTGGATGGGTATAAGGCGCCCGATTATGGCTGCCTGAGCCAGCAGATGGGCAACACGCCGGACGCCGCCAGGGCCGCGCAGAAAAACCGCGAGGCCCAGAACATTCCGGTAGAGAAGCGGCCGCCGAACCAGGTGGGTTTATCCACGCCGGCGGCGACCAGTGTGCGCATGGGTAACACGTTCGGGACGTCGGTCAAGCCGCAGCGTCCCTGAACGTCAGGCCGCGCTGGCCAGCCCCTCTGGTGCCTGCACCACGGCCGGGCGGCTGCTGGCGACAAAGTCTTCCTTGCGCAAGACCACCAGGGCAATCAACGACACCACGCCGGTGGCCACGTAGAAGTACCACGGCGAGGTGATGTCGCCTGTCACCTTGATCAGCCAGGTAGAGATCAACGGCGCGCTGCCGCCGAACACCGCCACCGGCACGTTGTACGCCACGGCAATCCCGGTGGAGCGGATGCGCGTGGGCAACAGTTCGCTCATCAGCGCATAGGTGGACGATGCATACAGCCCGAACAGGATCGCCACCGCCATCAAGGGTGCAAAGAACGACGCCGGTGTGGCGGTGGGTGCCGACTTGAACAGCCAGAACATCGCCAGGGTGGCCAGGGTGCCGATCACCATCAGGAACGGCTTGCGCCCGTACTTGTCGGTGAACGCCCCCCCGAACGGCATCACAAACGCCGCCGAGAAACTGGCCACGAACACGTAGAGTAAAGTGGTGCCGCTGTCGAACTTGAGGATCTTGGCCATGTAGGTCGAGGCGAAGGTCAGCACCAGGTAGAAGATCGAGCTGTGCAGGGTGATGATGAAAAACACCAGGGCAATCGCCCGCTTCCACTGCCAGACCTCACGCAGCGGCGCGCGGGAGGTTTGCCCGGCGCGTTGCAGGGCGAGGAACTCGGGGCTGTCTTCAAGCTTGAGGCGGATGTACATGGAGATAAAGCCCAGCGGTGCGGCAATCAGGAACGGCACGCGCCACGCCCACTCCTGCATCACGTCGGCGCCCAGCACCCAGGTCATGCCATTGGCCACGGCGCCGCCCAGCAACAGACCGAGCACGGCGGTGACCATCAGCCAGCAGGTGGCAAAGCCGCGTCGACCGGGGCCGGCGTATTCGGAGATGAAACTGGTGACCGTGCCGATCTCGCCACCCGCCGAGAAGCCCTGCACGCAGCGCACCAGGATCAACAGGATCGGCGCGGCGATGCCAAGGGTGGCATAAGTCGGTAACAGGCCGAGCAACACCGTGGAACCGGTCATCATCACCAGCGCCATGATCAGGGTCTTGCGACGGCCAATCTTGTCGGCCAGCGGGCCGAAGAACAGGCCGCCCAGCGGCCGGATGAAGAAGCTCAGGGCAAACGCGGCGAAGCTCGCCAGCAGGCTGGTGGTGGGGTCATCGGAGACAAAAAACGCCTGGCCGATGTACACGGCGAGAAAGCCGTAGACGCCATAGTCGTACCACTCGATCAAGTGGCCGGAGGTGGCACCGAGAAACGCACGGCGCCGCTTGCGGACCGTGTCTTGCACGTGAATGCCCATTGAAGGGACTCCTTGTCTGTTATCTATCCATGGAAAACGGGTTCAGCGAACGGCGGCGATACTCCCTGCTTTCAACAACTGTCGCAAGTCGGTCTTGAGGATTTTGCCGTAGCTGTTCTTCGGCAGCTCATCGCGGAACACATATTTTTTGGGCTTCTTGAACGAGGCCATGCGTTCGAGAAACCAGGCAGTCAATTCGGCATCGTCGAGGGCCTGACCACTGCGGGTTACCACAAACGCCACCACCGACTCGCCCCACTGCGCGTCCGGCTCGCCCACCACGCACACTTCAAACACCTCGGGATGTTGGGCCAGCACTTCCTCGACTTCACGCGGGTACACGTTGCTGCCGCCCGTGATGATCACGTCCTTGGAACGGTCCGTGAGGGTCAGGTAGCCGGCCGGGTCAAGAAAGCCGATATCGCCGGTCAACAGCCAGCCGTCTAACAAGGCTTGCTCGCTGGCCTGGGGATTGCGCCAGTAGCCCTGCATCACCGTGGCTCCGCGCACGGCAATTTCACCCCGCTCGCCGGTGGCCACTGGCTGGTGCTCTGCATTCAGAATGCGGATTTCCACACAGGATTGGGCGTGGCCGACGGACGCAGCCAGGGTCGCCCAATCCGGCCGCTGGCGGTCGGCGATCAGTGCGCGTGGCAGCACGCTGATGGTCATCGGGCTCTCGCCCTGGCCGTAGATCTGCACGAAGCGCGGGCCGAAGGTGTCCAGGGCTTCGCGCAGGTCCGCCAAGTACATCGGGCCACCGCCGTAGACGATGGTCTTGATGCCCTCGCCGGCATAACCCTGGCGCCGCGCCTGTTCGACCATACGCTTGACCATGGTGGGCGCAGCAAACAATGAAACGTTGCCCAACTCGGCCGCGAGCCCGAACAGCTCGGCGGCGTCAAAGCCATGGGAAGCCGGCACCACATGCCGTGCACCGCAGCGCACATGGATGAAGTTGTAGAGCCCTGCGCCATGGGACATCGGCGCGGCATACACCACCGCGTCATCTCCACTCACCGAGTCGACATCGGTGGGGTAACACAGCGACATCGCCATGAGGTTGCCATGGGACAGCATCACGCCCTTGGAACGCCCCGTGGTGCCGGAGGTGTAGAACAGCCAGGCAAGGTCTGAGTCCTGGCGTGGCACCGGGTGTTCCAGGGTGGGCCAGGGGCGTGTCGGGGGCAACACGTGGCCGTCCAGCTCCTTGCAGACTGTAGGCAGGTCGCGTGCGGCAAACACCCTGCCGCCATCGGTGAAGATCAGGCGCGCCTCGGCGTTAGTCGCGATCCATGCCGCCTCGGCCGGGTGCAGCTTGGCGTTGATCGGTACCGCGACCGCCCCCATCCACCAGATGGCGTAGAGCAATTCCAGGTAGTCGCCGCTGTTTTTCATCAGCACCGCCACCGCATCGCCGGGCACCAGCCCGTGCTGGTCCACCAGGCAGGCGGCGCGTTGGCGGGCATGGGCGGCGAAGGTGGAATAGTCCGCGGTTTGCCGCGTGCCGTCGAACAGCGCGGGGCGTTGAGGATCGCGGCGTTGGGTGTCGTGCAGCCAGTTGGCAATGTTCATGGTTCAGCAGCGCCGCGCATGGAGGACCGAGGCATAGTTGGCCACCGCCATCCCGCCCATGTTGAACACCAGGCCGAACTCGGGGTTGGGCACTGCCAGACCGATCGGTTCGCCGGTCAATTGGTGGAACGCCAAGGCATGCATCGACACCCCGGTCGCCCCCACCGGGTGCCCCTTGGCCTTGAGGCCACCGGACAGGTTCACCGGCAAGCGTCCACCGGCGCGCACTACGCCGCTGTCGAGCACGCGATGGCCCTCGCCTTTGGGCGCCAGGCCCATGGCTTCATAGATCAGCAGTTCGGCGATGGTGAAGCAGTCGTGCACCTCGGCGAAACTCAGGTCGGCCAGGGTGATGTTCGCCCCGCGCAACGCTGCGTGGATCGCCCGTTGCGGGCCTTCGAAGGCGAGAATGTCACGCTGGGCGATGGGCAGGCAGTCGTTGACCTGGGTCATCGCGCAGATCTGCACGTCACGGCGAAAGGCACGGGCACGCTTGGGCGAAGCCAGGATGATGGCGGCGGCGCCGTCGCTGATCAGCGAGCAGTCGGTGAGCCGCAGGGAGTCGGCCACAAACGGGTTGCTCGGCGACACATTGTTGCAGTGCTCAAAATCCATCACCCGGTGCATCTGCGCCAGCGGGTTGGCCATGGCATTGGAGTGGTTCTTGGTGGCGATGGCCGCCATCGAGCCCAGCGGACAGTGGTAGCGCTCGGCGTACTGCCGCGCCGCGCGGCCGAACAGCTGCGGGAAACTCAGGCCGGCTTCTGCCGGGTCATTCTGATAGCCGGCGCCGGCCAGGGCCTGAGTGACGGCCGCCGTGGAGGTGTGGGTCATCTTTTCGGCACCGACCACCAGCACCAGCTCGGCGCTGCCGGACAGGATCGCGTTAACCCCGGCCTGGATCGCTGCCGAGCCGGACGCGCAGGCGTTTTCGCAACGCGTGGCGGGTTTGAAGCGCAGCCCCGGGTCGGCCTGCAGCAGCAGAGAAGAGGCAAAGCCGTCAGGCACCAGCCCCGCGTTGAAATGCCCGAGGAACACCGCATCGATTTGCGCGGCATCGATGGCCGCATCCACCAGGGCTTCGCGGGTGACCTGCACGATCAGGTCTTCAAGGGTGGTGCCTTCCAGGCGTCCAAAACGCGAATGACCGGCGGCAACAATGGAGACGCTTTGAGCAGTCATAATCAATTTCTTCTGTTTTTGGTGCGTACATTCCCTACAATGCCCCACCACTGGTCGCTCGCCAATTCGTGTAACTACTTACACGGATAAGTAGCCTCCAGGTGAGAAAAACAACGAGGCAGGATGCCTGATGACCGTGTTTACCCGGCAATTTCCCGACATCGAACGCCTGGCGTTCCAACGCTCCCCCGCACCGCAGCTGGTGACCAGCCACCGCGTGATGATCGACTGCAACGAAGCCTTCCTGCAGCTGTTCGGCTACCCGCGCGAAGCCCTGCTCAACCAGTTGACCCTGTTGATCTACCCGTCCCAGGCCGACTACCACGCCATCGGCAAGCGCAGCCACGACTGGCTGCTCGACAGCGACAACGGTTTCTACTCCGACGAGCGTTTCATGCAGCACAAAAACGGTGAGGTGTTCTGGGCCAAGTCCCACGGCTACACCCTCACGCCCGAGGACCCGTTCAAGCTGATGATCTGGCATTTCGAGCGCCTGGATCGCGCCCACCAGGGCACCGGCGACCTCACGCCACGGGAGCGGGAAATCGCCCTGCTGATCGTCAACGGCTACAAGTCCAAGGAAATCGCCCAGCGCCTGGCGATCTCCCATCGCACGGTGGAAGTGCACCGCGCGCGGCTAATGAGGAAGTTGCAGGCCAAAACGGTGGTGGAGCTGGTGTCGAAGATCATCCCGACCAACTGATAGAGCTGAACATCAAGCGCGGGTGAAAGGCGTTGACGGTTTTTTCATGTTTGGCCCTCTATGATGCAGCCCTTCGTTGGGGAGTAACCGGCTTCTGACCCGTTCAGAAGCGTTCGTATCAACATATTCGGCAACCTGCCGTGGTACGAACACCGTTGTGGTTGGTGAGACCAGCGACATATCCATGCCGGAAGTCGGGCGTGTGGGTGTGTCGTTGACTCATGCAGCCCGACTGGAAGCCTGACCGTGAACCCCATTTCCCTGATTCTTCTCGCCCTGGCCATGTCCACGGACGCCTTTGCGGCGGCCATCGGCAAAGGCTCCAGCCTGCACAAACCACGCCTCACCGAAGCCCTGCGCGCCGGCCTGATCTTTGGTGTGATCGAGGCCATCACGCCGATGATCGGCTGGGCCATCGGCCACGCTGCCACCCGTTGGGTTGAACACTGGGACCACTGGATCGCCTTTACCCTGCTCGTCGCGCTGGGCCTGCACATGATCTACAACGGGTTCAAGGCCGAGGATGAAGAGGTCGAGAAACCGACCCAGCATTCATTCATGATCCTGGCCGTGACGGCGTTTGCCACCAGCATCGATGCCCTGGCTGTTGGCGTGGGCCTGGCGTTTGTCGACGTGAATATCCTGGTGGCTGCAGCCGCCATTGGCCTGGCGACCATGACCATGGTCACGATCGGCATGATGCTCGGGCGTGTGCTGGGTACCGTGGTGGGCAAACGCGCCGAGATGGTCGGCGGCGTGGTGTTGATGCTGGTGGGTGCGACTATTTTGTATGAGCACCTGTCGGCCTGAACGGTACCAGCGTCTGGTAGATAGCTATCGCTGGCAAGCCAGCGCCTACAGGAGATCGGCGGTGGCTTGCCGGCGATGGCGGTTGTCAGGCGGCGTGGCTTTCCTTTTTCAGGCTCTGCATGTCAATGACGAAGCGGTATTTCACGTCGCCCTTGAGCATCCGTTCATAGGCTTCGTTAATGCCCTGGATATCGATCATCTCGATGTCCGAGACAATCTTGTGCTTGGCGCAGAAGTCCAGCATGTCCTGGGTTTCCTGGATGCCGCCGATCAACGAACCCGCCAGGCTGCGGCGCTTGAAGATCAGGTTGAACACCGCCGGCGACGGGTGCGGACTGTCGGGTGCGCCAACCAGGGTCATGGTGCCGTCGCGCTTGAGCAGGCTGATGAACGCGTCGAGGTTGTGCGGTGCGGCGACGGTGTTGAGGATGAAGTCCAGGCTGTTGGCAACCTTGGCCATTTCATCCGGGTTCTTCGACACCACCACCTGATCGGCGCCCAGGCGCAGGCCGTCTTCGCGTTTGTTGGGTGAAGTGGTGAACAGCGTCACGTGGGCGCCCATGGCGTGGGCGATTTTCACCGCCATGTGGCCCAGGCCGCCAAGGCCGACCACCCCAACTTTTTTACCCGGGCCGACCTTCCAGTGGTGCAGCGGTGAATAGGTGGTGATCCCGGCGCAGAGCAACGGTGCCACGGCGGCCAGGTTGGCATCGCCATGGGAGATGCGCAGCACGAACTTCTCCTTGACCACGATATTGTCCGAGTAACCGCCGAAGGTGTTCTCGCCCCCGAACATCGGCCCATTGTAGGTGCCGGTAAAACCGTTCTCGCAATACTGCTCCTCGCCCTCGGCGCAGGATGCGCAGTGCTGGCAACTGTCGACCATGCAGCCAACACCGGCCAGGTCGCCGACCTTGAAGGTCTTCACATTGGCGCCCACCGCCGTGACGCGACCGACGATTTCATGGCCCGGCACCGACGGGTACAGGGTGTTGTTCCATTCGTTGCGCACGGTGTGCAGGTCGGAGTGGCAGACTCCGCAGAAGAGAATGTCGATCTGTACGTCATCAGCCCCCGGCGCGCGGCGTTCGAAGGTGTAGGGCTTGAGGGAATCCTTGGCGTTCTGGGCGGCGTAGCTGTAAGTCTTGGCCATTTCGTTCACCTGTGTGATCTGACGTTGGAGGTCAGTGGACCAGCATAGACGCTGAACCGTTCAACCGAGCACATCCGTACAAGCCCTTCGTCCGGTTTGGCGCAATAGTGCGACGTAATGCTTTCATCCCACCCTCCCAGGAGTTTCCCATGAGCACATTCGTTGCCAAAGACGGTACGCAGATCTACTTCAAGGATTGGGGCAGCGGCAAGCCCGTGCTGTTCAGCCACGGCTGGCCGCTGGATGCCGATATGTGGGAATACCAGATGGAATACCTGAGCAGCCGCGGCTTTCGCACCCTCGCGTTCGACCGTCGCGGCTTCGGGCGTTCGGACCAGCCGTGGTCCGGCAACGACTACAACACCTTCGCCGATGACATCGCGCAGTTGATCGAGCACCTGGACCTCAAGGACGTGACGCTGGTGGGCTTCTCCATGGGCGGCGGCGACGTGGCGCGTTACATCGCACGCCACGGCAGCGCCCGCGTGGCCGGCCTGGTGTTGCTGGGTGCAGTCACCCCGCTGTTCGGCCAGAAACCGGATTACCCGCAAGGCGTGCCCACCGCCGTGTTCGACGGCATCAAGGCCGGGCTGCTGAAGGACCGCGCGCAGTTCATCACCGACTTCAATACCCCGTTCTTCGGGATCAACAAGGGCCAGACGGTCTCCGCCGGCGTGCTGACCCAAACCTTGCAAATCGCTTTGCAGGCCTCGCTCAAGTCGACGGTGGATTGCGTCACTGCGTTCTCCGAGACGGACTTCCGCCCGGACATGGCGAAGATCGATGTCCCTACCCTGGTGATCCACGGTGATGGCGACCAGATCGTGCCGTTCGAGACCACCGGCAAGGCCGCCGCCGAGCTGATCAAGGGCGCCCAGTTGAAGGTCTACAAGGATGCGCCGCATGGCTTCGCAGCCACCCACACCCAAGCGCTGAACGAAGACCTGCTGGCCTTCCTTAACCGCTGATTGGGGTGAGCGGGCCTGGCGTCACACGGCCAGCCCCGCAAACGCTGCGACAATTTCATCGATCACTGCCCGCACCCGTGCGGTGTGGCGCAGGTCGGCATGGGTCACCAGCCAGACGTCGTAGGGCAAAACCCGGGTGCGCTCGGGCCAGACGCGCACCAGCCCGTCGCGCTCACCGGTCACTACCGGCAATTCACCCAGGCCAATACCGGCGGCGATGGAACGGCGCACCAACAGGCTGGACCCCACCGCTGCCACAATGCGCCCGCGCCCCAGCGGCTCGTTGACCAGGGCCAGGTCTTTCTGGCTGTGCAGGTGCGGGTGATAGACCACCAGGTCGTGGCCTTCAAACACGCTGCCCGGTTCCGGCAGGCCGTGGCGGTCGATATAACCCTGGGACGCAAACAACCCCACCGGCCAGCGGGCGATGCGCCGGGCAATCAGGTCGGGGTTTTCCGGGCGGGTGTTGCGCACGGCAATATCGGCTTCGCGCTTGGCCAGGCTGAGGATCTGGGTGGTGGCGTCCAGTTGCACGCGCACGTCGGGGTGCTTGTCGTGCAGGCAGGCAATCGCCGGGATCAGGAAGTCGATGGCCAGGGAATCGGTGGTGCTGACCCGCACGGTGCCGGTCAGGCGGTCATCCAGGCCCTGGATCTGGCGCTCAAGTTCAATCGCCGAGCGCTCCATCTTTTCCACCGACAATAGGGCCGCCTCGCCCACCGCCGTCAGCGCATAGCCCTCGGAGGTGCGCAAAAACAACGTCGCGTTCAAGGACTTTTCCAGGGCATTGACCCGTCGACCGACCGTCGCCTGGTCCACCCCCAACACCCGTGCGGCGCCGCGCAAGGTCGACTCGCGGCACACCGCCAGGAACACCCGGGCATCATCCCAGTTCATACGCGCCTCCCCGCTGCATATATGCATCAATGGCTTGCCAATTCGCAGCATTATTGCATCAAAAATCGCCGCTATGCTGGGCGCCATGGAAACACCACTGAATCAATGACCGCGCCTTGCGGTCCCACCCCATACGTTCACCGTCACAGGATTCGCACCATGACCCTGCCAGCACAGATGACCCTGATTGAAATCACCACCCCGGGCGGCCCCGAGGTGCTCAAGCCACGTCAGCAGCCCGTGCCCTCCCCGGCCCCGGGCGAAATCCTGATTCGCGTGCACGCCGCCGGGGTCAACCGCCCCGACGCCTTGCAGCGCGCCGGCACCTACCCGATGCGCCCTGGCATGAGCCCGTTTCCCGGGCTGGAAGTGGCCGGCGAAGTAGTAGCGCTGGGCGATGGTGTGAGTGCATATGCAATTGGCGACAAGGTCTGCGCCCTGACCAACGGCTGTGGCTATGCGCAATTCTGTGCGGTACCGGCCGGCCAGGCCTTGCCCATTCCCGACGGGATGGACTGGGTGCACGCGGCCGCGATCCCGGAGACCTTCTTTACCGTTTGGGCCAACCTGTTCGGCTTGGGTGGCGCGCATAAAGGCCAGCGCGTGTTGATCCACGGCGGCACCAGCGGTATCGGCACCACCGCCTTGATGCTGTGCCGCGAGCTGGGCATCCAGGCCTTTGCCACAGCCGGCAGCGAAGACAAATGCGCGGCCATCCGTGCCTTGGGCGCCGAAGCGATCAATTACCGCGAGCAGGATTTTGCCGAGGTCATCGCCCAGAAAACCGAGGGCCAGGGCGTAAATGTGATCCTCGACATCATGGGTGGCTCCTACTTCAACAATAACCTCAAGGCCCTGGCCATGGACGGCCGGCTGGTGATGCTGGGCTTCCTCGGCGGCGCCCGGGCCAATGATGTGGACCTGCTGACCATCCTCGGCAAGCGTGCGGTCGTCACCGGTTCATTGCTGCGCCCGCGCACCGGCGAAGAAAAAGCAGCGATTGCTGCCCAACTGCGTGAGCACGTATGGCCGCTGCTGTCGGCCGGACGCTGCCTGCCGATGATCGACCAGGTGTTCGACTACACCGCGGCCGACCAGGCGCATGGGCGTATGGAAGGTGGGGATCACATCGGCAAGATTGTGTTGCGGGTTATCTAACAACACCGTCGATAAAAAATGGGAGGGGCCTTGCCCCCTCCCACATTGACTTCACAGCTAGCGATAGGCGGGATAATCGGTATAACCCTGCTCCGAGCCCCCGTACATCCCTTTCACCCGCAATGGATTCAACGGCCAGCCGTTGAACAGCCGCTGCGGCAGGTCCGGGTTGGCGATGAACGGGCGACCAAAGCCGATCAAGTCCGCCAGCCCCGCCTCGATCAGCCGCGCGCCACGCTCGGCGGTGTAGCGGCCGGCATAGATGATCCGCCCGCTGAAGGTATCGCGCACATCACGGCGGAACGTGTCCGGCAGTTCCGGAGCATTGTCCCAGTCGGCTTCGGCGATGGACACGTAGGCGATTCCCGCCGCCTCCAGCAGCTTGATCGCTTCGAGGTAGGTGTAATGCGGGTCCTCTTCCACCAGGCCGATGTACACACGGTCCAGGTCGGTGCCGCTGAACAAGGGCGAGAACCGCACGCCCAGGCGTTGCGGGCCGACCACCTCACTCACGGCAGCGACGATTTCACGCAGGAAACGCAGGCGGTTGTGCACCGAGCCGCCGTATTCGTCGTCCCGGGTGTTGGCATGCGCCGAAATGAATTGGTTGACCAGGTAGCCATTGGCCGAATGAATCTCCACGCCGTCAAAACCCGCCGCCATCGCATTGCGTGCGGCCTCGGCATACAGGCGAACCAAGTCCTTGACCTCCTCAGTCCTTAGCGCGCGAGGAACCGGCGGCTGAACCAACTCCCCTGCCCCTGGCCCGGTTTCGATAAAGGCTTTGACCTGCCGGGGCGGGAGCGCCGACGGTGCTACCGGGGCCTCACCCTCTGGCTGCAAGCCGTGGTGAGACACACGCCCCACATGCCACAGCTGGGCAAAGATCACCCCGCCTTCGCTATGCACGGCATCCGTGACCTTGCGCCAACCCTCGATTTGCTCCGGCGTGTAGATGCCCGGCGTCCAGGCATAACCCTGGCCACGGGGTTCGATCTGCGTACCTTCGCTGACCATAAAACCCGCCGTGGCGCGCTGGCGGTAATACTGCGCCATCAGGTCAGTGGCGATATCACCGGGTTGGGCGCTGCGCTGGCGGGTCAGCGGCGGCAGCACAATACGATTGCGCAAGGTATGGCCGCCCAGCGTTACCGGGGTGCTTAAAATGGGGTCTGTCATGGGAGGTTTTCCAAATTTTGGACGAGCAAAAGCATTGGCGACTCCTGGGAGTCGCCAATCAATAAGGGGATTAATTAGATCAAGCGGTGAGTTTCAGCAGGGCCTTGGCCACGTCACTCGAGCTGCCGGGGTTTTGCCCGGTGACCAACGTGCCGTCCACGATCACGAAGGATTGCCAGTCAGCACCCTTCTCGTACAGGCCGCCCAGTGTCTTGAATTCGTCTTCCACCAGGAACGGCACCACATCGGTCAGTTCCACGGCGGCTTCTTCCGAGTTGGAGAACCCGGTCACGCGACGGCCCTTGACCAGCGGCTCACCGTTGGCGGCCTTGACGTGGCGCAGGGCGCCCGGCGCGTGGCACACGAAACCGATGGGCTTGCCGGCCCGCTCGAACGCCTCGATCAGGGCGATGGAGGTGGGCGATTCGGCCAGGTCCCACAGCGGGCCGTGGCCACCGGGGTAGAACACCGTGTCGAAGTCGGCAGCCTTGACCGTGTCCAGCTTCACCGTGTTGGCCAGGGCCTGTTGTGCAGCCGGGTCGGCGGCGAAGCGGTGGGTCTGCTCGGTCTGGAAGTCCGGCAGGTCGCTGACCGGGTCCAGCGGCGGCTGGCCACCGGCCGGGGATGCCAGCACGATCTGGGCACCGGCGTCCTTGAACGCGTAATAGGGTGCGGCAAACTCTTCAAGCCAGAAGCCGGTCTTGCGGCCGGTGTCTCCCAACTGATCGTGAGAGGTCAATACCATCAATACTTTCATTGTCGAGTGCCTCGGGATGAGTGTGGGTTGAAGCTTAGGAGCCAGGGAGTGTTGCCACAACGTCATATCCGCAAGGTTTTCGGACATGCCCGATGGCAGTTGCCGTTTGCCCACCCGCCGCCGACAATCCCCTCCTTGCCATGCCCCCTGGAGAATGACGATGCACAGTGTTGCGCTGCTGGTTTACCCGAATTTCGAATGCCTGAGCCTCAGCGTGGCCTCGGTGTTCGAATGCGCAAACCTGTTGCAGGGCGAGCCAGCCTACGAATTCCACCTGGTGTCGGAAAACGGCGGCGCGGTGATGACGTCCCAGGGTTTCTCGGTGAACACCACACCGATCCGGCCACAGGGCTATGACACATTGATCGTCGGCGGCTACATGGAGTTCCGCCTGCCGGAAGCCAGCCTGCTGGAGCAGGTCAAGGCCGCTTCGGCCCAGTCACGGCGCGTGGCTTCGTTGTGCATGGGCATCTTCGTGCTGGCCGACGCCGGCCTGCTGGAGGGCAAGCGCACCACCACTCACTGGATCCACGCGCCGGCCTTTCGCAAGCGTTATCCGCATATCCAGTTGGAAGAGGACAAGTTGTTCGTGGTCGACGGCCAGGTGTGGACCGGGGCCGGCATGAGCGCCGGCGTGGACCTGGCACTGGCCATGGTGGAGAACGACCTGGGCAACGACCTCGCCCGACGCATCGCACGCAAGCTGGTGATCGCCCAGCGTCGGGGCAGCGAGCAGTCGCAGGTGTCGGCCCTGCTGGAGCTGGACCCCAGGTCCGACCGCGTGCAACTGGCCCTGGCCTATGCCCGCGAGAACCTCACCCACGACCTGTCGGTGGACGCCCTGGCCGATGTGGCGCGCTTGAGCCCACGTCAGTTCAGCCGGGTGTTCCGCGAGGAAACCGGGCAAACGCCGGCCAAGGCCATCGAATCGCTGCGGGTGGAAGCCGCCCGGGTGCTGATGGAAACCAGCCGACACCCGGTCGAGGTGGTAGCCCGCGAAACCGGCTTCGGTGATCGCGAGCGCATGCGTCAGGCGTTCCTGCGGGCCTTCGGGCAACCGCCCCAGGCCATGCAGCAGGTGTTCAGGAGCTAGAACGCCTAGCGGCAGTGGTAAGGGCTTTCGCTCTTGAGTTCTTCGCCGGTGTGGACGTCGCGGATGGTCACCGTGGCTTTCGGGAAATTGCTGCAGAACGCGTTGCGCGAGGAGTAGATCGCACTGCCATGGCTGGTCATCACCATCTTGATCGGCTGGCCATTGGCGTCCACGGCCGTGACGTTGTAATCGCCGGACATCGTCACGCAACCGCCCAGGGTCAACAGCAACGCGGCACTGACAAGCATTTTTGGCAAAGGGAACAGGCTCATTTCGCTTCCTTGTGAAATTAATGGCCAGAGCGGCCGACGAGTCTAGGAGCCAGCAGGCTCGGCTAAGTTCAACCTTATCGCCAACCCTCTCCCGGTTGGTAGCCGAACAGCGACTTCACCTCCAGGTAATCCTCCAGGCCGAACACCCCCCACTCGCGACCGTTGCCCGATTGTTTGTAGCCACCGAACGGCGCGCCGTTGTCGGCCTTGCTGCCATTGAGATGAACCATACCGGTGCGCAAGCGCCGTGCCACAGCCTGCGCCCGTTCCAGGCTGCCGGCGCTGACATAGCCCGACAGACCATAGGGGCTGTCATTGGCGAGGGCGATGGCGTGTTCTTCGCTGTCATAGGGGATGATCACCAGCACCGGGCCGAACACTTCCTCACGGGCAATGGGCGACTCAGGGTGCACATCGGCAAACACCGTCGGTCGTGCGTAGAAGCCTGTGGTCATGCCTTCGGGCCGCCCCACACCACCGCACACCGGTGCAATGTCCACGCTACCCAGCAACGCCTGGACCCGTTCGAACTGGGCCTGGTTGGCCAAGGGGCCCATGGCGCTCCCAGGGTGGCTATCGTCAAAGCAGATGCCAGCAGCGACGTCCCGGGCAATCGTCACTGCACGGGCCTGCAAGGCACGGGGCACCAGCATGCGCGTCGGCGCATTGCACGACTGCCCGCTGTTGCGAAAACAACTGCTCACGCCATGGCGCACGGCAACCTCAAAGTCAGCGTCGGCCAGGATCAGGTTGGCCGACTTGCCACCCAATTCCTGGGACACCCGCTTGACCGTATCCGCCGCTGCCTTCGCCACTGCAATGCCCGCCCCGGTGGAACCGGTGAACGACACCATGTCGATACCGGCATGCCGAGCGATGCCGTCACCGAGGGTCGGCCCATCACCGTTGATCAGGTTGAATACACCCTTGGGCACGCCGGCCTGATGCAGGATGTCCGCCAGCAACATGGCCGACAACGGCGCTTTTTCACTCGGTTTGAGCACCACGCTGCACCCCGCCGCCAGGGCCGGGGCGAGTTTGCAGGTGAGCTGGTTGAGCGGCCAGTTCCACGGTGTGATCAAGCCGCACACGCCAATCGGCTCGCGGCTGATCAGCGTGCTGCCGTGGATCTGGTCGAAGGCATAGTCCTTGAGCACCTCATGGGCACGCTGCAAGTGGCCCAGACCTGCCGGAACGTGCGCGCTGCGAGCCAGGGACAACGGTGCGCC
The DNA here is from genome assembly GCF_059419385.1 of Pseudomonas sp. GW821-FHT05H12. NCBI lineage: Bacteria > Pseudomonadati > Pseudomonadota > Gammaproteobacteria > Pseudomonadales > Pseudomonadaceae > Pseudomonas > Pseudomonas sp. GW821-FHT05H12. Next base: position 199,636 of record NZ_JBWKRS010000007.1, on the reverse strand, counting down.
CATCTCCTGGTGCACACACTGCGCCAGCGCTTCGCTGTGTTGGCGGTAACCGTCGATGATGGCCGCCAGCAGGTCAAGGCGCTGTTCGCGGGACCACTGCGCGTAGCCGTCGAATCCGCGCCTGGCCGCAGCCACGGCACGGTCAAGGTAGACGGCAGTGCCCAGGCTGATGGTCGCGATGGGGCGTTCGGTGGCGGGATTGATCACCGACAAGGTTTCGCCGCCCGACGGTTTGACCCAGGCACCGTCGATATAGAAATCCAGGCTGTTCATCGGGTGGCCTCAAGGGCGTGGCGCAAGGTGTTGAACACCAGCGCGACCTGTTCTTCGTCGATGATCAACGGTGGCGACAGCACGATGTTTTCCCCGGAAGCCCGTACCAGCACACCGGCGTCGAAACAGTGCTGCGCCACCTCGCCCGCCCTGGCGCCCGGGGCACCGTCGCGGGGTTTGAGTTCGACGGCACACAGCAAGCCGATGGCGCGCACGTCCTGCACCCACGGGTTATCGCGCAACCCCAGGGCGGTGCGCTGCCACAGTGGTGCAATCTGCTGCACACGGGCATTGATGCCCAGTACCGCATGCACCTCCAGGGTGGCCAAACCGGCCGCGCAGGCCAGCGGATGGGCTGAATAGGTGTAGCCGTGCATCAGCTCGATGGCCTGTTCCGGGCCTTGCATGAAAGCCTCATACACCGCGCCGCTGACCAGCACACCGCCCATGGGCACGGCGCCGTTGGTGAGCCCTTTGGCCAGGCACATCAGGTCTGGCGTCACACCGAACGCCTGGGCGGCGAACGAATGCCCCACGCGCCCGAATCCGGTGATGACCTCGTCGAAAATCAGCAGCAGCCCATGGCGATCACACAGCTCGCGCAGCTTTTGCAGGTAGCCCAGTGGCGGTGCATACACCCCACCGGAACCGGTGACCGGCTCGACAATCACCGCCGCCACAGTGGCCGGGTCGTGGACCTCCAGCAGTTGCAGTAGCGCATCGGCATAGTGCGCACCCTGCTCTGGCTGGCCGGCACTGAACCGCGAACCCGCGTCATAGGGCAACGGCAAGTGCGCCACGTCGCCGAGCAACGGGCCGAAATCCCGTTTCTGCCGGCCGATCCCCGACACCGACAACCCGCCAAACCCCATGCCGTGATAGCCCTTGGCACGGCCGATGAGCTTGGTCCTGCGGCAGTCGCCCCGGGCCTGGTGGTAGGCACGGGCGATCTTCAGCGCAGTGTCCACCGCTTCGGAACCGGAGTTGGTGAAAAACACCTTGTCCAGGCCGGCCGGGGCCGTGTCCACCAGGCGGTCGGCCAGGGTCAGCGCGGCCGGATGGCTCATCTTGAACGAGGACACGAAGTCCAGGCGCCCCGCCGCTTCACGAATCGCCTCGACGATCTGCGCCTGACCGTGCCCGGCATTGACGCACCACAACCCGGCCATGGCATCCAGCACCTGACGGCCTTCGGGGGTGGTGTAGTGCATGCCGGCCGCGCGGTCGAACAACATCGGCTGGCGGTTGAACGGGCGCATCGCGGTAAACGGGGCCCACAGGGATGAGGTCATGAGGTGTACTCCTTAAAGCTGGATGCGCGACCCGCTCAGGGTCGGACGTTGCAGGCTGCCGGCGTTGGTGTTGACGCCACGGTCGAAGCGCAAGCGACCGTCCTGCAGACGGCAGCTGACATGGTCACCGAAGGCCGTTTCGACAAAGCGCCAATCCATGATCAGCGCCCCCTCGGTGGACCAGCGTGCCTGGGCGATCACCGGGGTCTGTTCCGGCTGGTATTGGTGGTGCAGGTAGTTGCCGGTGATGCTGGTGAGCGTCTCCAGCGGCTGCTGGAAACCGGCGCGCACGTGGTGAGTGCCGCGATGATCCACCAGGGTGAAATCGCAGTGATCGCCCTGGAAATCAAAGGCGATTTCGCGCACGCCGTCTTCGTTCGGCTCCATGGCGAAACGGCCTTGCAAGCCCTGGCTGGCCGGCGAAGTTTTCAAACCATGCAAGCTCGGCAAACGCAGGCCGTCGATCAGCGCCTCCAGCTTTGCCTGGCTGGCCTGGGCATCGATGGCCGTGCGGCCCAACGCCGGGAACAGGTGCTGCCACAGCGCCGCGTGCAAGCGTTTCTCCCCCAGGCGCAAGCCACTGGTGAAGACAATCACCGTGTCCTGGTCCGGCAGTACCATGCAGTGTTGGCCGAACACACCCGAGGCGTAGTAGCCGCCGTGCTCGGTCATCCACCATTGGTAGCCGTAGCCTTCGCGCTGGGCCTCATTGGCCTTGTTCTTGTCACGCGGCAGGTATTGCTTGCCGTCGAACTCGCCCATCCACACGTCGTCCACCTGGTTACGCGTGGCATCGGCCACCCAGTGTGGCGATAACAACTGGCGCCCCTGCCACTGGCCCCGGTTGAGGTGCAGCACGCCGAATTTCAGCGAGTCTTCACTGGTGCAGCTCAGGCCATTGCCCCCGGAGTTGAAACCTTCCGGGGCCAGGTCCCATTCCAGGTGGTCGAGCCCCAAGTCACCGAGCACGCGCTCCTGCAACAGCGCCTGCATCGTTTGCCCAGTGACCTGGGTCACAATGGCCGACAACATGAAGCTCGACGCGCTGCTGTAAATGAATGACTGACCCGGTGGCTCATCCACCGGCTCATTGAGGAACGCTTCGACCCAACTGCTCTGCAGGTTGCGCCAGTCGCCCCCGGAGATTCCGCGAGAGTGGCCGGTGCGCATGGTCAGCAGGTCTTCCACGGTCATTGCCGCGAGGTTGGCGCTGATGGGCTGCGGGCAGAGTTCGGGGAAGAAGCTGACCACCTTGGCATCCAGGCTCAGGCGGCCGTCGTCGATCAACAGACCGATCGCGGTGGCGGTCCAGCTCTTGGTTGCCGAATGCTGCACGTGCATGCGGTGGGCCGAATAGGGCTGCCAATAGGCCTCGACCACCACGGCGCCTTGGCGATACAGCAGGAAACTGTGCAGTTCGAGGCCGATGTCGGCGACGGCCTGGAGGAAGTCGACAACGCCGGCGGGATCGACGCCACGGTCGGCGGGCAAGGCCCTTGGCAGCGGGATGTAGGTCATGATGGGTCCTCGAAAATGTTTTTATATTTCAAATAATGCAGATAAAGATTTGTTCGCAGCGGCCCAGATGTATTTGAGCCCTCTATAATCCAGACTTTCCGGGTATCCTTGCCCTCCCTGTCACAGGAACGATCACGCGCCATGTCCTCACTCACTTCGCTGCAGACCAAAGTCGCCGGCCAGATCCTGGCCGCCATCACCAGCGGCGACCTGCAACCCGGTTTGCACCTTAAGGAAGTGGAGTTGGCCCAGCGCCTGGGGGTATCGCGCTCGCCGATCCGCAGCGCGCTGGTGTACCTGGCCGAACAGAAGGCCATCGAGCCGCTGCCCCAGCAGGGCTATCGCGTGCCACTGGAAGCGGCCGATGGCCTGGTGCAACAGTTCACGCAGTTGCACAACGAAGAGGACGCGCTGTACACCCGGCTGATTGACGACCGGCTGAACCAGGTGCTGCCCGATCAGATTTCCGAAAGCGACCTGCTGCGCCGCTACGGCGTCGGCAAAAGCGTGTTGCGCCGCTGCCTGCTGCGCCTGTCGGACGAAGGCGTGATGCAACGCAAGCACGGCCACGGCTGGCAGTTCCTGCCGACCCTGAACAGCCCACAGACCCGTTTCGAGAGCTACCGCTTTCGCATGCTGCTGGAGCCTGCGGGGTTGATGGAGCCGACCTTCAAGATCAACCCCGAACAGTTCCGCCGCTGCCGCGAACGCCAGATGGAACTGCTTGAAGGCAAGGTCGATGGGCAACGCTTCATCGAGTACAACGCCGAGTTCCATGAACTGCTGGCGGCGGCATCGGGCAATGGCTACCTCCTGCAAGCCATCCAGCAGCAGAACCGCCTGCGCCGCCTGACCGAGTTCCACACCGTCAACAACCCGGAGCGCGTCAAGGTGTCGTGCTGCGAGCACCTGGCAATCCTGGATGCGCTGGAGCAAGGGGATAACGAGTGGGCGTCGACGTTGTTGCACCGGCATTTGGATGTGGCGAGCAAGTTGCGGGTGGCCAGGAACAAGGGCTAATGACCTTGGCGTCGTGCGGGGAGACCGAGCACGCTGGCCGAACGCAGGTTTGACTGCCGCAACGGATACGCACACCGAGAGACCGTTATCGCAGGCAAGCCAGCTCCCACATGTGGACCGAGCACGCCACACCCCGCCCATCGTCATTACCAGAGCGCCACGGTGTAGCCAACAATCACCCGGTTCTCATTCATGTCCCGGAAATAGTTGGCCTTGCTCAGCCCATTGCGCCAGCGCAGTGACACCCCCTTGAGCGCTCCGGACTGAAACACATAGCCCAGGTCGATGTCCCGCTCCCACTCACGCCCCTCCCCCGCAAACCCCTTCACCTCGGCCTGGTCACCCTTGGCCCACCGCGTGGAAAACGTCAGCCCGGGCACCCCGAGTGCCGCAAAGTCGAAGTCATAACGCGCATGCCAGACCCGCTCGTTGGTCTGGGAAAAGTTGCTCAACTGGTACTCGGAAAACAGGTAGGTGTTGGTGCCGTCCACGTAGGTGAACGGCGTCTCACCGTACTGTTCCTGATAGCCGCCTCCGAAGCTGTGGCCCTTGTAGCTGAACATGGCCCGCGTACTCAGCGCACGGTTGTCCACCTTGCCGGCCAGGCCGGCGCCGGACTTGTCGGCGTCGAAATAGCGGATATCGGTCTTGAGCGTGCCGCCGCCCAGGGCAAAGCTGTTTTTCACGCCCACAAAGTGCTGCTGGTAGATGTCCTCCAACTGCGCAAAGTGATAGCTGAGGGTCATGCCCGGAGTGAGCTTGTAATCACCACCGGCAAAGCGGAAACGATCACTCTTGCCCGTGCTTTTATAAGCGCCGTTCTGGCTGGTCAGCGCCATGTCTTCGTAGTCGGTGGACTCGCGCTGCCTGGTCTGGTCGATCTGCCCGCCGATCAGGGCCAGCCCGGCGATATCGGTGGAGGTCACCTGGGTACCGCGAAAGGTCTGCGGGAACAACCGGCTGGTGTTGGGCTGCAAGGTCGGCAGGTCGGGCAGCAGGTAGCCGCTGCGCAGTTCGCTCTTGGCAAAGCGCACCTTGCCGGTCACGCCGTATTTGGAATATTCGTCATGGGCGCGCTTGGCGTAGCTCGGTTTGTCCGGCGTGGCGTCGTTGTCCCGGGACAACAGGCCCGAGCCGGAACGATCCGGGCTGGAGTCGAGCTTCAGCCCGAGCATGCCGACCACGTCGATACCCAACCCCACGGTGCCCTCGGTGAACCCCGACTTGAGGTTGAGGATGAACCCCTGGGCCCATTCCTCGCGCTTGGATTGCCCGGCGTCTTCACGGTAATCGCGGTTGAAGTAGTAGTTTTTCAGCTCCAGATCCGCCTTGCTGTCCTTGATGAAGTCCGCCTGGGCGGGGGCGCACAGCAGGCCCCCGCTCACGAGGCCGGCGCCCTTCAGGATCAGGTTGAGCGTGTTGTTGTTATGCATGGTCTTGGCTCCTGGCAGTCGTTGGGAGTGAGTAGGTCTTATTGTTTTTCTGGGCACGACGTTCCCCATCGCGCAGGCTTCACGGCCTGCGCGCCGAGTGAAATCAGGGTTTTAAATGGCCGGGCGTATTCGGTAGCCGCCGTCCGGCAACTGTTCCAGCGGGCTGGCGGCGGCCAGCAACTGCCGGGTGTACGGGTGCTGCGGGTGATCGAAGATCTGCTCGCGCGAACCCACTTCCACCACATTGCCCTGGTGCATCACCGCCACCCGATGGGCGATGCGCTCCACCGCCGCCAGGTCATGGGAAATGAACAGGCAGGCAAAGCCGTACTGGGCCTGCAAACGCTCGAACAGCTCGAGGATCTGCTTCTGGATGGTCATGTCCAGGGCCGAGATCGGCTCGTCGGCGATCACCAGTTGCGGGTGACGCACCAGGGCCCGGCCGATGGCCACGCGCTGGCGCTGCCCCCCCGAGAGCTGATGGGGGAAGCGCTCGACAAACTGCTCGCCCAGGCCGATGTCCTTGAGGGTCTGCGTCACCCGCTCGCGGCGCTCGGCAGCGTTCAGGCCGGGCTCGTGGCGCAACGGTTCGGCGAGAATTTCACCGATTTTCATCCGTGGGTTCAGGGACGAATACGGGTCCTGGAAAATCATCTGGCACTGCAAGCGATGGGTACGGTTGGCCGCCTTGAGGATGTCCACGCCCTTGAAGCGGATCGCCCCGGCGCAGGGCTTGATCAACCCCACCAGCGAACGCCCCAGGGTGGTCTTGCCCGAACCGCTGCCACCCACCAGCGCCAGGGTTTCGCCCGGGGCGATCACCAGGCTGGCCGAATGCACCACACGATTGAACTGGCGCTTGCCCCAGAACGAGGTCGGCCCGGGGTGCTCGATGCACACCTGGTCCACCTCGACCAATGGCCCATTACTCGCCGGCAGCGCTGCCAGCTCGCCACGCCGGGGCAAGGCTTCCAGCAGTTGGCGGGTGTAGTCGGCCCTGGGAGCCAGCAGGATGTCGTCGATGCTGCCCTGCTCCACGGCCTTGCCGTGGCGCATCACCACCACCTTGTGGGCATAACGGGCGACCAGGGACAGATCATGGCTGATAAACAGGATCGCGGTGCCCTGCTCGCGGGTCAGTTCCAGCATCAACTCGATCACGTCCAACTGCGCCAGGCAGTCCAGCGCGGTGGTGGGCTCGTCGGCGATCAACAACGCCGGGCGCAGCAGCATCACCGAGGCCAGCATGATGCGCTGGCGCATGCCACCGGAGAACTGGTGCGGGTAAGACTCCAGGCAACGTTCGGCCGCCTTGATACCGATGCGCCGCAGCATGGTCAGGCAACGTTCGCGAATCTGCGGCGGATCGAGGTCGGTGTGCAGCCTGAGCGCTTCGCTCATCTGCTGGCCGATCTTCAACGCCGGGTTGAGCGACACCATGGGTTCCTGGAACACCATGCCGATGCTCGCGCCGCGAATGCCGCGCAGTTCTTCGCTGCTCACGCTGGCCAGGTCACGCCCCTGAAAATCCAGGCGCCCACCGCACACCTGCATGGGCAACGGCAGCAGGCCGATGGCGGCGCGGGCGGCCATGGTCTTGCCGCTGCCAGACTCGCCCACCAACGCCACGATCTCACCGGGGGCGATGCTGAAACTCAAGTCATCCACCGCCAACGGGCCGTGCTCACCCACACGGATTTTCAGGTGTTCCACGTTGAGCAAAACAGGATTGGTCGACATGTTCACTTCCTCATCCGTGGGTCGAGGCGATCACGCAGTGCATCGCCAAACAGGTTGATCGCCAGCAACGTCAGGCAGATAAACAGCCCGGGGAATACGCCCAGCCAGGGTGCAGAGGCGATGTAGGGGCGGCTGCTGGCGAGCATGTTGCCCCAGGTTGCGGCCGGTGGCGGCACGCCCAAGCCAAGGAAGCTCAGGGCACTTTCCGACAGCAATGCCCAGCCGAACATACTGGTGGCGAGCACGCACAGCGGTGCCAGGCAGTTCGGTGCGATGTGCCGCAGCATGGTGTACAGCTCGGAATTGCCGATGACCCGCGACGCTTCGATGTACTCCAGCTCGCGCAGGGATAACACCGTGCCGCGCACCACGCGCACCACCGAAGGCGTATAGGCGATACCCAGGGCCAACACGATGCCGTACTTGCTCGCGCCGATGATCGCCATGATGCCCAGGGCCATGAGGATGCCGGGGAATGCCAGCAGCGCATCGTTGAACATCATCAACAGGCGGTCGGTCCAGCCGCGCAGGTAACCGGCGAGCATGCCGATCAAGGTGCCGGCGACGACCGCCACACTCACCGTCAGCAGGCTCACCCACAGGCTGGTGCGCGCACCGATCAACAAGCGACTGAACACATCGCGACCGAACTCATCGGTGCCCAGCCAATGGGCGGCCGATGGCGCCTGGAAGCGCGACAGCAAGTCGATCTTCAGCGGGTCGTACGGCGACCACACCAACCCCATCAAGGCCAGGGCCACCAGAGCCACCAGTAACCCGCCGCCGATCAAGGCGTTAGCCGGTGCCCAAGCGCGGCGGCGCTTGGCGGGCGCCGACACGGCAATTGTCGAACTCATAACTTCACCCTTGGATCGAACAGCGGATAGAGCAGATCCACACACAGGTTGACCAGCACGTAGATAAAGGTGATCAGCAACAGGCAGCCCTGTAGCACGGGATAGTCGCGGGCGAAAATCGCGTCCACCATCAACCGGCCGATACCCGGCAAGGTGAACACCGTTTCCAGCACCGCAATCCCCCCCAGCAGGTTGCCGAGGATCAACCCCACCAGGGTCCAGGTGGGCGCAAAGGCGTTGGGCAAGGCGTGTTTCCACAGTACGGCACGCTCCGACAGGCCCTTGGCCCGGGCATGGGCAATGTATTCCAGACGCAGCACTTCGATAGTGCTGGCCCGCGCCATGCGAGTGATCGCGCCGACTTCCACCAGAGTCAGGGTCACAACCGGCAGCACCATGTAGCTCATGGCTTGCCAGGGAGCCTGTGCGAAACTCACGTAGCCCACCACCGGCAGCCAGCCCAACTGGATGCCAAAGGCATGCAGCAACAACAAGCCGAGCCAGAAGCTGGGGATCGACAGCAGCAAGGTCGCCACGGACACCAACCCCAGGTCGAGGGCACTGTTCTGCTTCCAGGCGGCAACCAAGCCGATCGGCACCGCGATCAACGTGGCCAGCAACACCGCCACCAGCACGATGGTCGCGCTGACGCTGAACCGGTCGAGAATCAGCGGCAGCACCGCCTGTTTGGTGCTGATGGAGAAGCCCAGGTCAAAGCTCAGCACGGCCTTGAACCAGATCAGGAACTGGGTCACCAGCGAGTGATCCAGGCCCAGGGTGTGGCGCATGTCCGCCAGGCTTTGTGGGTCGGCCATATCACCCAACATCAGCAGCGCCGGATCGCCGGGAATCAGGCGGATCAACGCGAACACCATCACCGAAATCAGCAACAGCGTAGGCACCGCCATGCCGAGTTTTTGCAGGATAAAACGCAACATGTTCAGGCCCTGTTACTGTGCCGCGAGGCTGACGCCCCACAACCGTGGCGACGACACCGGCCACGAATGGAAGCCCTTGACGCTGTCGCGCAGCGCTGCGGCGACCGTGCCGTTGTAGATGATCACCATCGGCGTGTCGTGGATCATCATCGTGTGCAGTTGGTCGAACAGCGCTTGGCGCTTGGCCGTGTCGCTCTCACGCACCGCTTCGCGCAGCACTGCCTGGGCCTGGGGGTTGTCCCAGACTTTGCGGGGTTCCTTGGTCTTGTCGCCCATCAGCGAGTCGAAGCTGGTGGCCGGGTCCAGGCGCGAGGAATAAGAAAACGCCATCATCTGGTAGTTGCCGCTCTGGTAGCGCTCCAGCTGGGTGCCCCACTCCAGGGTTTCCATCTGGATATTCAAGCCGCTGGCCACCGCCATGGCCTGGCTGAGCAGGCCCATGTCGAACATCTGCGAGTAACGCTTGTTGACGATCATCTTGATCGGCTGGCCGTTGTAGCCGGCCTCTTTGAGCAGGCGCTGGGCCAGTTGCGGGTCGTGGTGGTAACCCTGCTTGGCGGTGGCGCTGTAGAACGGGCTGGTCTGCGGGATCGCCGAGTTGTTCGGCTCGGAGGTGCCATTGGACAGCGCGGTGACCATCTGCCCATAGTCGAGGGAGGCAGCGATGGCCCGGCGGATACGCACATCCTTGAGCAGCGGGTCGTTGGTCTGGAACAGCAAGCCACAGATGGCCATGATCGGGCTGAACGAAATCTGCACTCCCGGCGTGGCTTTCAGCTCCTCGGCATCGCTGGCACTGACGTTGGGCAGCAGGTCGATGTTGTTGGACATCAAGGCGGCTTTGGCCGACGACGGGTCGGGTATCACCATGAAGCGCAGGTCATCCACCAGCGCCTGCTTCTTGCCGGTGAAACCATCCGGCCCGGCTTCGTCACGCGGGCTGTAGTCCTTGAAACGCGACAACACCACGTATTGGCCGGGCTTCCATTCGGTGAGGCTGAACGGGCCAGTGCCCACCGGCGCCTTCCAACTGCCATCGGCCGCCAGCGAGTCGCGGTGCAGGATGCCGCTGCCACCGCAGTCGGGGCGTGCCATCGAGGCCAGGAACAAGCCACTGGGCTGGTCAAGGTGGAACACCACCGTGAGTGGGTCCGGCGTGTCGATGCCGGTGATCTTCGCCCCGCCACGACCATCGAATTCGGCCAGGCAGCGCCATTGGGTCTTGGGGTTGAGGTAACGCTCCCAGGTCCACTTCACGTCCTGGGCGGTCAGGGTGGCGCCATTCTGGAAGTGCACGCCTTCACGCAGTTTGAAGGTGTAGGTCATGCCGTCGTCCGAGCGCAGCACTTCGCGGGCCAGCAACGGGCCGACGGAGGCATCCTCTCTATGAGCCACCAGGCCTTCGACGATGTGCAGCATCACCGTGTCGGTGTTCTCATCACGGTTGACGCCCGGTTCAGTGCTGCGGATATCGGCGTTCAAGCCCACGCGCAAAGTGCTCTGGGCCTGCGCGAGGCCGGCGCCCAGTGCGAGGGTGAGGCACAGCGTTCCATTGAGTAAGCGATTCACGGGAGACGTTCTCCTTCGCTGAGAAGACCGGCCTGGGGCAGGAGCCGGCTTCAAGCCTGTGTTAGGTCGTTATTGTTATGGCCTGAGCGAGGTCATGGCCGCGGATGTTTTTTGTTTTTTTAAATTCGCCGGGACATATTCACAGCATGCACCATGCTTGTAAATGTTTTTTTATGCACATAAAAACATTAAGGTCAGAGACAGCTACAGCGAATAGGCTGAAACGCAGACAAAAAAAAGAGGCCGAAGCCTCTTTTAGATGAACCCGCCAATCCTCAATGCAGCGCCACCCGCGTGATCAGGTAATTGACCAGCTGCGGGTCATCGTCCAGGTCCAGGGCCTGCACCGGGCGTGGCAGGTTGTCCAGCACCGTGCGCCAGAACGCCTGGGACACTTCGTCCTGGTCATAGAAACGCACCAGCCAGTTGCGCTCGCCGCTGCACAGCACCTGGGTGGCGATGGCGCGGCCAATGCCTTTGCGCCGATAGCGCTTGAGGATGAACAGGTCGGCCAGCTCCAGGGCATCAACACCGGGCAACTCGCTGCCTTCGATCAGCAGGAAACCGGCGATGTAACCCTCCACCAGCAGCAGGTGGGCGCTCCACTGCGGGTCTTCCCAGTAGCGCACTAGGTGCTCGTCGTGGATATAGAAGCGTCCGTCGGACTCGACATCTTCCTGTTCCCAGTCGGAGGACTCATAGGCGTAGTACTGGTAGAGATTGCGGATCAGCTCCAGGGCGTCAGGGCCGGTCTGGATCAATTCGACGGTGGTTTCAGGCATGGGGCTCTCGGTCAAAAAACGCAGGGCGCCATTGTTCACAAAAGCCCTGCGCAGGCCAATACATTGCATAACCTTTCTGTTTGCTGAACCGATTGCGGATTTGCCCGGCCCCGCCCAAAATCCTGAAACATTTAGAATAAACTTCCCCAAATTGTAGTGAGCGGGCTTGCCCCGCGCGGCGCCAGACCAGGCTCCGGGTTTCTCCCATGAGTGTGCGGTGCCAGGACTGGCGCGGCGCGGGGCGAGCCCGCTCACTACAGGTTCCGGTTATTCATTTTAAGGACATGTATTTTGACCAACGTCTGTACCGCCGGCCTGGATGTGGGCTTTGCCTCCCTGGATTACCTGCAGATCTTCATCCTGGGCGTGATCCAGGGCATTACCGAGCTGTTGCCGGTGTCGTCCACGGCCCACATGCGGGTGGTGCCGGCCCTGCTCGGCTGGCAGGACCCGGGCTCGGCGTTTTCGGCGGCCATGCAGTTGGCGGCGCTGGCGGCGGTGGTCAGTTACTTCTGGCGTGATGTGCGCCAAGTGACCACCGGCAGCATCGGCGCGGTGCGCCGGGGCGACTACAACGACCGCTGGTTCAAGCTGGCGGTGGCGATTGTGCTGGCGACCATCCCGATCGGGATTGCCGGCCTCGCGCTGTCCTCGACCCTCAACGCCTGCAACTCGCCGTTGCGCGGGTTGATGGTGATCGGCATTTCCTGCGTGGTCATGGCGGTGTTGCTGGCAGTGGCCGAAGTACGCGCACGCCACACCCGCGAGGTGAGCGAAATGCGCCTGCGCGATGCGTTGATCGTGGGTATCGCACAGATTGGCGCGTTGATCCCCGGCGTATCGCGCTCCGGTTCCACCCTCACCGCCGCGCTGTTTCTCAACTTCAAGCGTGAAGAAGCGGCGCGCTTCTCCTTCCTGCTGGGCCTGCCGGCCATCGCCCTCGCCGGTTTGAAGGAGCTGTGGGTGTTGTTGCATGCGGACATGCCGGCCCACGCCTGGCCACACCTGATCTTCGGGCTGGTGGTGGCAAGCGTCTCGGCGTTCTTTGCGATCTGGGGCTTGATGAAGTTCCTGGAGCGGTTCTCCACCTGGCCGTTCGTGATCTACCGGGCGTTGCTCGGGGTGTTCCTGATTGTGGCGGTCAGCACCGGCCTGCTGAGCTGACACCACCCCCTGTAGGAGCCGGCTTGCCGGCGATGGCGGTGTGTCAGGCAGCCTGTTTTTTACCTGATACACCGCTATCGCCGGCAAGCCGGCTCCTACAGGGGATCGTGGTTAGCGGTCGGCCAATGCTTCGAGCAGGTCGGCCGAGGGTACGAAGAACAACCCGCCAGTAACCGCCGTGCTGAAATCCAGCAAGCGGTCGTAATTGCCCACCGGGCGCCCGACGAACATGTTCTCCAGCATCAACTCCAACGGCTGCGGCGAGCGTGCATACCCAATGAAATAGGTGCCGAACTCCCCTGCCCCCGGCCGGCCGAAGGGCATGTTGTCGCGCAGGATCTTCACTTCCTCACCGTTCTCGTCCGTGATGACAGTGAGCGCGCTATGGGAATTGCTCGGCTTAGCCTCCTCGTCCAGCTCGATATCCGACAGTTTGGTGCGCCCGATCACCTTCTCCTGGGCCTCCACGGTCAGGCCGTTCCAGGCCGTCATGTTGTGCAGGTACTTCTGCACCAGCACATAGCTGCCGCCACGGAATTCGCTGTCTTCATCGCCCACGATGGTGAAACCCTCGGCCTTGCGCCCCACCGGGTTCTCGGTGCCGTCGACAAAGCCGATGATGCTGCGCATGTCGAAGTAGCGGAAACCCTGCACCTCATCCACCACCTTCACCGCGTCGCCCAGGGCCGCCATGAGATGGGTGGCCAGCTCGAAGCACAGGTCCATCTGCTCGGCGCGGATGTGCAGCAGGATATCCCCCGGTGTCGACACCGCCAGGCGCCCTGGCACACCGAATTCGCGGAACGGGTGCAGCGCGGCCGGGCGTGGCGCGCCGAACAGTCGATCCCAGGCATCCGAGCCAAACCCGCACACGCAGGTGAGGTTGCCCGCCGGCACGCGCTTGCCCACCGAACGCACCAGCCCGGCGATGTCGGCGCACCAGCCGCGCACCGTGTCTTCACTGCCGGGAGCGATGGTGGCGACCATGAAGATGGCGCTGCTGGTGATGGGGTGGCAGACGGATTGCGGTTCCAGGGGCGGCTGAACGGAGGATGTCGACATGGTGAAGCTCCGGGCTGGGGGCTAAAGACCCGGGCAGATTAGCAGATCCGATGGCGATTTTACGGACGCCATCGCCGGCAAGCCGGCTCCTACAGGGGGTGGGTGCAGCGGTGCCATAGGGTGCGAATCAGCGCCTGCAGTTTCAAGGCTTCGGCCCAGCGATCACTGATCTCGTGGCCATCGGCGCCAGTGATCGCATAGGGCGGCGGGCCGAGTTCGCAGGTGAAGGACAGGCTCTGCGGCGTGTCGGGGCGGGCCAGCCAGTCGTTGATCCCGTAGCGCCACCACTCAGTAAACCGCTGTACCCAGGCCTGGTGCTGGGGAAACTCCAGCGAGACCTGCACCTGTTCGCTACTGGCGACACGGCCGTGAAAACCCCAGCTATGGCGCAGGATCGTGCGGATCTGCTCGTCGTCTTCAAGCGCGCCAGGTTCGGGCAATTCACGCCCGACCACGTAGTGGGACAGGTCGGCCAGCAGTTTCAGGTCGGGCATTTGCGCCAGCAGGTCGAGGGTGAACAGCAGGTCGTTGGTCAGGCGATAGCGATGGGTTTCCAGCAGTACCGGAAAGTCCACCTGCTCGGCCAATCGCTGCCAACCCTCCACCAACCGCGCGGCTTCGCTCTGGGTGCGCGGGCGCACGTCGGCTTGTAGGGTGAGGTGATGGCAACCATGGCGGCTGATCACGTCCAACGCTGCCGCCAGGTCGTCGACGCTTTGCGGGAACAGCTGGCCTTCGATCTGCAAGCCCCTGGCCGTGGCCGCTGCGTGCAGTCGGGCCACGTCGGCAGGCTGCCAGTAGTGGTCGGTGATGCCATCGAATCCCGCAGCCTTGATGCGATCGAGCTGCGCCTCCAGCGGGCCGGGTTCGGTTTGCATGGCCCACAGGGATTGGAATACCAGGAGTTGGCGCATATCAGCCTCGCAGCAGGTGTTTAAGGGACTGCCCGGGGTCCGCCAGCGCGGCGGCGTCGAGGGCAATGCGTGCGGTGATCAGGCGCTCGCACAGCTTGATGTCTTTGGCCACGCCGTTGCCCGAGGCCCAGCCGCAGGCACCTTGCAAACGCTGATCGGCATCCAGGCAAAACAGCAGCATGCCGCCTCCCGGCAGTGGGCGGCTGATCGTCATCGGCGTCAGCACCCCCACGGTCTGCAAGCCCCAGTCGTACTGATCGGACCAGAAGCCCGGGATCGTTTCGAACGGCACTTCACGCCCCAACAAATTGAGTGCCGCATGGCGCCCCTGGGCCTCGGCGTTGCGCCAGGTCTCCTGGCGTTGATAGAGGCCCCCCAGGCGAAACTCACACACGTCACCCGCCGCATAAATGTTGGGCGCACTGGCGCGCAGGTATTCATCGACTCGAATACCCTGCCCCACCTCCAACCCTGCGCCAGCGGCCAGTTCGATATTCGGCTGCATGCCAATACCGACCACGATGAGGTCGCAGGGCAAGCGTTGCCCGTCGACCAGCAATACGGCGTCGGCCTGGATCGATTCCAGCGCCACATTCAATCGCACGTCCACGCCGTGTTCGCGATGCAGGTCCAGCAGCGCCTGGGAGATAATCGCCGGCAGCACGCGGCCCGCCAGCCGTGGCCCGGCTTCCAGCACCGTGACTGCACAGCCAAGCCCACGTGCGGTCGCCGCCACTTCCAGGCCGATAAAGCCGCCGCCGACCACCACCAGCCGCGTGCCGGGGTTCAGCACGCTGCGCAGGGCCAGGGCTTCATCATGGGTACGCAGGTAAAGCACATTGGCCTGTTCCTGGGGCAAACGCCGCGCCCTGCCCCCGGTCGCCAGCAACAGCCCGGCGTAAGACAACCACTGGCCGTCAGCCAATTGCAGGCGATGTTGCGAGGGTTCCAACCGGCTCACCGGGTTACCGGCAATATGCTCGATGCCCAACTCGGCGAGTCGCTCGCTGCTGAGCAGGCTGCACCCGGCCAGGTCCGTGGCGCCCTGCAACAATCCCTTGGACAGTGGCGGTCGCTCGTAGGGCAAGTGCGCTTCATCGCCAATCAGGATCAGCCGTCCGGTGTAGCCTTCTTCGCGCAGGGTCAGCGCCGCACGGCCACCGGCATGGCCGGCGCCGACGATAATCAGGGGGGCGTTCATCATCAGGCCATGACAGCGAGCAGCACTCGCCCCGCTTCGACCCGCACCGGGTAGGTCTTGAGGTTGACGCACACCGGTGCGCCCATGGCTTTGCCGGTGCGGTAATCGAAGCGCCCGTTGTGCTTGGGGCATTCGATGATGTGGTCCATCACCAGGCCGTCGGCGAGGTGGATTTTCTCGTGGGTGCACAGGCCCGCCGTGGCGAAGAATTCATTATCGGCCGAACGGTACACCGCGTAGGTGTGCGGCCCGTGGTCGAAGCGCAACACGTCTTCTTCGTCTATTTCGCCCACGGCGCAGACGTCGATCCATTGGTCGTTCATGAGGGTTCCTGTAGTGAGCGAGCTTGCTCGCGCGGCGGCCGTAAACATGCCGCAGAATTGTCTGGAAAACGCGGTGGCGTTATTGGGGCTGCTGCGCGGCCCAGCGCGAGCAAGCTCGCTCACTACAAGGGCCCGGGCGTTGGATGAAGTAATTCGGGTCGCGGCGCTGGCGCCAGATCGTCGGGAGGATTTCCCTGTAGGCCTCCAGCAGGTTGGCGTAGGGCGGCGGGCAGTCGTTGCGGATCTCTTCGTGCAACTGGGCCAGGGCGTGGTACGGCACCATCGGGTACATGTGGTGCTCGAGGTGGTAGTTCATGTCCATGTAGATAAAACGCAGCACGCGGTTCATGTAGATCGTGCGGCAGTTGCTGCGATGGTCCAGCACGTCTTCGGCCAGGCCAACGTGCTGGGTGAGGCCGAACAGGTAGCCAAGCCACGCACCGTAGAGGCTCGGAAGGCCTACCAGCATCAGTGGCAGCCAACTGTGCAGATACAGGGCGGCGCCGATGATCACGGCATAGATACCCACCCAGATCCGCGCCGCACGGAACACCTTGGGCCATTCGGATTCAGGGATGAAATCCGCCTCCTGGGCACTCATCTTGCCGATGGCATGGCGCGCCACGCCGCTGAAGGTTTTCCAGGCCAGGGGCAGGTTGAACAGGCTGAGGAACATCATCAGGAAGCTGGGCGGGCGCGGCTCGACGATCTCCGGGTCGCGGCCCACCACGATGGTGTCGGTGTGGTGCCGCGCATGGCTCCAGCGCCACACATGGGGTTCGAAGATGCACATGAAGCTGGCGACCTGATACAGCCCGTCGTTCATCCAGCGGGTCTTGAACGCGGTGCCGTGGCCGGTTTCGTGCCAGCGCGGGTTGGAGGCGGTGCCGTACAGCACGCCATAGGCGATGAAGAACGGCACGCAGGCCCAGGTGCCCCAGAACCAGTAGCCGCCAAAGCCGGTGGCGAACAGTGTGGCCACCCACAGGGCGGTGTCGCGCAAGGCCGGGCCGTCGCGGCGTTGCATCAGTTCCTTCATGCGTTTACGGGCAATCGGCGATTGGTACCAGTTGGCTGATACCAGGCCCTTTTCGGCCGCGCGGGCCGCTTCGGGGCCTGTGAGGCTGTAGTCGCGTCGGGTGGGTTGAGGCATTGTTATTGTTCTCCGCAAGCGTGGGTTTCAGGGGCTTTGCGAAACCCACGATAGAGAACGGGTGATTCACCCTCAAGGCCTTGAATCCATTCCCTATCAAGCTATCATCCAGGTCCAGCGGGGCTTGATAGTTTTCTATCAAGACGCAGACAGGGCCAGCCATGAACAACAACAAACGCCCAACCATCGCCACCGTTGCCGCCCATGCAGGGCTGAGCGTGGCCACCGTCGACCGGGTGTTGAACGCCCGCGCGCCGGTCAACCCACAGACCGCCGAGCAGGTGTTCCAGGCCGCCGAAGCCGTGGGTTATTTTGCCGCGCGGCTGATCGGCCAGCGCATTCGCGAACGTAGGCCAACCTACCGTTTCGGCATCCTGCTGCTGGCCACCGCTCAAGCGTTCTACGCCAGCCTGGCGCAGGCGATTGGCGAAGCGGCGCAGCGTCACGCCGGTGCCAACCTGACCTGCCAGTTCGAGTACATCGTGGACCGCACGCCAAGCGTGATCGCCGCCCAAATCGAACAACTGGCCGTGCAATGCGACGCCCTCGCCGTGGTCAGCTTTGCCCACCCGCTGATCAACGCCACATTGGCGCAAATCCGCGAAGCCGGCGTGCCGGTGGTGGCGCTGCTCTCGGATATCCACGAACACGCCGCCGAACCCTATGTGGGCCAGGACAATCATGTGGTCGGGCGCACCATGGGCTGGTTGCTGGCCCGCACCTGTGGGGCGCGCAAAGGCAGTGTGGGGATTCTATTGGGCGGCCATCGCTTCCTCGGCCACCAGGCGCGGGTCGAAGGTTTGCACAGCTACCTGGCCGAACACGCGCCGGGGCTCAAGCCACTGGAACCGCTGATCAACCTGGATAACAGCGACATCACCGAAGAGGCCACCCTCGACCTCATCACCCGCCACACAGACCTGCGCGGCCTGTGCGTAGTGGGTGGCGGCGGAGACGGCATCATCAGCGCCCTGGCGCAGTTGCCCAAACGACCGGCGTTGTGCTGCATCCTGCAGGAGTCCACCGAACTGTCGCGCCAGGCGTTGCGCCAAGGCCTGATCGATGTGGTGATGGATTCACAACCGCGCCAGACGGCCACGGCGCTGATCGAATTGCTGGTGGATTTGCAGACCGCCGAGACCTTCGACCCGGTGCGGCACCGGATGTACATTGCGCCGCAGATCGTGACCTCGGAGAACCTTTAAAGCGCGCGGCACTCGATTTTAAGCCCACCCTCTTCCAGCACATGGCTGTCAATCGCCACCGGCAGGAAGCGCTGGATCACGTGCATATTGCTGTGCAAATGGTCGCTCATGTGCGGCGTGGTAAAACTGCCGCCACCGGCCATTGCCATCGGCAGCAGCAATTGATCGGCTAAATGCTCACCCACTGCCGTCTGCGTGCAACGCCATGCCTGCGACTGCTCGATGGCCTGGTCGGCCACCTTTTCGGCACGCAGCCTGTGCATGCCGAAGGCGCTGAACACCTCGGTGACGTGTTCGTGCACATACTCCAGCATCAGCAGATTACCAGGGCCTTGTTCCGGGTCGATGGCGACCGAAAGCAGTTGCGTGTCGTCGAACCCCAGGCGCTGGCCCACGCGCTTGAGCTCACGCTCGCTGACCTCGGCGGGCAACCCCGCGTTCAGGGCAATCGCGCGTGATTCGAGCAACTTGCCGCGCTGCATCAGGTGCAGCGGTGCCAGTTCGGACGGCTGGATAAAAGCCTCCAGTTCGCCACCGCCTGCCGGGGCAAACCCATACCGATTCAGGCTCAGTTCAATGCGCGCGCCCATGCGGCGCAACAACGGCAGCCAGGCCCGTTGCAGGAAGTCCACCGGCGGCGCCAGTGGGTTGTGGGTGCCGCCGCAGATCGTCACGCGGCTGGCCGTCGGTGCGCGCAACAACGCTGGCAACAAGGTTTGCAGCACCAGGGTGCAACTGCCGGCAGTGCCGATGCTGAAGCGGTATTCACCGCCCTGAATCGCGCCCGGTTCAAAGCGCAGCGTCTGGGAGCCCAACTCGGCCCCTTCCACCTTGGCACCACACACCTGTGCCGCCGCCAGCACAGCCGTCAGGTGTTGACGCATCAACCCCGGCCGGCTGCGCTTGGCGCGGATGTTGCGGATGTGCAGGTTTTGCCCTGTGACCATCGCCAGGCTCAAGCCACTGCGCAGTACCTGGCCACCGCCCATGGCGCCGTCAAGTTCAATCATTTCGTATTTCCTTATGCAAAGTGTTTGACGGTGCTGCGCAGGTAGTCATCCAGTTGTTGTGAGTCTGCGTGGGTGCGTGGCAATGACGGCACTTGGCGCTCCAGTTCACGCTGGATATAGGCATGCAATGCAGGGCGCCGTGGCCCGTAGGCCGCCTCGTCGGCATTGCGCTTCAATACCAGCAGGGCCGCTACTTCATCCAACAGTTGCGCGTCATCCACCGTCCCCAGGAGGTCGGCAAAGGTCATCGGCGGGCGGCCCAGGCCCAGGTCAATCCAACGCACCGCGAGTAACGGTCGCAGCACGTAGAAGTACTTCTTGAAACGCACCGAATCGCCTTGCAGGTAACCGCGAAAATTCTTCTTGGCCATCGACAAGTAATGACTGCGCGCAGCCGGCGGGCTGTAGAACGCCTCGGCTAACCCACGCAATTGCGCAGTGGCGGTAGCGTCCTGGCGATACACCAGCGGCGAATCCAGCCACTCCAGCAACGTGGGATTGGATTTGCGCAGCAGCCCCAGGGTTTTGCGCAGTTCCCAACCGCTGATGTCCAGCTCGTCATCCAGCGGGCGCTCGATCACGTCCCGTGGCGTGTCCACCTGCATGAACCAATCGGGCTTCTCCACGTAGACGAAGCGCACATCGTAGTCACTGTCGGTGGAGGCAAAGCCCCAGGCCCGGCTGCCGGACTCACAGGCGTACAACACCGTGACATTGCGCTCGCGCTCGATCCTTTCCAGCTCTTGCAACACCCGCGCACGCATGGCGTCGCAGAGTGGGTGACGCTCTTCCCTTTCCATCCTGATTCCCCTCCTCCTATCCTTTGACACACACCACTTGGCGTAAGGTGTGCAGCACTTCCACCAGCTCGCGCTGGGCGTGCATGACCTGGTCGATGTCCTTGTAGGCCATCGGTATTTCATCGATCACATCGGCGTCCTTGCGGCATTCCACGTGGGCCGTCGCACGCACCTGGTCGGCCACGGTGAAGGTGTTCTTCGCCTTGGTGCGGCTCATGGTGCGGCCGGCACCGTGGCTGCAGGAGCAGAACGACTCTTCGTTACCCAGGCCGCGCACGATGAAGCTCTTGGCGCCCATGGAGCCCGGGATAATCCCCAGCTCGCCCTTCTTCGCCGACACCGCGCCTTTGCGCGTAACCAGCACCTCTTCGCCAAAATGCCGCTCTTTCTGCACATAGTTGTGATGGCAGTTCACGGCTTCCAACGCCACTTCAAACGGCTTCCTGATCACCTGGCGCGTGGCCTGCACCACGGCGCGCATCATCAACTCGCGGTTCTGCCGGGCAAAATCCTGGGCCCAGCCCACCGCTTCTACATAGTCATCGAAATGCTGGCTGCCCTCTTCGAAATACGCCAGGTCACGGTCCGGCAAGTTGGCGATGTGCTGGCGCATATCGGCCTGGGCCAGCTGGATAAACAAGTTACCGATCGCGTTACCGACGCCACGGGAACCGCTGTGCAACATGAACCAGACACGGTTGGCTTCATCCAGGCACACCTCGACAAAGTGGTTGCCGGTGCCCAATGTACCCAGGTGCTGGCGGTGGTTGGCGCGTTCCAGTTGCGGGTACTTGTCGGTGATCGCCTTGAAGCGCGGGTGCAACGCCGCCCACACCTGATCCGCTTCGGCCGGGACGTCTTCCCAGGCACCTTTATCGCGGCCTTTTCGGCTGCGGGTGCGGCCATGGGGCACGGCGGCCTCGATGGCGCAGCGCAAGCCAAACAGGTTGTCGGGCAAGTCACCGGCCATCAATGTGGTGCGGGCGGCGATCATGCCGCAACCGATGTCCACCCCCACCGCTGCCGGGATGATTGCGCCCACGGTGGGGATCACACTGCCAATGGTCGACCCCTTGCCCAGGTGCACATCCGGCATTACTGCCAGGTGTTTGAAGATGAACGGCATCTGGGCGGTGTTCATCAATTGCTGGCGGGCTTCGGGTTCAACAGGCACGCCCTGGGTCCAGAGTTTGATCGGCTTGCCGTTGGCCACTTCCAGCAGTTGGTAGGTCTTCTCTTGCATGATCTCGATTCTTTTCTTGAAAGCCGTCACTGCGGCGTTGGCTGGGATATAGCAGCGGTCATGCCAGATATTCAGAAAGTTCACATAAAATTTTTAACCAATTGTTTTTGATAGGTATTTTTCATAATCAAGAAATCTCTACGAAAAAACCATGACAGCCCTTTCATCACATCCATATCCTTACCTATCGTCATTTATATTTTGGTCTATCCATGAAACACAAGCGCACGGTCGCCATCGGGTTTATCGGCTCCAAACTGGATCGCATCGGCAAGGGCGCCAATCGCTGGAACCATTGGCGCCCCAGCGTCGGCTTGTGCCAGCAGGACAACCTGCAAATTGATCGCCTGGAGCTGATCCACGACATCGACGCCCGCGACGTCAGCATTGCCGAGCGGATACGCGCCGACATCGGACAAGTCTCGCCGCACACCGACGTGCGCCTGCACCCGATGCCGCTGAACAACCCCTGGGATTTCGAAGAAGTGTACGGCGCGCTGCACGACTTCACCGCCAACTACCGCTTCGACACCGAGCACGAGGACTACCTGGTCCACATCACCACCGGCACCCACGTGGCGCAGATCTGCTGGTTCCTGCTGACCGAGGCGCGCAACCTGCCAGCGCGACTGGTCCAGACCTCCCCCACGCGCCGCCTGGACGAAACGGCGCCCGCCACCGGCACCCATACCCTGATCGACCTCGACCTGTCGCGCTACGACCGCATCGCCTCGCGTTTTGCCCATCAGCGCCTGGAGGGCCTGGCCTTCCTGAAATCCGGGATCGCCACGCGCAACAGCGCGTTCAATGCGTCCATCGAACAAATCGAACGGGTGGCCGTGCGCTCTACCGCGCCGATGCTGTTGATCGGCCCGACGGGCGCGGGCAAATCCTTCCTGGCCCGGCGCATCTTTGAGCTCAAGCGCAGCCGCCATCAAGTGCAGGGGCGTTTCGTCGAAGTGAACTGCGCCACCCTGCGCGGCGACGGCGCGATGTCGGCGTTGTTCGGGCATATCAAAGGCGCCTTCACCGGCGCGCAAAACGCCCGCGACGGCCTGCTGCGCGCGGCGGACGGCGGCATGCTGTTCCTTGATGAAATCGGCGAGCTGGGCCTGGACGAACAGGCGATGCTGCTCAAGGCCATCGAAGAAAAACGCTTCTACCCCATGGGCGCCGACCGCGAAGTGGCCAGCGACTTCCTGATTATCGCCGGCACCCACCGCGACCTGCGCGGGCGCGTGGCCGAGGGACTGTTTCGCGAAGACCTGTACGCGCGAATCAACCTGTGGACATTCGACCTGCCCGGCCTGGCGGGCCGACGGGAAGACATCGAGCCGAACCTCGACTTCGAGCTGGAACGCCATGCCCGCGAACAAGGCCGCCGCGTGCGCTTCAACCTGGAAGCGCGGCGTCGCTACCTGGCGTTCGCCAGCTCCAGCGAAGCGGCGTGGCTGGGTAACTTTCGCGAACTGTCCGCGTCGATCACCCGCATGGCCACCCTGGCCGACAGCGGGCGCATCGATGAAACCCAGGTCGAAGAAGAAATTCGGCGCCTGCGCTACGCCTGGGGACTGTCCGAACCGCAGGCCTTTCTGCCCGACGACCTGGACCTGTTCGACCAGCTGCAACTCAAGGCGGTGATCGATGTGTGCCTGCAGGCCGACAGCCTCTCCGACGCCGGCCGCCGCCTGTTCGGCGTCTCGCGCCAAGCCAAGGCCCAGCCGAACGACGCAGACCGCCTGCGCAAATACCTGGCGCGCTTCGGCATCGACTGGAAGCAACTCAAACCCTTGTAGGAGCCGGCTTGCCGGCGATGGCGGCCTCAAGGTATGTGCTGAAAACAATGGCCTCATCGCCGGCAAGCCGGCTCCTACGGGGCTGGGGTGCTTGTTCGGAAATCGGCGGCATTCAGGCCCAAGCGGCTCATCTTGTTGTACAGCCCGCCCCGCGACACGTTGAGCTGCCGCGCAGCCAGGCGGATATTGCCTCCGGTGTTCTGCAAAGCCGCCGCAATCGCCTGCATTTCATGACTGCTCAGGTCTTGGGCAGGCTGCGGCTCATAAGCGCGTGCCGGCGCTCGGTGGCGGGTCTCCAGCGGCAGGTCGCTCGCCTGGATCAACTCACCCGTGGCCAGGTTGGTTGCCCGTTCGATGCTGTTTTCCAACTCGCGCACATTGCCCGGCCAACCGTAGGCCGACAGCAATGCCAGCGCCTCCGGCGCAAAACCCTGCACCGATTTACGCAGTGAGCGGGCAAAGCGCGCAAGAAAATGCCGTGCCAGCAATGGGATGTCTTCGCGGCGCATACGCAGCGGCGGCACGGTGAGGTTCAGCACGTTGAGGCGATAGTAGAGGTCTTCGCGAAAGGCGCCCTCCGCCACCGCCTGGCTCAGGTTGCGATGGGTGGCCGCAATGATGCGCACATCCACCCGCCGCGAGTTTTTCGCGCCCACGCGGGTGACTTCACCCTCCTGCAACACCCGCAGCAAACTCACCTGGGCATCGAAGGACATGTCACCAATCTCATCCAGGAAGATCGTGCCGCCATCCGCCAATTCAAACTTGCCCGCCGAACCGCCACGGGTGGCACCGGTGAACGCGCCTTCCACATGCCCGAACAGCTCGCTTTGCACCAGATCCCGCGGGATCGCACCGCAGTTGACCGCCACGAATGGGCCTTTATGACGGTCGCTGCCGTTGTGGATCGCCTGGGCGAACAGCTCCTTGCCGGTGCCGCTTTCGCCGAGAATCAAGGTGGTGGAATCGCTGCGACTGGCGATGCGCCCCAGGTGCAACGCGTCGTGAATGGCCCGCGAACTGCCCTGGATGGTCTCAAAGGTGTAGCGGGCCTGGGTGCCGATGATGCGCCGGGTAATCTCGCGGATCCGCCGGTTCTCGCGTAGCGAGACGATCACCCCGCCCTGTTCCAGCGGGCACACCGAAACCAGGCAGGCGAGCTGGCTGCGGTCCTGCAGGTGAAAGGTGCAATCGAGGTCGCGCACCGGCTCGCCCAGCACGTCGCTCAACTCGCTGCGGCCCAAACGCTGGAACGGGCTGCCGACCAGCTCCGGGCCCACGCCGAACAATTGCCGCGCATAACGGTTGAGCGCCTTGATGCAGCCGCGCTCATCCAGCACCACCAGGCCTTCGTTGAGCACTTCGAGCACGGCTTGCTGCTCTTCCAGCAAACCGTGCAGCGCCATCTGCCGCGACACTGCTTCGGCTGCGGCCTGCACGGTGCCCAGGGTATGGAAATGAAACCAGCCAGGCTCGGCCGTGAGGGTCAGCATCGCCAGGGTCTGGCCCTGGGCGTTTTTGATCGGCGCGGCGGCGCAGTGCATGCGGCGTTGGCGCAAGCCCGTGGCGAAGTTTTCTTCGGCCAGCACATACACCAGGCGGTCTTCGGCCAGGGCCAGGCCGGTGCAATTAGTGCCCTGCACCGACTCCAGCAGGCGGCTGCCGACCGGCGTGATATCCAGCCCGCAGAAGTACAAGGTGGTGCCGTGAGCATCGGTGAGGTTGATATGCCCGCGTGGGTTATAGGCCAGCAGCCCATGCATGACGTGCGCGGCGGCGGCGATCAGGACGCGGTGAGTGGCCAGGGTGGCGGCCAGTGCTTCGTCGGCGACAAAGCGATACGCGCCGTCAGCCGGGTCGAGCCCCGCCTCGACGCTGCGCCGCCACGAATCCCAGATGACCTGCCGCACCCCGGCCGGGCGCTCGACCTCACCCGCCAGGCATGCTCGCCACGCCTGCTCCAGGGCTGGAACGGGGCCGTCATTCAGCGCCGCAGGCCCCAGGGCCGTGAGGTAATCGAGGTCTTGTACGCTGAACGCCATGCTCATCCGGGGTACCCATGTTCATATTTTCGACATGTCAGTATAGACATGTCATTTAAATGAACACTTTTTGTTTATAAAGATTAATTAATCGATAAATATCAGCAGCTTATGAATTGGCACAGCCCTTGCTCCTACCTCATTGCCCATCAGGACCGTCCTGAGGCCAACAATAAGAAGGGGTCAATTCATGAATACACAGAACATCCGCCTGGGTCTGATCGGTGCCGGTCGCATGGGCAGCTTCCACGGTCTGACCGCTGCGCGGCACATCCCCGGCGCCAGCCTGGTGGCGATTGCCGACCCGACACCAGGCCAGGCCGCGCGCCTCGCCGCTGAATTGGGGGTAGCCAAGGTCTACACCGACCCGCAACAGCTGCTCGACGACCCGGACATCGACGGCGTGATCATCGCCGCCCCCGCCCGCAGCCACGCCGAACTGGTGATTAGCGCCGCCCGCGCCGGCAAGGGCATCTTCTGCGAAAAACCCATGGCCATCACCCTCGACGAAGCCGACCGTGCCATAGCGGCTGCGGCCGATGCGCGGGTGCCGTTGCAGGTGGGCTTCAACCGGCGCTTCGCCAAGAGCTTTCGCACCGCTCACCTGGATGTCGCTGCCGGCCGTATCGGCACCCCGCAGTTGCTGCGTTCGCTGACCCGCGACCCGGCGCTGAACAACCCGGCCGCTTCGCCGCAGTGGGTGATCTTCCTGGAAACCCTGATCCACGACTTCGACACCCTGCGCTACCTCAACCCCGGGGCCGAGGCGGTGCAGGTCTATGTGATGGCCGACGCCTTGATCGCCCCGGCCTTCAAAAGCAAAGGCTTCCTCGACACTGCCGTGGTCGCGATCCGCTTCGACAACGGCGCCATCGCCACCGCCGAAGCCAACTTCCAGGCGGTGTACGGCTACGACGTGCGCGGCGAAGTGTTCGGCAGCGAGGGCATGTTGAGCATGGGCAGCCTCAACGATTCCGACCTGGTGCGCTACCTGGCCCAGGGCATCCAGGCCGACACCCAACGCATGGACACCGACCTGCTGCGCGACGCCTACATCGCCGAACTCAACCATTTCGCCGACTGCCTGCGCACGGGCGCCAAGCCGATGGCCAGCGGCGAAGACGCCCGCGCCGCCCTGGCAATTGCTCGCGCCTGTATCGAGTCGTTCGAAACCGGCAAGGCCGTGGCTGTACAGGGAACCCGCCCATGATCCCTTTCAAGCTGGCGGTCAGCGCCGAAATGGTCTTTCTCGACCTGCCCTTCATCGAGCGCGTGAAGCGCATTCATCAATTGGGGTTCAGTGCGGAAATCTGGAACTGGACCGACAAGGACATCAGCGCCCTCGCCGCCACCGGTGCTGACTTCACCTCCATGACCGGCTACATCAGCGGCACCCTCACCGACCCCGACGGCGTCCGCCAATTGCTCGACAGCGCCCGCGAATCCATCGGCATCGCCGAGCAACTCGACTGCCCCAGCCTCAACCTGCACGGCACCGGCCTGGGTGAAGGCGGCCTGCCCGTGCAACCGGTCAACCAGACCACCGGGCGCATGTGGCTGAGCGCCTGCAAGACCCTGGAAAAAATCGCCCGCCTGGGAGAGGACGCCGGCCGCGTGTTCCTGCTGGAAAACCTCAACACCGAGGTCGACCACCCCGGCACGCCCTTCGCCCGCGCCGACGACACCCTGGCGCTCATCGAAGCCGTGGGCAGCCCGCACTTGAAGATGAACCTGGACCTGTACCACGCGCAGATTGGCGAAGGAAACCTGATCGAACTGATCCAGCGCGCCGGCGGTTCCATCGGTGAAATCCAGGTGGCCGATGTGCCTGGCCGCAAGGAGCCCGGCACCGGCGAAATCCACTACCCGGCCATTGCCAGGGCCCTGCACGCCATGGGCTATACCGGCGTGGTCGGGCTGGAAGGCTGGGCCAGTGGCGACAGCGAGTTGGCCCTGGAGCGTTTCCGCCAGGCCTTCACCCTATAACAATAAAAGGACCACCCTCATGCATCGCTATTCATTGCTCGTTGCCACGTTGTTGCTGCTGTTCAGCCAATGGACCTTCGCCGCCTACCGCATTGGCGTGAGCATCGCCCGAGTCGACGATAACTTCATGACCTATGTGCGCACCGGCCTCGAAGCCGCCGCCAAACAGCAAGATGTGCAGATCCAGTTCGAAGACGCCCAGGGCGACGTGGTGCGCCAACTCAATCAGGTCGAGGGTTTTCTCAACCAGAAGGTCGACGCCGTGATCGTGTTGCCGGTGGACACCGCCGCCACCGCCAACATGACTCGCGCCGCCGTCGCCGCGAAGACGCCGCTGGTGTACGTCAACCGCCACCCGGATGAACGCACCCTGCCCAAGGGCGTGGTCACCGTGGCCTCCAACGACATCGAGGCCGGGCAGTTGCAAATGCGCTACCTCGCAGAAAAGCTCGGTGGCAAAGGCAACGTGGCGATCATCATGGGCGACCTCGCGCAAAACGCCACCCATGACCGCACCGAAGGCGCCAGGCAGGTGCTCAAGGAATTCCCCGGGATCAAGGTGGTGGAGCAGCAAAGCGCCGAATGGCAGCGCAGCAAGGGCATGGACCTGACCAGCAACTGGCTGCTGGCGGGTACGCAGTTCGATGCGATCGTCGCTAACAACGATGAAATGGCCATCGGCGCCGCCATGGCATTGCAACAGTCCGGCAAGGCCAAGGGCGAGGTGGCGATTATCGGCATCGATGGCTTGCCGGATGGCCTCGCGGCCATCAAGCGTGGCCTGCTGACCGCCTCGGTGTTCCAGGACCCCAAGGCTCAGGCGACCCAGGCCGTGCAGGCGGCCATCCGGATGATCAAGGGTGAGCCCATCGAGCCAGAAGTCTGGGTGCCCTTCGAGCTGATCAAACCCGAGCAAGTGGCGGTGTTTGAGCAGCGCTACAAGCAGGCATTGTGAAGCACGGCTTCAAAGCCTGAGCAGCGTCTGCCCGATTGTGTGCCTGGCCTTAACGGAGAAAGATCCCAGGCACACTCACGGGAGATCACCATGCCTGCACAACCCCAGAAAACCTGGCTTATCACCGGTATCAGTTCCGGCTTCGGCAAAGCCCTGGCCGAGACCCTGTTGGCTGCCGGCGAGCGCGTCGTCGGCACCGTGCGCACGCCGGAGGCCATCGACGCGTTCGACCGCATCAAACCTGGCTACTCCTTTGCGCGCTTGCTAGATGTCACCGACAGCCTGTTTGTCCCGGCCGTGGTGGCCGAGATCGAAAAGAACGTTGGCGCGATTGATGTGCTGGTCAACAACGCCGGCTACGGTTTTGAGGGCGTGCTGGAAGAGTCGTCCCTGGACGATGTACGCCAGCAATTTGAAGTCAACGTGTTCGGCGCGGTGGCGATGATCCAGGCGGTGCTGCCGTTTATGCGCAAGCGCCGCCGTGGGCATATTCTCAACATCACCTCGATGGGCGGCCTGACCACCTTCCCCGGCCTGGGCGTGTACCACGGCAGCAAATTTGCGCTGGAAGGTATCTCCGAAGCGCTGGGCAAGGAGGTGAAACCGTTCGGCATTCACGTCACCGCGATTGAGCCGGGGGGCTTTCGCACCGATTGGGCGGGTCGTTCGATGGTCAGGGCCGAACGCAGCATCGCCGACTACGACGCCTCGTTTGATGCCGTGCGAGCAGCACGACAAGCCCGCAGCGGGCGACAGGACGGCGACCCGGCAAAAGCAGCCCTGGCGATGATGCAGGTGGTGGCAAGCACCGAGCCACCGGCGCATTTGCTGCTGGGCAATGACGCGGTGGAGCATGTGACGGCCAAGCTCACGGCGTTGCAAGCCGAGATCAGCGCCTGGGAAAGCGTTTCCCGCGCAACCGATTTTGCCTGATACACCGAGCCGCCTGCATCGCCGGCAAGCCGGGCTCCTACAAAAAGGCGGCCGAGCGCAGTCACCTGTAGGAGCCGGCTTGCCGGCGATGGCCTCTACCCGGTGTACCTGATGCACCGAGGCGCCTGCAGGCAGATATTCAATCCAGGTCGCTGGCGTCGTGGCGCTCGCGCAGTTGCTCGTGCGGCTCGCCGGACACGCGGTTCACCCGGCGTCCACGCTGTACCGCAGGCCGGGCCTCGATGGCGTCCGCCCAGCGCAGCACATGCTTGTATTCATGCACCGACAGGAACTCTGCCGCGCCGTACAACCGGCCCTTCACCAGGCCGCCGTACCAAGGCCAGATCGCGATATCGGCAATGGTGTACTCATCCCCGGCAATGTATTCGCTCACGGCCAAACGCTGGTCGAGCACATCGAGTTGGCGCTTGGTCTCCATGGCAAAGCGGTTGATCGCGTATTCCATCTTGCTCGGCGCATACGCATAGAAATGCCCGAAACCACCGCCCAGGTACGGCGCGCTGCCCATTTGCCAGAACAGCCACGACAGGCATTCGGCTCGTGCCGCCGGCTCGGTGGGGAAGAACGCACCGAACTTCTCCGCGAGGTATTGCAGGATCGCTCCCGACTCGAACACCCGGATCGGCGTGGCGCCGCTGCGGTCCAGCAATGCGGGAATCTTGGAGTTCGGGTTGACACCCACAAAGCCGCTGCCGAACTGGTCGCCATCGCCGATCTTGATCAGCCAGGCGTCGTATTCCGCGCCGCTGTGCCCCAGGGCCAACAGTTCTTCAAGCAGGATGGTGACCTTTTGCCCGTTGGGCGTGGCCAGTGAATACAGTTGCAGCGGGTGCTTGCCCACCGGCAATTCCTGCTCGTGGGTCGCTCCGGCGATGGGCCGGTTGATGCTGGCGAAAGTGCCGCCGCTTTCGGTGTCCCAGGTCCAGACTTTCGGGGGTACGTAGTCAGTCATCGTTACTGCTCCTTGGGTTGAATAGGGTTCGACGCCGCCAGTTGCGCCACGTTCCAGCCGCCACCCAGTGCCTTGATCAGGCCCACATTAGCGCTCAATTGCTGGGTTTGCAGTTGCAATACCGTGCGCTTGGCTTCCAGCGCAGCCACTTGGGCGGTCACCACATCGAGGTAGGCCACGGCGCCCTGGCGATAGCGCGAGGTGGAAAGGTCCTCGGCGTACTGCGCAGCGGCCGCTGCATCACGCTGGTCGTCCAGGGCGCTACCCAGCCCGGCGATCTGCGAAAGGTTGTCTTCCACCTGCTCGAACGCCCCCAGCACCACGCCCCGGTATTTGGCGGCGGCTTCATCGGTGGCGGCCTTGGCAATGTCGACCTGCGCCTGGCGTGCACCGCCGTCGAACAGCGTGCCCACCAGTGACGGGCCGATGGCCCAGAACAGGTTCGGCGCGCTGAGCAGCCGCGCAAACTCATCGCTCTGATAGCCGCCCTGGGCGCTCAAGGTGATCTGCGGAAACCACGCGGCCTTGGCCACGCCGATTCGTGCGTTGGCTGCGGCGATGCGGCGCTCGGCGGCGGCGATGTCTGGCCGGCGTTGCAACAAGCTCGACGGCACACCGGTGGGCACGTTCGGCAAGGCAATCGGCGCAACGTTGACCGCCACCGAGTAGGTCGACGCCGACTCCCCCAGCATCGCCGCAATCGAATGCTCTAGCACCGCGCGCTGCACCAGGCTCTGGCTCAATTGCGACTTGACCGTGGACAGCTGCGTGCGCGCCCGTGCCACGTCGAGGCCGGAGACAATCCCGCCGCCGTGCAGGCCTTCGGTCAGGCCCAACGCTTTGGCGTAGGCGTCGCGGGTCTGTTCCAGCAGCTGGTTCTGCCAGTCGATGCCGCGCAGGCGAATGTAGCTGTCGGCCAATTGCGCCTGCAGGCTCAGGCGCACCGACGCGAGGTCGGCCTTGGCCGCTTCGGAATCGCTGGTGCCGGCCGCGACGGTGTCGCGCACGCGGCCCCACAGGTCCACTTCATAGTCGACTTCCAGGCCCAGGGTGGCCGAGTTGTAGACATTTGGCGAGGTGGCCGAACGCAGCGGCTTGGTGTCGGACTGGCGAATGCGCTGGCCGTTGCCGATGGCCGATATCGTCGGGAACAGCCCCGAACGCGCTTGGGCCACATAGCCCTGGGACTGCTCGTAGTGGGCCAGTGCCGCACTCAGGTCGGGGTTGTTTTTCAGCAACTGCTGCTGCATCGCGTCCAGCTGCGGGTCGTTGTAGATGTGCCACCAACCATCGCGGTTGGCCTGGTCGTTGGGGGTGCCGACGGTCCACGGGGCCTGGGTATGAAACTGTGCCGCCACCGGGGTTTCGGGCACCTTGAGCGGCGGCGCCAACGAGCACGCCCCCAGGCTCAAGGTGGCGACCAGGCCGAAGAAAGTGCGCTTAGCCATGGGGTTTGACCTCGGCGGGAGCGGCCGCCAATTGCACCGCATCGTTGTCGGCCAGGCCATCGGGTGGTGTGTCGATCACACGTTCGTTCGCTTGCAGGCCGCTGGCAATTTCCACGCTATCGCCAAAGTCGCGGGCAATGCTGACGGTCTTGAAGCGCACGTGATCCGTGCTGTCGAGGGTGGCGACGCGCATGCCGTGGTCATCGAACACCAGGGCGCTGGAAGGCACCCGCAGCACATCGGCTTGCACCGGCAAATCGAACTGCACGCTGGTGTAGCCGCCCGGCAGCAGGCGCCCGCCCGGGTTGTCCACCAGCAGTTGCACCAGGGTGCTGCCGGACGCGGCATTGACCGCGTCGGCAGTGGCGATCACCTTGCCGGTGAAGGTTTCGCCGCGGTATTCCGGCACGCTCAGGCGCGCCGTGGTGCCTTCGCGGATCTGCGGCGAAAAGGTCTGCGGCACCTGCACGTACACGCGCAGGCGGCTGACGTCGGCCACGGCGAACAGCTCTTTGCCGGCAGCTCCACCGGCACTGATCAGCGCACCCACGTCGGTGCTGCGCGCGGTGACCACGCCGGCAAACGGCGCCACCAGGCGCTGGAAGCCCTTGGTCGCCACCAACTGGTCGACATTGGCCTTGGCCGCCGCCACCTTGGCTTGTTTGGCGGTCAGGTCACCGGTGCGCTCGTCCACGTCCTGGCGCGACACCGAGTCGGTCGCCAACATCGCCTGCCAACGCTTGGCGGTGGTTTCGGCAAGGTGCGCATCGGCCTGGGCCGAGGCCAAGGTGGCACGGGCCTGCAGCAGTTGCTGGTCGAGTTCCGGAGTGTCGATTTCAGCCAGCACTTGGCCGGCTTTCACCCGGGTGCCGATGTCGACGTTCCAGGATTTGAGGTAGCCGTTGACCCGCGCAAAGATCGACGCACGGGAATAGGCTTCCATGCGCCCCGGCAGGTTGAGCACCGGGCCCTGGGCCTGCACCAACGGTTTGATCAACTTCACGCTGGGCAGCGCCTGCGCATCGGTCCAGGTCTTGAGGTCACGGGATTCATTGGCGCGCACGCCGATGCCCACGCCCACGATGGCAACCACCACCACCCCGCCAACGACCAGCCAGAGCAGCCCACGGGAAGACTTCGGTTTAGAAAGAGAAACGGACATGTCAAACCCCTTGGGTAACGGTGGTCGCCAGCGTGGCGTGCTGGCGACGCCCGTGGACAAGACTGAAAATCAGCGGAACCAGAATCAGCGTGGCGATGGTGGCAAACGCCAGGCCGCCAATCACCGCACGGCCGAGCGGCGCGTTCTGCTCGCCGCCCTCCCCCAGGCCCAGGGCCATGGGCGCCATGCCGATAATCATCGAAATGGCGGTCATCAACACCGGCCGCAGCCGGGTAAAGCCGGCTTCCAATGCGGCCTGCACGGCATCGCCATGCACCGCCAGGCGCTCGCGACAGAAGCTCACCACCAGGATGGCGTTGGCAGTGGCCACGCCCATGCACATGATCGCCCCTGTCAGCGCCGGCACCGACAGCGGTGTATGGGTGACGAACAGCATCCACACGATCCCCGCCAATGCGGCCGGCAAGGCGGTGATGATCACGAACGGGTCGCTCCACGACTGGAAGTTGACCACGATCAACAGGTAGATCAGCACCACCGCCCCCAGCAGGCCGAACAACAAGCCGCTGAACGCGGCGTTCATGGTCTGCACCTGGCCCTGCAACAGCACCTTGGAGCCAGTGGGCACTTCACTGGCGTGGGCGGCGATGATCTTCTGGATATCGGCCGCCACGGCGCCGAGGTCACGGCCTTGGATCGCAGTAAGCACTTCGACCACCGGCTGGATATCCGACTGGGTGATCACCGAGTTGCTGTGGCTGCGCTGGATATTGGCCAGGCCGCCCAGGGTCTGATCGGTGGCCGCGCCGGCGCTGCCACTGAGTGGCAGGTTATGCAGGGCCGCCAGGCTTTCCAGGCTGTACTGCGGGGTTTGCATGACGATAGGGTAGGAAATGCCGTTGGCCGGGTTCAACCAGAACGTCGGCGCCACTTGGCTGGAACCAGCCAGGTTGACCACCAGGCTGTTGGTCACATCACGCTCGGTCAGGCCAACCAGTTGCGCACGGGTGCGGTCCACGTCGATGTTGAACGTGGGCAACTGCCGCGACTGCTGGATACGCGCGTCCACCACCCCGGGCACGCGGCGGATATCCCGTAGCAACGCGCTGGCATAAGTGAAGTTGGCCGCCAGGTTGTTCCCTGTGACTTGCACGTCCACCGGCGCCGATGAACCGAAGTTGAGGATCTGCCCGACGATGTCCGACGCCGGGAACGAGAACACCGCGCTCGGGAATTCCCGTGGCAGGCTTTCGCGCAGCTCACGCATGTATTCGGCGGTCGGACGATGGCCTTCGTTGAGGCTGATCTGGATGTCGCTGTCCTGGGAGCCCACGGTGCCGGTGTTGTTGTACACCACGTTGATACCGCTGATGGACAGGCCGATGTTGTCCACCAGGGCCTTGAGGTCTTCGCCCGGGATCTTGCGGCGGATCGAATTCTCGATGTCGGCGATCAGGTGCGCATTGCTTTCCACTCGTGTGCCCACCGGGGCACGCACGTGCAACAGGATCAGCCCGGAGTCGACCTCGGGGAAAAAGTTGCGGCCCAAAAACGGCACCAGCGCAAACGACACCGCGACAAACGCCAGCAAGCCCACCACCACTGCGCGGCGATGATGCAAGGCCGTGTCGAGCACGCCGTGGTAGCGCTCGCGGAACGCTTCAAAGTGCCGCTCGAACCCGCGCTGGAATTTCACCAGTGGGTTGCGCGACGGTGCATGCCCGTCTTCGCCGTGCACATGGGGCTTGAGCAGGTAGTTGGCGAGGGTCGGCACCAGGGTCCGCGACAGGATGAACGAGGCGATCATCGCGAAGATCACCGCTTCGGCCATCGGCACGAACAGGAAGCGCGCCACGCCGTCGAGGAAGAACATCGGCACGAACACGATGCAGATGCACAGCAGCGAGACGAACGCCGGGGTCACGATCTGCGCCGCGCCGTCAAGAATCGCCGTCTCCACCGGCTTGCCCTGCTCCAGGTGCCAGTTGATGTTTTCGATGGTTACCGTGGCGTCGTCCACCAGGATCCCCACGGCCAGCGCCAGGCCGCCGAGGGTCATGATGTTGAGGGTTTCGCCCAGGGCCGAGAGCGTGGCAATCGAGGCCAGGATCGCCAAGGGAATCGACGTGGCGATGATCACGGTGGAACGCCAGCTGCCGAGGAACAACAGGATCATCAGACTGGTCAGCGCCGCTGCGATCAAGCCTTCACGGGCTACGCCGCCGATGGCCGAGCGCACGAACAGTGATTGGTCACCGATCAGGTCGATGTTCAGGTTGGGCGGCAAGGCGGCCTTGTTGTCGGCCAGCTTGTCCTTGACCCCGGCGATCACGCCCAAGGTCGACGCTGAACCGGTCTTGAGCACGGTCAGCAGCACCGAACGGTTACCGTTCACGTGCACGATGTTGGTTTGTGGCGGGTTACCGTCGCGCACCGTGGCCACGTCGCGGATCAGCACGGTGGTGCCGTCGGCGGTCTTGATCGGCAGGTTTTCCAGGTCATGGAAGTCCGACGGCGAGTTGTTCAACTGCAGGTTGAATTCGTAGCTGCCGATCTTTTGCGTGCCCACCGGGGTGATCAGGTTCTGGGTGGCCAGGGCGGTGGCGACGTCCTGCGCCGACAGGCCACGGGCTTGCATGCGCGCCGAGTCGAGGTCGATCTGCACCTGCCGGCTCTTGCCGCCGAACGGGTACGGCAGCGCCGCCCCCGGCACGGTGGTGAGCATCAGGCGCACGGAGTTGATGCCGATATCGCCCAGTTGCTGCTCACTCAGGCCCGGGCCCGACAAGGCCAACTGCACGATGGGCACGGTGGATGCGCTGTAGTTGAGTACCAGCGGCGGCACGGTGCCCGGCGGCAGCTGGCGCAGGATCGCCTGGGACACCGAGGTCACCTGGGCGTTGGCGGTACTGATGTTGACGCCGGGCTGGAAGAAGATCTTCACGATGCCGTAGCCGTTCATCGATTGCGCTTCGATGTGCCGGATGTCGTTGACCGTGGTGGTCAGCACCCGCTCGAACGGCGAGGTGATGCGCCCCGCCATCTGGTCTGGCGGCAAACCGGTGTACTGCCAGATCACGGCAATCACCGGGATGCGGATTTCCGGAAAGATGTCGGTGGGTGTTCGCCAGGCCGCCAGCGGGCCGATGATCAGAATGAAAATGGCCAATACCAGAAAGGTATAGGGGCGCCGCAACGCGATGCGCACGAGGCTCAGCATAGGAGGTGATCCAGACAGGGGGTTGGATGTTCAAGCCGGCAGGGCCGCGCCTTTTTTCCGCCTCACCCCATGCGCTTCCTGGGGAATTTGCAACGACATCCGAGTCACAAAGAGGCATACGCCACGATATCGAATTTAGTGGCGTACGCAACTAATTTGTTTCAAGCTGTCTCAGTCTTCATCTGGAAGGGCATATCCGGCCGAAAAGCCTTGTCCTGAAGGGTTCGAACGGCATAATTGCCACGTCGTTTTTTGTATCAGAGAGTATCCGCCCTTGAAAGCTGCAAAGCCTTGCTCCGAGAGCCCCAGCGCCTGCGTGAACGGTGCCGTGCGTCGCACGTCCCGCCGCCTGGGTCAGATCTATGACGAGGCGTATGCCCCCTGCGGTTTGAAAGCCACCCAGTACGCAGTGCTCAATCAGATTGCCAAGGCCGGCACGCCGAAGATGGGTGAGTTGGCGCAAAACCTGGTGATGGACCTGTCGGCCCTGGGCCACACGCTCAAGCCGCTGGTGCGTGACGGGCTGGTGGAGTTGCGCGTGGACGAACTGGACCGCCGCACCCGCCGCGTGCTGCTGACCGAAGCCGGTGTGCAGACCCACGCGGTGGCCCGGCAGGTGTCGCTGAAAATGGCCGAACGCTTCGATCAGGCGTTCGGCCGCGAAGCCGCGGCGCAGTTGCGCCAGACCCTGGACTTCATCGCCTCCGACGAATTTGCCAAGGTGCTGCTGGCCAAGGACGACTAAGCCATCGGCTGGTGGTTGGTCACGCAGTGAATGCCACCGCCACCCGCCGCGATCGCGTCGATATTGAGCTGCACCACCCTGCGGTTCGGGTAGAGCTGCGAGAGCAGGTCCAGCGCCTTGCGGTCGGCCACCGCATCACCAAACTCTGGCGCAATCACCGCGCCGTTGATCACGAAGTAATTGATGTACCCCGCCGCGAAATCCTCATTGCCCCGGCTGAACTTGCTTTTGCGTGGGTTCAGCGGTGGCGACACGGTGTGCACGGTCAGCGGCCGGCCGTCGGCGTCGGTGGCGTTTTTGAGGATGTCCAGGTGCGCCAGGGTGACCTTGTGGTCGTAGGACTCGGGGTCGGTGTCGAGGTTGGCCAGCACCACGCCCGGGGCGACGAAGCGCGCGTAGAAATCCACGTGGGCGTCGGTGATGTCCTTGCCCTTGATGCCGGGCAGCCAGATGATCTTGCGCAAGCCCAGGCGCTCCTTGAGTTCGGCTTCGACGTCGGCCTTGCTCCAGTCGGGGTTGCGATTGCGGTTGATCCAGCTGCTTTCGGTCATGATGCCGGTGCCCAGGCCATCCACCTCGATGGCACCGCCCTCGCCTACCAGTTCGCTGCGAATGTGGCGCGCGCCGGTTTCTTCGGCGACCAGGGCCGCCACGTGCGCGTCGTCTGCGTGCTGCTGCTTGTTGCCCCAGCCGTTGAAATTGAAGTCCACCGCCGCCTGGCCGCCCGTGCCGTCGATGACAAAATTGGCGCCGGTGTCGCGCATCCAGATGTCGTCCAGTTCGGTCTCCACAAAGGTGATATTGCGCGTGCCGCAGTGCTGCTCGGCGAGGGCGCGCTCGTCTTCGCGGCAGAACACGGTGACGGGTTCGTATTGGGCAATCGCCCTGGCGATACGGCCCAACGCGACCTGCACGTCGGCGGTGAAATCTTCCCAGATAGCATCCTGGGCGCCAAAGGCAATGAACGCCTGGCGGTGTTTTTCACCCTCGTCGGGCATGTAGAAGCGGCCTTTGACGGCAGCTCGCACGTGGGTAGTGAGCAATGTCATGGCGCAGACCACGCTGGCTTGTTTGATGAAGGTACGACGGGTTGGCATGGTGGTTCCTGCATACGGTATTGAATTGAAAAACGTTCATTGTTGGGTTTTGAATTTAGTCCACACGCGCATCCGTGCACGCATGTCCGCCTGGGGGATGTCTTTGCCGGCGATCAACCGTTCGAACGTGGCCGCGTCCGGGTAGATGTCGGGGTTGTCGCGCATGCTGGCCTCCACCTCCGGCCGGGCCTTGGCGTTGGCCGTGGGGTAACCGGTGAAGTTGGTGATGGCGGCCATGTTTTCCGGGCGCATCACGAAGTTGATAAACGCGTAGGCGTATTCCGGGTGCTTGGCGTCGACGGGAATGGCCATGGTGTCCATCCACACCGTCGTGCCCTCGCGGGGGATGTGATAACCAAAGGTCACCGGCTTGCCGGCGGCATCGGCGGCGCGCTGGGCCTGGGTCATGTCGCCACTGTAGCCCAGGGACAGGCAGAGGTTGCCGTTGACCAGATCGGTCACCGGTTGCGACTGGAACTTGCGGATGTACGGGCGCAGCTTGAGTAACACGTCGCTGGCAGCGGCCAGGTCTTCACGCTTGGCACTGCGCGGGTCGCGGCCCAGGTAGTTGAGCACCACGGCCAACACCTCGTCCGGCGAGTCAATCAGCGAGATGCCGCAATCGGCAAATTTAGCCGCCAGCTCAGGCTTGAACAGCAGGTCCAGGCTGTTGACCGGCGCATTTGGTAAGCGCTGCTCGATCTGCCGCGTGTTGTAGGTCAGGCCGATGGTGCCCCAGGTGTAGGGCACCGTGGCCTTGTTCGAATTGACGTAATGGGTGCGCAGCGTTTGCAGACCCGGTTCGATATCGTTCAACGCGGTGAGCTTGGCAGGGTCCAGTGCCTGTAGGCTGCCCGCCCGCATCAGGCGCTCGGCCACGGTGTCACCGGGGAAGATCAAGTCGTAACCGCTGCCGCCCGCCATCAACTTGGCTTCCAGGGTTTCGCTGCCATCCATCACGTCGTAGATCACCTGGATACCAGTCTCGGCCGTGAACTTGGCCAAGGTGTCGGCGGCAAAATAGTCGGCCCAGTTGTAGAGCCTCAGGGTTTTGTCGTCGGCCAGGGCGCAGGCACTCGTGAGCATCAGTACGCAACTCAATAGACGTTTCATGATGGGCGCCCATCCAGGGTGAGTAGGCCGCCGTACATTTCCGGGCGGCGGTCGCGGAAGATGCCCCAGGTCAGGCGGTCTTCGCGCATGGCAGACAGGTCCAGGCTGTGCACGAGCACGCCGGTGCTGTCGCGGTCGGCCTCGGCCAGCAGCTTGCCCTTGTGGTTGCAGATGAACGACGAGCCGTAGAAGTCCATTTGCAAGGCAGGATCTGTGGTCGCCACTTCACGCCCGACGCGGTTGGCCGCCACCACTGGCAACAGGTTCGCCGCCGCGTGGCCGCGCATGGTCATCTGCCAATGGTCGCGGGAATCGAGGGTCGCGCAGCCCGGTTCCGAGCCGATGGCCGTGGGAAACAGCAGCACCTCGGCGCCCTGCAAGGCCAGGCAACGCGCGGTTTCGGGAAACCACTGGTCCCAGCAGATTCCCACGCCGAGGCGCCCGAAGGCCGTGTCCCACACGCGAAAACCCGTATCGCCGGGGCTGAAATACTCCTTCTCCTGATAGCCGATGGCATTTGGGATATGGGTCTTGCGGTACACGCCGAGCAAGCGCCCGTCGGCATCGGCCACGCTCAGGGAGTTGAAGAACGCATTGCCGGCTTGTTCGAACCAGCTCAGCGGCAGCACCACGCCCAGCTCCTTGGCCAACGCGGCGAAGCGCTTGAGCACACCGCTGTGCTGATATTCCTCGGCCAGCGCCAGGTGCTTGTGATGCTGTTCGATGCAGAAATACGGCGTGGCGAACAGCTCCTGCAACAGAATCACCTGGGCGCCCTGCGCCGCCGCCTCTCGCACCAACTGCTCGGCACGGTCGAGATTGCCCGGCAAGTCCCAGGTGCAAGGCATCTGGGTCGTCGCAATCGTCAGGAGGCTCATGGCTGCACCCACGCAGGTTGTTGCTGGGTGATGCAGTGCACGCCACCGCCGCCATGGGCCAGGTGATTGATCTGCACCGGCACGATTTCGCGCCCCGGGAACGCCCCGGCCAGGACCTCGGCCGCCACCTGATCGGCAGCAATGCCATACGCCGGCATGATGATTGCGCCGTTGGCGATGTAGAAATTGGTATAGGACGCGCAGAACACCTCGGCCTCGGTGTCGACCGCGTCGGTGGCTTCATACAAGTCGATCAGCTCGAAACGCCGGCCTTGGGCGTCGGTGGCGAGTTGCAGGGCGCGGCGGTTTTCCCGCACGACCTCGGCGTAGACAGAGCTTCGGTCATGGGTCGCATCGACCAGCAACACTCCGGGACGGGCGAATGCGCAGACACCGTCGACATGGCCGTCGGTCATGTCGCCCGTGACGTAGTCCGGGTCGCCGGGCAGCCAAATGGTCTTCTTGATGCCCAGTAGCCGCGCAAAAATCGCCTCCATCTCGGCCTTGGTCACGCCGGGGTTGCGGTTGGGGTTGAGCAGCACCGATTCGGTGGTGATCAAGGTGCCCTCGCCGTCCACATGGATCGCCCCGCCTTCGTTGCTCAGCGGCGTGCCGAAGCACTCCAGGCCCAGGTGATTGAGCACCCGGCGCGCCAGGCTTTCGTCCAGATCATGGGCCGACTTGCCGCCCCAGGCATTGAAGCGCCAGCTCACCCCGGCCGTGCCCAGTTGCGGGTGACAGACAAAGCTCGGGCCGGAGTCGCGGCACCAGCTGTCGTTGACGGCCTGCTCGATCAGTTCGATGCCGGGACCGCACAGGGCCCTGGCGCCCGCGACTGCGGACGGATCGACCAGCATCTTCACCGGTTCAAAGCGGGCGATCGCATTGGCGACCCGTGCGAAATCCTGCTGCACCTGCGCCAGGGTCACGCCCCAGGTGGTTTCCCACAAGGCGCGGTTATGCGGCCAGACCATCCAGGTCGCCGCGTGCCGAGCCCACTCCGCAGGCATCCACCAACCATTGCTTTGCATTGCATTCTGCTGCATGACAAGTACCCTTCAGTTAAGTCATTGTGTTCAGTGAAAACTGCCCACGGAGTCTTGGCGTACATGCTATGGCGGGCTGCAAAGCCGGACAAACGATGGATTTTGTAGAAAACTGATTAGAGGAACTTATCAGCATGCTCAACCACTGGCCGCCCCTCGGCACCCTGCGCGGCTTCGAAGCCGCGGCCCGGCTGGGCAGCTTCCACAAGGCTGCCGAAGAACTGCACCTGACCCAATCGGCGATCAGCCAGCAGATCCGCAGCCTGGAGGCGTACCTGGAACAGCCGCTGTTTTTCCGCAGCGGGCGCAGCGTGAGCCTGACCGACGCCGGCCATGACTTCCTCAGCACCACCCAGGCCCTGCTGCAACAACTGGCGGTGGGCGTGCGGCGCCTGGGCCAGTACCGCAAACCCAACCAACTGGTGCTCAACACCACCCCCACCTTTGCGCGCCATTGGCTGTTGCCACGGCTTGCGGATTTTCGCCGGCAACACCCGGAAGTCGACCTGTGGATCTTCAGCACCGACGAAGTCCCCGACATGGCCAGCCAGACCATCGACCTGGCGGTGCGCGACGACATCAGCTCCCAGGCCGAATGCAGCTTCCGGGTGCTGCATGCCGATCGCTTGTTTCCCGCCTGCCACCCGCGCGTGCTGGAGCAGCCCAAAGAGCAACGCACCACCCTGCACGGCGAGCGCGAAATGGATTGGAGCCACTGGGCGGTGGAAGCCGGGATTGATGTGGGCCAACTAGACCAGGGACTGAACTTCTCCGACCCTGGCCTGTTGTTGGACGCCGTGTGCACCGGCCTGGGGATTGGCTTGGTCAGCCAGTTGCTGTGCCGCCAAGCGCAGCAAGACGGCCTGCTCGTGCCCTTGGTGGAAGCGACAATCCGCGGGCCGAGCTGGGCGCTGCTGACCCATCGCGACAGCGAACACGACCCGCTGGCGCGCAGTTTCACGGCGTGGCTGCTGGCCAACCTGACCAGCTAGCTCACAGGTGCAGCGCCACGCCCACGCCTGCTTCGGCGCGTGGTACCTGCACGCGCAGTGCGATCAACAAGGCAGCCAACAGCATGAGTCCCCCCGCCCCCAGGAACACCCCGCTTATGCCGCTGAGACTGAACATCGCGCCCCCACCGGCCGCTCCTGCCGCGATGGCCGACTGCACCGAAGCCACGACCATGCCACCGGCACTTTCAGCCTGATCCGGCACGGCGCGGGCCACCCAGTTCGACCACGCCACGGGCACTGCGCCAAAGGCCATGCCCCACAGCATCAGCAGCGCCGCCTGCCCTGACAGGGACGCAGGCAACATCACCAGGGCGAGTGCCGCGACGCCCACTACCACCGGCATCAACACCAAGGTGCCACGCGGATAACGCACCAGCATCCAACCGGCCGACAGCGTGCCAACAAAGTTGGCTGCACCGAATCCCAGCAGCATCAGGGCCAGCCCTTCGGTGCCCACGCCCGTGGTGCTTTCCAGGAACGGCCGGATGTAGGTGAACAGCGCAAAGTGCCCGGTGTGTACCAGCACGCAGCCAAACATGCCGATGGCAATACCCGGGCGCAGCAACACCTCCAGTACCGTGCGCAGACGTGCGGCACCCGTGGGCGCCAGGCGTGGCAGCGTGAACAGCTGGA
The DNA here is from genome assembly GCF_059419385.1 of Pseudomonas sp. GW821-FHT05H12. NCBI lineage: Bacteria > Pseudomonadati > Pseudomonadota > Gammaproteobacteria > Pseudomonadales > Pseudomonadaceae > Pseudomonas > Pseudomonas sp. GW821-FHT05H12. Next base: position 157,138 of record NZ_JBWKRS010000007.1, on the reverse strand, counting down.
ACGCCAGCGTCACGCCACCGACGGCGGCGGCGGCAACGAACGCACTGCGCCAGCCATACAGCCCCCCGAGGTAGCTGCCCAGCGGCACGGCGACCACCGTGCCCACCGCAATACCACTGAAGATGATCGACAGCGCACGGGGCAGCAGTGCCGCCGGCACCAAGCGCATGGCCACCGCGGCCGCCATGCTCCAGAAACCGCCCAGGGCGATGCCCAGCAAGATGCGCATCAGCAGCAACACCGCCAGGCTTGAAGAGAACGCCACCAACAGGTTTGAGGCAATCATCAACACGGAGAAGCCCAGCAGCACCACGCGCCGGTCGATCCCCCGCGTGAGGCCGGGCACCAGCAGCCCGGCAAACAGCGCCACCACTGCCGTTACGGTCACGGCCTGGCCCGCCAGCGCCTCGGACACGCCCAGGTCCATCGCCATTGGCGTCAACAAGCTGGCCGGCAGGTACTCCGCCGTCAATAGCCCGAACACCCCCATGGCCAGGGAAAACACCGCCATCCAGGCAGGCGCATCAGGCTCCACGTGGGCAGGGTTAGCGGCATGAGCGACACAATCATTCATCACACGACATCCTCGGTAAATTAGCGCGACGGCCAGTCTAGGTTCGCCCATCCGGATGATCTATGATGCATACCCTTGAGTTTTTGACCAAAACCCCGAACATGAGCGCATTGGCCCCTTTCAATCTGTCTTCCGACCTGATCGACGAACTGCTGCGCGGCATGCGCCTGAGCGGGGTGCAGTACCGGCGCATCCAGGCCGGGCCAAGGTTCGGCATGGGCTTTGAGGCCAAACCCGGACACGCCTACTTCCACTTCCTGGCAGCGGGAACGGCCACCCTGCGCACCGACGACGGCAGCCTGTTTGAGTTGTCGGCGGGCAATGCCGTGTTCATCTCCCACGGCGGCGCCCATGCGCTGTCCTCCGACGCAAACGCGCCTGTGCAAGACATTGGCGGCTTTGGCGCGACCCCGTTGGGCGATACCGTGTGTGCCGTGGATGCATCTCCCGATACGCCCCCCAACACCTTGCTGTTCAGCGCCTGCATGGCGTTCGAACTTGGCAGCCTCCAGGGGCTTGGCAGCCTGATGCCAGCCTTGATGCTGATCGATGCCCAGGGCCAGCGTTACCCCGGCCTGATGCCGATCCTGGCGGTGATGGAACGTGAGGTGTCCGCTGCTCGTATGGGCTACTCGGGCATCCTCGCGCGGCTCGCCGATGTGGTGGCCGCCATGATCGTGCGAGGCTGGGTGGAATGCGCCTGCGGTAATGCGTCCGGGTTGGTGGCGGCGCTGCGCGACACGCGATTGGCCGGTGCCCTGCTCGCGCTGCATCAGCAACCGGGTCGCGATTGGCGCGTGGACGAATTGGCTGCGCACTGTCACACCTCACGCTCGGTGTTCGCCGAGCGCTTCCAGGCCACCCTGGGCATCCCGCCCCTGCGCTACGTGACAGAGTTGCGCATGCGCCTGGCGAGCCAATGGCTGACCCTGGAGCGTTTGCCTATCGAAGAAGTGGCGCTGCGGCTGGGTTATACCTCGCAGGCAGCTTTCAGCCGTGCGTTCAAGCGCATTACCGGCCAACCACCGGGGGCCAGCCGTCAGCGCAGCAGGAGCCCGACATGAACGACCGCCTCGACGATATCCTCGCCGATCACCTGGACGTGCTGTTCTGCGGTATCAACCCCGGCAAGGGTTCCGCCGCCCTGGGCCTGCATTTTGCCAATCGCAGCAACCGCTTCTGGCGCACCTTACACCTCGCCGGCTTCACGCCCCATGAACTCCACCCGCAGGATGGCCTCACGCTGTTGCACTATGGCTGCGGTCTGACCACCGTGGTGGAGCGCCCCACGGCGAGCGCGGGCGAGTTGGCTCGGCATGAATTCAAGGATGCAGCAGCAGCGTTCGAACAGAAAACCCGCCGTTGCGCGCCCCGCTTCGTGGCGTTCCTGGGCAAGGCCGGTTACAGCGCGCTGTCAGGCCAGCGCGACATCGCCTGGGGTTTGCAGCCACAGGCTTTCGGCGGCGCAGCGGTGTGGGTGCTGCCCAACCCCAGCGGGCGCAACCTGGCATTCAATCTGGAGCAGTTGGTGGAGGCTTATCAAGCCCTGCACGAGGCCATTGCGCACGCCGATCCTGAGCCCTTACTCTCTTGAGCCCGTCACTGTAAGCAATGGAGGCTTCATGAAACTGATCGGCATGCTGGACTCGCCTTACGTACGCCGCGTGGCCATTTCCCTGGAGCTGTACGGCGTGGAATTCGTGCATGAACCGCTGTCGGTGTTTCGCACCTTCAATGAGTTCGCCCAGATCAACCCGGTGGTCAAGGCCCCGACCCTGGTGCTGGACGACGGCACGGTGCTGATGGATTCCAGCCTGATCCTCGACTACCTGGAAACCCTCGCCCCAGCCGACAAAAAGCTGCTGCCCCAGGCGCCCGCCGCCCGCGCTCGTGACTTGCAGTTGCTGGGCCTGGCCCTGGCGGCCTGCGAGAAAAGCGTGCAGATCGTCTATGAACACAACCTGCGCCCGGCCGAGAAACAGCATGCACCGTGGCTGGATCGGGTCAGCGGCCAATTGCTGGCGGCCTACTCGCTGCTGGAAAAACAACTGCCTGACAGCGAGGCACTGACCCAGGCGTCGATTACGGCCGCCGTCGCCTGGTCGTTCAGCCAGTTCACCGTGGCGTCGGTGGTCAAGGCGGATGCGTTCCCCCACCTGAAGCGCCATGCCGAGCGGCTGGAGGAGCACCCGGCGTTTAGGAAATACCCCATCGAATAACGGCCACTGCAACAGCGTCTACGCTCAGGGTTCAGCCGGAGGAAGCGGCCATGTGCGGACGACTCTCGCAGTACCGCGGTATCCATGACTTCGTGGCGGCCTTGAGCATGCCCAATGCCCTGGTCAACAGCGTGGGCGAGCAACCGCTTGGGCGCTACAACGTGGCGCCCTCGACAGGGGTTGCCCTGTTGCACCTGGAGCAGGCGGTGTTGCATGCCGACCGTGTGCGCTGGGGCTGGCGCCCGCACTGGGCCAAGGACCGCGCGCCGCCGATCAATGCCCGTGTGGAAAAAGTCGCGAATGGCGCGTTCTTTCGGGCGATCTGGCCACACCGCGCCATCGCCCCGGTCGACAACTGGTTTGAATGGGTGGACGAAGGCGGCCCGAAAAAACAGCCCTACCTGGTTCGTCGACGCGATGGCGCGCCCGTGCTCTGCGCGGCCATCGGCCAATTGCCCGACGCCGATGAGGGCGCGGGCGAACACGACGGGTTTGTGATCATCACCGCCGACAGCGCCGGTGGCATGGTCGACATCCATGATCGCCGCCCCGTGGTGTTGAACCCCACGCTTGCACGAGAATGGCTGGACCCGGCGACGCCGCGCGGCCGCGCCGAGCAGATGGTGTTGTTGCAGGGCGAGCCCTCGGACGTTTTTGAGTGGTTCAAGGTGGACTGTGCGGTGGGCAACCCGCGCCACGAGGGGCCGCATATCATCGAACCCTTGGCGGCCGGGCAGTAGAAACGATTCAGCGGCGTCGAACCTTTGTGCATGAACCTGCGTCCGAGCTAAGGCACTGTTGCCAACCGCCGCGAGGTTCTCGTTTGAAAGCCGCCATCCTCAAGAAGTACCGCCTGATCATCAAGACCATGGGCTACGTGGGCTGGGCCCTGTTCTGGCTGTTGTTGTGGGACATCGCCGTGACGGTGGATTTCATGCTGTTCCTCAACGCCAAGATCAACCTGCCGCTGATGCCACTGACCCTGCTGGGTTCGGCCCTGGTGGTGCTGATCAGTTTTCGCAACAGCAGCGCCTACAACCGTTGGTGGGAGGCACGCACGCTGTGGGGCGCGATGGTCAACAACTCGCGCAGCTTTGCGCGCCAGGTGCTGACGCTGCTGGACGATCACGGCAGCGAGGCCAACCCGGTCAAGGCCACCTTGCTGCGCCGCCATGTGGCCTATGTGAATTGCCTGGCCGCCCACCTCAAGGGCCAGCCGTGCCCCGACGAAGTGCGTGCGTTTATCCCGCCAGAGGAGTTCGCCCGCAGCGGCGCGACCAACAACTTTGCCAATGACATCCTCACCGGCTCCGCCGCGTTGCTCGCCAAGGAATACAAGGCCGGCCACCTGGACAGCATCCGCCTGGCGCGGCTGGAGTCGACGCTGGTGGACTTGTCCAACGCCCAGGGCGGCATGGAGCGCATCGCCAATACGCCACTGCCCTACCCCTACGTGTATTTCCCGCGCCTGTTCATTTCGCTGTTCTGCCTGATCGTGCCGGTGGGTCTGGTGGAATCCCTGGGCTGGTTCACCCCGCTGGCCTCCACGGTGGTGGGCTTCATGCTGCTGGCCATCGAGCGCATCGGCACCGACCTGCAAAGCCCGTTTCATTCCAGCGAACACCAGATCCAGATGGAAACGATCTGCGAAACCATCGAGAAAAACCTGCAGTCGATGCAGCGTGATGCGCTGGGCGGCGAGCGTATCGTTTAAACCCGCCTTACGGCCTAAAGTGCGTTCCCCCGCAGTCGATATACAGGGGGTACGCATGGGCCCTATCCCCTCAAAACAACACATGCGACGCTCGACGCTACTGTTTTCTCCTTGCCAAAATTATAAATACCCGCAGGTGAAGTCATGAATATCAAGCAAAAGCTGACCTGGGCGTTTGCCGCCATCGCGTGCGTCCCGGTTATTTTGGTCGCGGTGCTGGTTGTGCTGAACCTGCGCGAGGGGGCCCTGGCCAATTTCCTCGACAGCAGCGGCCGCGAGATCCGCCAGATCGACAATGGCATGAAGCAGTTCTTCGACGGCATCAGCCAGAACGTCGACTACGTGGCCAAGGACCCGCGCGTTGTCGCGGCCAAGGACCTCAAGAGCTACGCCGGCGCCGACGCCGCGCAAATCCCCCTCACCCCGACCAACAAGACGCTGCTGGAGATTTTCGACCAGTTCGCCAAGAGCCACCCGAGCACCGCCTACCTGTCCCTGGGTTTGAAGGATGGCGGCTACGCCAGCTGGCCCGACGACACCAAGCTGAACAACTACGACCCACGCGTGCGCCCCTGGTACCAGGCGGCCATCGCCGCGCCGGGCAAGACCGTGCGCACCGGCGCCTATTATTGGGCGCCGGACGACGTGACGCTGATCGGCACCGTGCACACCGTGGCCGATGCCAGCGGCAATATCCTTGGCGTGGTCGGCCTGGACGTGTCGCTCAAGCAGCTCACTGAGCTGGTGCGCAACATCAAGCTCGGCGACAGCGGCTACTTGATGCTGGTCGAAGCCAATGGCAACGTGCTGGTCGACCCCAGCGATGCCAAGCACAACTTCAAGCCCCTGGCTGACCTGGGCGCCAATTACGCCGAGCTGGCCAAGCGTGGCGATGGCGTGACCCAGATCGACATCAACGGCGTGACCTACATGGCCAACGTGGTCAGTTCCAAAGACCTGGGCTGGCGCTTTATCGGCCTGATCAAGCGCGATGAGGTCATGGCCCAGGCCGCTAGCCTCACCTGGTTGATCGCCGCCATCGCGGCGGTGCTGGCGGTAATCTTTGCGATTGTCGGTGCCAGTTTTGCCCGGGTGATCGTGCGTCCGATCCGTGGGGTTGCCGACGGCCTGCAGGAGATTGCCGAAGGTGAAGGTGACCTGACGCGCCAGCTCAAGGTCGAGGGCAAGGACGAAACCGCGAGCCTGGCGGGCTGGTTCAACCAGTTCCTGAGCATGATTGCCCAGCTGGTGCAGCGCATCGGCAACGCGTCCTCCGACCTGCAGACCGCCGCCGCCGACACCAGCGAGGTGGCGCACAACATGAACCAGGCGGCCGGGCGCCAGCGGGAAGCCGTGGAACTGGTGAGCACCGCGTTCAACGAGATGGTCGCCACCGCCAACGAAGTAGCCCGCTCCTGCAGCGCTGCCGCGTCGAGTGCCGACGAAGGCTACCGCGACGTGCATGACGGCCAGCAGCACATCGGCGAAGCCACCGGCAGCGTGCTCAAGTTGAGTGAAGACCTGCAGCGCTCGACCCAGACCATGCAGCAGCTGGAGCAGGACAGCAAAAACATCAACACCATCCTCGACACCATCCGCTCGATTGCCGAACAGACCAACCTGCTGGCGCTCAACGCGGCAATCGAGGCGGCCCGCGCCGGTGACCAGGGCCGTGGTTTTGCGGTGGTGGCTGACGAAGTGCGCGCCCTCGCCCGCCGTACCGCCGACTCCACCGGCGAGATTGACAGCCTGCTGGGCAACCTCGCCCGCCGCACCCAGGAAGTCACGCAGCAGATGCAGGGCAGCCTGCTGGTGTCCCACACCAGCGTGGAACGCATCCAACAGGCCCGCGACAGTTTCGACAAGATCCGCGGGTCGGTGGATTCGATCCGCGACCAGAACACCCAGATCGCCACCGCCGCCGAAGAGCAGCATCAGGTGGCCGAGGAGATCAACCGGCACATCGCGCAGATCCATGCGGATGCGCAGTTGGTCGAAGGCTTTGCCCATTCGGCACAGACCGGTTCCGGGCGGTTGACGGATATTTCCGGTCAACTCAAAGGGTTGGTGGGCCGCTTCAAGTTCTGACCTTGCCGGCGGCGGCGACCTTGCGGACGCTATCGATGTGTAGGAGCTGGCTTGCCGGCGATAGCCACTTTGCGGACGCCATCGCCGGCAAGCCGGCTCCTACAGGTTCGCGGCGCACCCCATTCTGCTTGTGTAAGAGCTGGCTTACCGGCGATAGCGATCTTAAGGGCGCCTACAGAACCTATCATTTTTGCCAGTGCCCTTCTCGCGCACTTTTGGCTAGCCTGTACCTCATTGCTCACCAAGGAGGTACAGAACATGCAAGTCCGTGAAGGTTATGCCGATTTCCGTGGCCATCGGACGTGGTTCCGGGTCACGGGCGACCTGGATTCAGGGCGCCTGCCCTTGATCATTGCCCACGGCGGCCCCGGCTGCACCCATGACTACGTCGACAGCTTCAAGGACTTGGCCAGCACCGGCCGCGCCGTGGTGCACTACGACCAACTCGGCAATGGCCGCTCGACCCACCTGCGCGAAGCGACCCGCGATTTCTGGACGGTGGAGCTGTTCCTTGCCGAACTGAACAACCTGATCGCTCACCTGGGCATCCGCGACTACGTGTTGCTGGGCCAATCCTGGGGCGGCATGCTCGGCGCCGAACACGCGGTGCGCCAACCGGCCGGCCTCAAAGCACTGATCATCGCCAACTCACCCGCCTCCATGGGCCTGTGGTGCGAGGCGGCCGACGAGCTGCGTCGGGCGCTGCCGGCCGAAGTGCAGGCCACTCTGCAACGGCATGAAGCTGCCGGCACCACCGACAGCGCTGAATACCGCACCGCCTCGGACGTGTATTACGCGCGCCATGTGTGCCGCCTCAACCCGGTGCCCGACGAGGTGGCGCGCACCGACGCGGCCATCGAAGACGACCCCACCGTCTACCACACCATGAATGGCCCCAACGAGTTCCACGTGATCGGCAGCATGCGTCACTGGAGCATCATCGATCGCCTGTCGCGCATTCAGGTGCCGACGCTGCTGATTTCCGGGCGCTACGATGAAGCCACCCCGGCGACCGTGCAGCCGTTCGCCGACGGCATCGCTGACGTACGCTGGCAGATTTTCGAGCAGTCCAGCCACATGCCTCACGTGGAAGAGCGCGAGGCGTGCATGGCGTGTGTGGGGCAGTTTCTGCAGCAGGTAGAACCCGCGCTCCGCTGACAAGGCGCCGTGGGCCGGTGGTTGTTTTCAGCCGCGCCCACGGCCGAGGAGCCAACTGACTAGCTGATAGCCCCCCAGCAAGCTCCCCGCCAGCAGCAATGTCCATTGCACGCTCAACGCCGCCGCCAGCAGGCCGGCCAATAAGCCGCCGATGGCTTCAAAACCGAAACGCATGGCGATGTAGAAGGCGATCACCCTGCCCCGCAGCGTTTCCGGTGCGGCACTTTGCAGGGTCATGTTGCTGCTGACATTACTCACGGTGATCCCGAAGCCCAGCCCGGCGAGCGCCGCCAGGGTGAACCACAACGGCGGGTCGGCCGCCACTGCGCACAATGAAACCGCGCAGACAGTCGTGCCCGCCGCGATGATACGGCTCAGGTTCGACGAACTGCCGGCGAACGCCAGGAAGATCGTGGCCACAAACGCACCCGCACCGGCTGCGCCCCATAACCAGCCCAGGGTTTGTGCGTCACCGCTGAACACGTGCTTGGCCAGAATCGGCAGTAGCACCGTGTAGCAAGACGCCAGGAGGTTGACCATCACCACGCTGATGAGCAGTTGCCGAATGGACCGCGTGCCCCACAGGTAACGCAACCCTTCACGGAAGATCTCGCCGGTCGAGCCTTGGGCCCGTGCCTGGGCGCGACTTTGCACCTTGCCCAGGCCAATCAGCAACATGCCGAACGCGAAGGCGGTCAGCAAAAAGCAGCCGGCCTCGCCACTCCAGTTAATCAACAAACCCGCCAAGGGCGGGCCAATAAAGCGTGCCGCGTTGATCAACATGGCATTGAGCACGAGCGCGTTGGGCAGGTCCTTGGGGTCGTCGACAAAACTGCCAATCAAGGCTTGCCGCAAGGGCGTTTCCAACGCGTTGAGCAAGCCCAGCAGCAGCGCCATCGCGATGATCACTTCACGCCCCATCAACTGCTGCCAGGTGAGCACGGCCAGGGCCAGTGATTGCAGCGCCAGTATGGCTTGTACCCCCATCAACAGACGGCGCTTGTCATGCCGGTCGGACCAGGCACCCGCCAATGGCCCGACCAGCAATTGAGGCAACAGCGTCAGAAACGCAATCGCCCCCAGCAACACGGCCGAGCCCGTCAGGTGGTACGCCAGCCAGGACAGCGCGACCTGTTGCACCCACTTGCCCAGGGTGGAGAGGCCCTGGCCGACAAAGTAGATCTGGAAATTGCGATGGCTCAGCGCGCGGATGGGCGCGGGCCAGCGGGAGGTAGAAGCAGGGTTCAAATAAACTCGCAGCCCTTTTGTACAAGGGATTTCAGGACCCAGGAGCGGTCGTTTTCGCCCAGCGCAATCTGTTCCAACTGCTTCTGCTCGGCGGCATGTTTGGCGTAGGCGCGATCATACACCTCGCCGACCTGTTCGAACGGCACGCACAGTAAACCATCCTCGTCGCCGATGATCAGATCGCCCGGTTCAATCACCATGCCATCCAGGGCAATCGGCACATTGACCTCGCCCGGGCCGTCTTTGTAAGGGCCGCGATGGGTCACGCCGGCGGCGAACACCGGAAACTCTCCCGCGCCAATGCTGGCCGCATCACGGATGGCGCCATTGATGACAATGCCCGCCACGCCTTTCTTGATCGCGTAAGCCACCATCATTTCGCCGATCAACGCATTGCTGAGGTCACCGCCGGCGTCCACCACAATCACGTCGCCGGGTTCTGCGATATCCAGCGCGTGGTGCAGCATGAGGTTGTCCCCGGGACGCGCCTTGACCGTGAGTGCAGGCCCCGCCAGCACACCAGAGCGATGCATCGGTTGCAGGCTGGCGCCGCCCGCGGTCATGCGGTTCATCGAGTCGCTGACATTGGCAACAGGCACGGCCCGATAACGTTCGACCCATTCGGCAGCGACTTTGCGTTGCTGCTTGAGCACTCTGAATCCAATGGACATGGGGTATTCCTCTGCTAATTTTTATTTAATTTTGAAACGCCATTTCAAAATTAACATCATGAATTGAAATCAACAAGACTCCAGGCTGACGTCAGATCGCTTGCCACCAACGGTAAACAAACGCCAAAAAGCCCTTAAATCTCAGTGGGCAAAGGACTTAACCAAAAATATCGCGTGTATTCCGGTGCTGTTCTAAAAATTTATTTATTGCAACGCCATTTCATTATGATAGGTTTCAACCACTGTTGAACGCTGCAACGCGCTCCAACTGCACACCGATAAGAACACCAAGGTGCACAAAATGACCCGAACCCTGCTGCTGACCGGCCTGGAACTGACCGTCGAAGCCATGGCCCACGCCGCCGCCCATGGCGTGCGTGTCATCCCCACGACGCCCTACGCACCCGCCGAGGAACTCACCGCGATCATTGCCCGCGAACAGCCCGACGCGATCATCGTGCGCCAGGGCAAATTGACCCGGGAGATGATCAACGCATCGACCTCGCTGAAGATCATTGCCAAACACGGCGTGGGCTACGACACCATCGACATTGCCGCCGCCGCCGAGCGCCGCATCCCTGTAACCATCGCCCTGGGCGCCAACGCCCAGTCCGTGGCCGAGCACGCACTGGCGCTGATGTTCAGCGTCGCCCGCCAGACCGCCCTGCTCGATGCGCGCATGCGTGATGGGCATTGGGACAAGGCGACGTCGGTGGGCATCGAGCTGTCGGGCAAGACACTCGGCCTGGTGGGCCTCGGCGCCATTGGCCGGATCCTGATGGAGCTGGTGGCCCCGCTGCGCATGACCGTCAAGGTGTTCGACCCGTATCTCGCAGACCTGCCCAATGTGCAGCGTGTCGACAGCGTTGATGAGCTGCTGACGAGCTGCGATATCATCAGCCTGCATTGCCCGCTGACCGAACAGAACCGCAACCTCTTTGGTCCGGCGCAGTTCAAGCGTATGCGCCCGGGCAGCATTCTGATCAACACGGCGCGCGGTGAGTTGATCGACACCGACGCCCTCGTGCACGCCCTGAGCACCGGCCAGATCGCCGGCGCCGGCCTTGATACGTTCAACCCCGAACCGCCGCCTGCGGACTCGGCGCTGTGGGGTTTGCCGACCCTGGTGGCGACGCCGCATGTCGGCGCCAACACCGCCGAAGCACGGGACCGCGTGGGTCTGCTGGCGCTGCAACAAATCATCGATTTCTGGGATGGCACCGCACCGGAGCCGCGAGCGGTGGTCAACCGCCACCTCTACGCACACTGACATCGCCCGCACTTTGGGTGCGGGTTCATTACCTATCTCCAAAAAAAACAACACGGGAGAGAGTCATGCCTATCCGTTCTACCGAAATCAGCGCACTCGAGCGCGCAACCATGCGCAAGGTGGCGTGGCGATTGTTGCCGTTCCTGATCGTTTGCTACCTGCTCGCGATCATCGACCGCGGCAATATCGGCATGGCCTCCCTGCAGATGAACCAGGACCTGGGCCTCACCCCGGCGATCTTCGGTTTTGCCAGCAGCTTGTTCTTTGTCTCGTACTTCCTGGTGGAGGTGCCGAGCAACCTGGCCCTGCAACGCTTCGGCGCGCGGGTGTGGATTGCGCGGATCATGATCACCTGGGGGCTGATCTCCGCCGGCACCGCCTTTGTCACCGGCGCCAACTCCCTGTACGTCATGCGATTCCTGTTGGGCGCGGCTGAGGCGGGCTTCTTTCCAGGCGTACTGCTTTACCTCACCTACTGGCTGCCGGCGGCCTACCGTGGACGCATGGTCGCGATCTTCATGGTGGCCATTCCCGGCGCCAACTTCATCGGCTCGCCCCTGTCGGGATTATTGCTGAGCCTGGACGGCTGGTTCGGCATGCGCGGCTGGCATTGGCTGTTCATTATTGAAGGTATTCCGGCTGTACTGCTGGGTATCGCTTGCCTGTTCGTGCTCACCGACCGCCCTGAACACGCCACCTGGTTGAGCAACGAACAACGTCATTGGCTGACCAGCCGACTGAATGAAGAGCGCAGCCGCAAAACCGCAATCGGGCATATCTCGCTGTGGAAACTGCTGCGCCACAAACACATCTGGGTATTGGCCCTGATCTACTCCGGCGCCTCGGCAGCGGGTAGCACCATGAGCGTGTGGGCGCCGCAGTTGCTCAAGACCTTTGGCCTGAACAACCTGGAAATCGGCCTGGTCAACGCCATCCCCTACGGCTTGGCCTCAATCCTGATGATCGTGTGGGGCCGCAGCTCCGACAAAACCGGTGAACGCCGCTGGCACACCGCGACCACTTTGCTGCTGATCACCGCCGGCTTGCTGATGGCGCTGGTGACGTCGTCTTTGGTCGCCACCGTGCTGATGCTGTCGATGGTGCTGATTGGTGCGTACTCCATGAAGGGACCGTTCTGGGCACTGGTCTCCACCTGGCTGTCCTCCTCCACCGCCGCCGCTGGCCTGGCCGCTGTCGGCGCGATGGCCAACCTGATAGGCGGCGGGATCATGGTCAACGTCTACGGCACAATTCATCACGCTACAGGCAGCTACGCCATTGCGCTGCTGCCACTCGCCGCGCTGTGCACGGCGGGCGCCGTGATGGTGTTGTTGATGGGCCGTAAACAGATGAAAGAAGTGAGTGAAGCGGCTGAATTCAACAAACCCGCGAACGCAAGCTAACCGCAGGACCAGGCTGTTGATCTGCTGTTGATTTTGATCTCAGGCGCCCCATCAAACACGCTGGCCGGAATTCGGCAGGGATTTGGGGGGTAAACCGGCAGGGATGCCGGTTTAGCCGCCCCGCGCCATGGATGGCGCGTGGCGGCGCCCCCCCAAATACCTGTCGGATTACGGGCACACCGAGCCTAGGCGAGGTGCCGAGTGTTGGGGCAAGAGCGTTTTGCTTACTTTTGCGCTCTATCAAAAGTGAGCCGCTGTAAGAGCGGAACCCATAGCCGCCGTTACCGCAGCAACGGATATGTACTCCAACCAAAAAGCTCCAGCGCCACACACATAGCCATCGCTGGCAAGCCAGCTCCTACAATTAGAGCGCGCGGTACACCCAATAAAAATCAGTCGCCTGACAGACCGCCTTCGCGAGCAAGCCCGCTCCCACACTTGGATCGCAGAACCACCCCAACATTGCCCCCACCCGCCAATACCAGTATTTTGCAGCCTACCCCCAACAAGGAGCCCCCCATGGTAAAAACCCGCCCACGCCCCGCAGTCACCGGGGTGGCCTCGGCCGATCGGGTACTCACCGTGCTCACCGCCTTCAAAATGGGGGACACCGCCCTGGAACTGGCCGAACTGGCCGCCCGCACCGGCCTGATCAAAAGCACCATCATGCGCCTGATGGTCTCCCTGGAAGACCACGGCCTGATCACCCGCCTGGCAGACGGCCGCTACCAGTTGGCCACCGAGATCATGCGCCTGAACACCGTGTACCAGGACGGGCTCGACCTGGAACGCCACATCACCCCCCTGCTGCACCGCCTGACCCAGGAAACCGGGGAAACCGCGTCTTTCTATGTGCGCCACGGCGCCTATCGGATGTGCCTCTACCGCGTGAACTCCCCGCATCACCTGCGCCTGCACCTGCAACCGGGCGATACCCGGCCCATGGACGGCGCGGCGGGCGCCGAAGCATTGCGCACGCCTTATTCGCTCGCCGCGAAGATGATCAAGCCGATCTTCTCCCACGGCGCCACCGACCCGCACGCCTCCTCCATGGCCCTGCCGATTTTTGGCCCCGGCGAAAACCTGATCGGCGCGCTGGTACTGTCCGGCCCGGCCAGCCGCCTGACCGCCGAGCAAGCGCAGACACTTCACCCGCTCTTCCAACAAGCGGCCGTCGAGCTGACACGCAGCCTGGGCGGCGATGCACTGGCGGGCGCCGACACCGAACCCGGGCAAAAAAAGCCCCGCGGTAAAAAAACCGTCTAGCGTCTTTTACAGACGCGTACAGCACGCGGTGCGATGCAGGCAAAAAAAGCCGCATCGCACCCCAGGCGACATTTGGCCACACCGCATCATCGCATTACCTGTAATAGTCTATTGCGGAGCTAAATGTACTAACCAGTTACTTATCTTGCTAAAATCGCGTCTTTGCCCTCTCACCTTCGAGCATTTATCGATATGAAACGAGCATCGCGCGCCGCTGGCGTCTCTAGATTTATCCTGCTGGGCCTGGGCGTCGTCATCGCCCTGCTCGGCGTGGCGCTGGCCGTTGGCGGCGCCAGGCTGGTCAGCCTGGGCGGCTCCTGGTACTTCCTGATCGGCGGCCTGGCCATGGCGGTTTCCGGCGTGCTGATTGCCCGGCGCAAGCCTGCAGGGGCGTGGCTGTTTGCGGCGTTCCTGGTGGGCACCGCCGTTTGGGCGTTGGCGGATGTGGGCCTGGTGTTCTGGCCGCTGTTCTCACGCCTGTTCATGTTCAGCGTGATTGGCTTGGTGGTAGCGTTGGTGTACCCGCTGCTCGCGGGCAAGCCGGCGCGTGGCGCCTATGGCGTTGCCGCCGTATTGGCCGTTGGCGTGGCCGTTGCGGCGGGCAATATGTTCGTCGCGCACCCGAGCGTCGCCCCTACCGGCGCAGGCCCGGGCGTGACGCCCGTGGCCTCGGCCGATGCGCAGAAAGACTGGGCGCACTACGGCAATACCGAAGGTGGCAGCCGCTTCGCCGCGCTGGACCAGATCAACCGCGACACCGTCAACAAGCTGAAAGTAGCCTGGACTTACCACACCGGTGACGTGGCCATCAGCGACGGCAACGGCGCCGAAGACCAGCTCACCCCGCTGCAGATCGGCAACAAGGTGTTCATCTGCACCCCGCACAACAACCTGATCGCCCTCGACGCCGACACCGGCAAAGAGCTGTGGAAGAACGAAGTCAACGCCAAGTCAGCGGTGTGGCAGCGTTGCCGCGGCATGGCTTACTTCGACGCCACCGCGCCGATTGCCGCGCCCACCCAGCCCAACAGCTCGCCGATCATCGCCGCCAGCGTACCGGCCGGTGCGCAGTGCCAGCGTCGTTTGCTGACCAACACCATCGACGCGCGCCTGATCGCCGTAGACGCCGACACCGGCAAGTTCTGCGAAGACTTCGGCACCCACGGCCAAGTGGACCTCAAGGCCGGCCTGGGCGACGTCCCCGACAGCTACTACCAACTGTCCTCCGCCCCGCTGATGGCCGGAACCACCGTGGTAGTCGGCGGCCGTGTGGCTGACAACGTGCAAACCGACATGCCTGGCGGTGTGATCCGTGGTTTTGACGTGATCACCGGCCAGATGCGCTGGGCCTTCGACCCGGGCAACCCAGAAGACAAGCAAGCCCCGACCGCCGGCAGCACCTACGTGCGCAGCACCCCGAACAGCTGGGCGCCGATGTCCTATGACCCGCTGATGAACACGGTCTTCCTGCCGATGGGCAGTTCGTCCACCGACATCTATGGCGTGGAACGTACCCAGCTCAACCACAAATACGGCGCTTCCGTGCTGGCGCTGGACGCCTCCACCGGTGCTGAAAAGTGGGTGTACCAGACCGTCCACAACGACCTGTGGGACTTCGACCTGCCGATGCAACCCAGCCTGATCGACTTCACCCCACCGGGCAGCGACAAGGCGGTGCCTGCGGTGGTGATCGGCACCAAGGCCGGCCAGATCTACGTGCTCGACCGTGCCACCGGCAAGCCGTTGACCGACGTGCGTGAAGTGCCGGTCAAGGCCGCCAACATCCCTAACGAGCCTTACTCGCCCACCCAGCCAAAATCCGTCGGCATGCCGCAGATCGGCGCGCAAACCCTGACCGAATCGGACATGTGGGGCGCTACGCCGTACGACCAGTTGCTGTGCCGCATCGACTTCAAGGGCATGCGCTATGACGGCCTGTACACCGCGCCGGGCACCGACAAATCCTTGAGTTTCCCGGGCTCCCTGGGCGGCATGAACTGGGGCAGCCTCTCCACCGACCCGGTGCATGGCTTTATCTTCGTCAACGACATGCGCCTGGGCCTGTGGATCCAGATGGTGCCGTCGCAGAACAAGGCCCAGGCCTCCTCCGGTGGCGAAGCGCTGAACACCGGCATGGGCGCCGTGCCGCTCAAGGGCACGCCGTATGCGGTGAACAAAAACCGCTTCCTGTCGGTGGCCGGTATTCCGTGCCAGGCACCACCGTTCGGCACCCTGACCGCCATCGACATGAAAACCCAGAAGATCGCCTGGCAAGTGCCGGTGGGCACCGTTGAAGACACCGGCCCCCTGGGCATCCGCATGCACCTGCCGATCAAGATTGGCCTGCCAACCCTCGGCGGCACCCTGTCCACCCAAGGTGGCCTGATCTTCATCGCCGGCACCCAGGACTTCTACCTGCGCGCCTTCAACAGCGGCAACGGTGACGAAGTCTGGAAAGCCCGCCTGCCCGTGGGCAGCCAAGGCGGTCCGATGACCTACGTGTCGCCCAAGACCGGCAAGCAGTACATCGTCATCACCGCTGGCGGCGCACGCCAGTCCACGGACCGTGGCGACTATGTGATCGCCTACGCCCTGCCATAACCCCTTCTGTTTGCGCGGCGCCTCCCCCGGCGCCGCGCTTTTTTTTGGAAAATTTCGCATGACCCCCACTTCTCAGATTTCCCTTGGGCGCCTGTTGCTTGGCCTGGCCCTGGGCGCAGCCCTGCCCGTGCAAGCCGATGACACCACCTTGACCGGCGACTGGGGCGGCCTGCGCCGCGAACTCGACGAACAAGGCATTCGCTTCACCGGCGACTACAGCGGCGAGACCGCCTACAACGCCGATGGCGGCCTGCACCGCTCGGCGCGCTACTCCCAAAACATCAAGCTCGGCGTGCAGTTCGACCTGGGCAAGCTCTACGGTTTCAATAATGGCGACCGCATCCAGGTCACGATCAACGACCGTCGCGGCAACAGCGCTTCAGAGGACCTGGTGGGCAACCGCCTGCCGATCCAGGAAAACTACGGCGGCCTCTACACCCGCCTCACCGAGCTGAGCTACGAGCGAACCCTGTTCACCCCGGCGCTCAACGTCAAGCTCGGCTACATGGCCATGGGCAACGACCTTGGCGGCCTCGACAGCGGCATCCTGTGCAACTTCATGAACGCCGGTTTCTGCGGCCACCCGCTGAACATGTCCGGTGGCAGCGGCTGGACCAACTACCCGAACGCACGCCTGGGTGCGCGGGTGAAATACGACTTTTCACCAAACTGGCAACTGCGCGTCGCCGCCTTCAACGTGGACCCGGACAGCAACGGCAACTCCAGCCGCGCCTGGCGCCTGGACCCGAAACGCACCACCGGCACCGTGCTGCCCATCGAGCTGATCTACAAGCACGCGGGCACCCTGCCGGGTGAATACAAGGTGGGGTATTACTACGACAGCTCCGACGTGAAACGCATCGGTAGTAAACAGGAAGTCAGCGGGCGCAGCGGGCATTACTTGCTGGTCGACCAGGCGGTGTGGGCTTCGGAGTCCTCTGCCGGCCGCGTGTTGCACGCCTTCGGCCAGTACTCGGCAGCAAGCTTGGCCGCATCACCCTTCACCCGGTGGTATGGCGCGGGCGTGGTGCTGTACAAACCGTTCGAAGGCCGCCCGCGCGACACCCTCGCCCTGGGCTATGGCCGCGCCGTGCCCAACCCGCGCAGCCGTGACGCGCAGGAACTGGCCGCGTTCAACGCCGGCACCGACTACCCCAACCTGAACAACGCCGAGCAGTTGATCGAGCTGAGTTACGGCTACCAGGCCACGCCGTGGCTGACCCTGCGCCCGGACGTGCAATACATCATCGAGCCCGGGGCGTTTTCCGGCAGCGACATCGACAATGCCCTGGTGCTGGGGTTGCAGGTCAAGGCGAGCTTCTAAGGCGCCTCAGTAGTAGATGATCTGCACCACCATAATGGCTTCGAACGCGCCGACCTGGGGGTCCC
Organism: Pseudomonas sp. GW821-FHT05H12; assembly: GCF_059419385.1. Taxonomy (NCBI): domain Bacteria; kingdom Pseudomonadati; phylum Pseudomonadota; class Gammaproteobacteria; order Pseudomonadales; family Pseudomonadaceae; genus Pseudomonas; species Pseudomonas sp. GW821-FHT05H12. Next base: position 139,537 of record NZ_JBWKRS010000007.1, on the reverse strand, counting down.
CCTGGGCCACCACCGTTGCGCTGAACGGCACATCGATGTGGCTCACATTGGCGGCAAAGGTGGCCAGGGGGAACGGTTCGTTGATGGGCACCAGTGCGTTACGCCCATCGCGCACCTGAATGCCAAACCCGCTGTCGGCCGTCGGCAACACCGTGTACAGGCCTTGCTGGTTGGCGGTCACGAAGGTGGCGCCGACGTTGATGGCGCTGCTGCACTTTTTCTCCAGGGCCAGGCTGAACGGCTTGGTCGGGCTGGGCGGAGACAGCCCCGTGGCGGTTTTCTGGATCACGCCGAAATCGACAATGCCCGGTTCCGGCGTCACCGTGACGTCGACCGTGCACGCCGTGCCGACAATGTTCTGCAGGCCGCTGAGCTTGAAGCGGAAGTTGTTGAACGGGTTGCCCACCCCACCGTTGAGACCGTACTGGCCGTCAAACTGGAAGACGTCGTAGGTGTCCTGGGACGGGCGCTGCAAGGGCAGCAGCCCGCGCTTGCGGATCACCACCTGAAACGCAATGTTCGGCGTGGCCAATGAACACGGCAGCATCTCTTCATTGTTGGTGGCCGCCGGGCAGCCACGAGACACGAACCCGGTATTGACGCCCAGGGTCGGGTCGGAACTCCAATCCCCATCCCAGGCCGTCACCTGCCGGTACACCAGGCCGAACTCGATGCCCCAGGCCGTGGCATTGAGCCCCGCGGGGTTGCCATAGAAATAGATCGGGTCGTCTTCGTTGAAGTGTATGTCCCGCAGCTTCCAGCACTTGGCCGGCACCACATGGGTTTGCGAGCGCCAGATGATCGTACCGTCGGGCACTGTGTCCGGCACCGACACCGGGCCGATGTATTCGCTGAGAAAATCGCCGTCGGACTGCGACTTGCAGATCAGGGCCCACGACGCGCTGGAAAATCCCAGCATCAGCAGCGCCAACCCCACGCTCAGCAGTGGTTTGATGTTCACGGTTTCACTGCCTTGCACGCCTCGGCTGCGCACTGGAACAGCGTGTCGGTCTGGCCGCCGAAGTCATTCATGTTCGACACCCGCAGTTCACCGAGAGCGGTGGTGCTCAACGGCAACCGTGCGCCACTGAACGGCGCGATCATCACGGTCTCGACCGGCAGCTTGGTCATCTGCGGCCCGGCCAGCAGGCCCACCACGGTGATATGGAACGGTGACGGGTTGTCGATCAACAGTTGCTTGCCGATGGGGTCGATTTTCAGGTTCAGCCGCTGGGCCAGGTCTTCACCGCGCTCTCGCTTGACCGATGCCGGGCGGTAGAACAGCTTGATCTTCGATTGCAAGGCAATCTGCATCGCGTTGACCGCCTCGCTCTTGGGCGGGATCTCGCGGATATTGAGGTAGAACACCGACTCGCGATCCTTGGGCAACGTGGCCTCGGGCAGCTTCACAATGCGTAGCATGCTGCTTTCATTGGGCTCGATGCGTTGCAGCGGCGGCAGCACCATGAACGGCGAGCTGATTTTTTTGCCGCTGGCATCTTCGATCCACGACTGCACCACAAAGGGCAGTTGCAGGTTCTTGTTGCTCACGGTGACGCTCACCGAGGTGGCGCCCTCTTCGTAAATCACCCGGGTGCGGTCGGGCACCACGGCGGCATTCGCCAGCAATGGCACACAGACCAGCACCAGGCGGGCAAAACGGTTGAACATCAATCGAGACATCAGGGTGCTCCAAAAGGGTTGAAAGAGGGTTCACAAACACCGCACCGACGCGGCGATATTGGTGACAACGTCTGCATCGGGCAGCACCTCAAGGGCGCAGGACTTGCTGTCGTCCCAGCGCGCCACCAGTTCGCCGCCGGTCTTGGCGCCCAGCAAATAGGTAACGCCCGCCTCCCCGACGATGCCCACTTCCTTATGGCTGTGCTTGTCCTGCACCGATGCGCCAAAAGGCACCGGCCGGCCGTCTTGCTGGATCAGTTCGACATAGGCGTTGTGGCCTTGGGCGGCGGCGAAACTGACGTAGCCGATGGCCCCCTCCGTCAATGCCAGGCGCTGGATCGGGTTGGAAACTTCGGTCTTGAGTGGCAACTTCTCCAGATTGACCCGCGCCTCATACGCCTGGAACGACGGCAGGCCGTCCATCACCGCGTAGCCCTGCGCATTGGTGCGCGCCTGGCCGGTGAACGTCACGTCCGGTACGCCATCGGTGGACACCAGCAACCGCGTGTCCCCATTCGAGCCATTACCGTGGGCGGTCACGCCATAACGGGTCACCACCAGCGAGCTGTCGAGTTCGCCGGTGAGCGAGCGGTAGGTGCTGCCATCGGTGGTCGCCGACGCATTGGCGCGATAGGTCGACGCACGTTGGCCCACGTAGGCGTTGACGTATTTGTTGTCGCCCAACCCGCCATAGACCTGGTAGTTCATGCCTTCGCCGTCATCGTGGCTGAAGCCGACGTTGGCAGAGGATGTGCCCGAACTGCCGCGCTGGAAGTTGCTCGACATCATCGAGCGCCCGCCCAATGGAATGCTCACGCCCAGGTAGAGTTGCGAGTCGCTGTTTTGCGCGTTCCGGGTCTGGTAGGCCGACAGGTTGAGGTTGATGTTCTTGACGTTGCCCAGGGTGAAACTGCGCGCCAGCGTCAGGCCGAAGCGGTCCGAAGGGGCAGCGTCCCAAAAGGTCGAGTGGTCGAAGGACAGGCTCGTCGACAGCCAGGAAAAACGCTTGGCGAGCATCACCGAATAGCGTTGTTTGCCCGAGTTCAACGCGTAGGAATCCGGGTCGCCGACAAACTGCGAAAAATTGGTGAAGGTGCGGTCGGAAAAGCGATAACCGAGAAAGCGCAGGTCGGTGCCGATGGCGTCGAAATGCTTGGAATAGTTGATGCGGTAGGAGTTGCCCACTGCCGTCTCACCGGTCCAGCGCAATTTGGCGCGCGAGGTGGTGACGTCTGCCGACACCGCGCCGAACACCCCCAGGTCGCGGCCCACGCCCACGGCGCTGGACAGGTAGTCGGTGGCCGCCAGCATGCCGCCGTACACCGTCCAGTCGCGGGATAAACCGTAGGCCAGTTCGGAGGCGACAAAGCTCGGTTCGGTGCCGCCCCTGCCCGTCAGACGTGGCTGGCCCGCCGAGAGTTTGTAGCGCAACTCGCCTTCGCGGGCGAGGAACGGCACAGCGGCGGTGGTGACGGTAAATTTCTGCTCGGTGCCGTCTTCTTCGCGCACGGTCACATCCAGCGTGCCTTGCACACTGCTGTTGATGTCCTGGAGGCTGAACGCACCCGGGGTCACCGTGGTGGAATACAGCACGCGGCCTTGCTGCGACACGGTCACCGTGGCGTTGGTGCGCGCCAGGCCGCTGATCAGCGGCGCGTAACCGCGCAGGTTCGGCGGCAGCATGCGGTCGTCACTGCTCAGGCTCGCGCCGCGCAGGGCGAAGGTGTCGAACACGTCGGAGTTCAGGTAGTCCTCGCCCACCGACAGTTTCGAGTGGATCGACGGCAGCGCGCGATAGGCATACAAGCGGTTCAGCTGGAACGCCTGGCCATTGTTGCCGCCGCCTTGGTTACCGGTGACCTGTTGGGCCTGGTAATCGGCACGCAGCCGCCAGGCATCGACGTTCAGGCCTGCGGTGCCGTAGCTCTGTAACGAGGTGGAGTCGCCGCTGGACGCCGAGCCGGTGGTCTGGCGGCTGTTGGCGATTACCCGGTAATCGAGCAACGCGCCATCCAGCCCTTCGCTCCAGGCGGCCGGCGGGATGTAATTGGGGTCATCATATTCGAATGACGCCTGGGGCAGGCTGATCAGCAACCGTCCCAGGTTCTGGGCGTAGGTGACGCTGGCGTTTTCGATCACACTCAGGTCGACACATTGGCCATCGGCAATGCGTGGCAGGCGCTTGAACAGGTCGGGCTTGAGCCCGAACGTCTCGACCAGCGACTGTGGCAAACAGGCATAACTTTGTTGCGGTTGATCACCGCTCTTGAATTCAATGGAACGTGTTCCGAAGTAACGTTGATTAACCACGATATCCAATACGTAGTTGCCCGGCACAGTGTAATGCGCATGAGTAAATTGCCCGAGACTGACACCGTCATGACCGTCAATATTTAAAAACTCAGTATTAAACTCCAGCGCATAGGTATAACCCGTGCAAGGCAGTAATACGCAAGACAGAATAAGTGTGCGGCAGTACACGGGCATTACCCTTTTATCAGCACCGAAAGAGACAATAAAAAAGGGGCTTGCGTCCCAAAGTGTTACAACACCAACAACGAACACTGATAGACAAAACCTGTCGTGAGCGGGTTTACCCCGCGCGGCGTTAGTCCAGCCACCTCATTCCAACTAAAGACACTCAGGACCTGTGCCGGCGCAGCGCGGGGCGAGCCCGCTCACTACATGATCAAGGGCGAACCCACCCGCGCACGTATCAGTTGTAGGCGACGGTGAAGTTGGCAACGCTGTCGGCTTCACCGGTGGTGACGGAAGCGGCGGTGGCTTCGTACATCGCGGCGAAGGTGACGGTGTTGTTGCCGTCTTGCAGCACTACCGGTGCGACTTGCTCAGTGCCGTTGTCCAGCATTTCGCCAGCGCTGGCCTGCAGGCGGATACCGACGTTCTGGGCCAGGCCGGTGGTGGCGAACAGGCCTGGAACCACAGGGTCTTGCACGCCGCTGAAGGTGAAGCGGGCGTTCTTCTGGGTGGAGGTGTCGCACTCGGTCAGGACGATGTCGAACTTGGTCGGGGTCGAACGATCACCAATGGCCTTGAACTGGTTCGACGGCACTTGGCCCAGGGACACGGTCTGGTCCAGAGAGTTGGCATCGATACCGCAAGCGCCGGAAACGATTTCACCAATGAAGCGCACGGTGCCCGGGTTGCCGGTGGCCGGCGTGGCAGCGTTGGCGAACGAAGCAAGACCCATAACAACAGTAGCGGCAGTAACAGCAACAAGCTTTTTCATGAGTACAACTCTTGAATTAATAGTGGGATTGGCACAAAGATGCTGGAGCCTTAATACACAACCCTGCTGCATCACTAGTTCCCCCGCCAAACAACATTCATCCGTTAAAACAACTCAAGTATCAGCTTGAGTGTTTTCGTTGTTCAGTCAGTTAAAGTGCGGCCAACATCATCGGTATTCAATAACTTCAAACATCTGTAGTGCGGGACAAATAATGCGGTGTATGCGGAAGTTGAAATGTAAGCTCGTTCCGCTCGGACTGTAGGAATTTTCCCTGGGGCACCCCTTACAGATTTGTCCTATTGCGCCTCATGGCGCCGCACAAGTCGCCGCCATCACACGGTACCCATCCACCGGCTCGGTCTTGCTGATATCCAATTCGAACGTGCAACGTTGCGCGTCCTTTTCGCCCCACTTCATGCTGAACCGGGTGCCCTCACCCACCGCCATCAACACCTGCCCGGCCTGCCCGACCACGCCGACACTCAGGCCCTTTGCATCCAGCACCGAAGTGCCGAACGGTGGCAGGCCGCCGTCAGCGAGGCGCACCGTGGCTACGACTTTCTCCGAACGGCTGGCGGCGAATGTCGCCTTGACCACGGCACCGCGACGCGGCACCACATTGGTTACGCCGTCCTCGATGTCCACCTGGCTGTCCAGCTCGCTGGTGTCCAGTGCCACACGGTTCTTGCGGTACGGCATCACATACGGCACCAGCGCGTAGCCCTTCTTGTTGGTCAAGGTGCCAGGGGCGTTGAGCACACCCACGTTCGGCGTGTCCTTGATTTCCACCAGGGCTACCGTTTCACCCAGGCTCTGCCCGAATTCGACACCATCGCTGTGGGCCAACACCGAACCTGCCGCACTCACCGACGTCTGGCGGTAGCCACTGCCCACGCTGACGCCAGCGCCCAACTGGGCAAAGGGTGCGCGGTAGCCAATCAGCGCCGAGCCGTTATTGCCGGCGTTGTCCGAACGGTTGGCGTTGACGTTGTACGTCATCTCGCCATCGCGCCCACTGAGGCCCGCGCGCTGGTCCAGGCTGCCGTCGGTGTTGCGTGTGACGGCGTAGGTGGCGGTGCTGCGGGTCTGGCCGATCGGCATCGACACGGTGAACACCACCTGGTTGTTCTGGCCGTAGTTGTCGGTCAGGGTCTTGCTGGCATAGGCGCCATAGGTCACGCCCTTGTACTGGCTGCTGAAGCCCAGTTGCATCTGCTTGTCCTGGCGCGACGAGCCCCAGTAGTTCTGCTGGCTCATGTTCAGGTAAAACGAACCGGCACTGCCCAGCGCCTGGTTGATGCTCGCCTCGACCTTGGAGCGCCGGGACAGGTTGTAGTAGCTGTCGGGCTCTTGCAGGCGCACGGCCTCGTCAAAGTCCCGGTAGCCTTCGGTGGAATAGCGATAACCGGCAAAACGCACCGAGGTACCTGTCTCGAAAGCCTTGCCGTAGCGCACGCTGACACTCTGGCCATTCTGTTTGCCTGCCGGGTTGCCGGACGCCTGCGGCACTTCGGTCTTGGCTGCCGTCACGTCCATCGACACCGCACCCAGGCTGCCCAGGCTCTTGCCCATGCCGACCACGCCGGCGTTGTAGAAATTGGCGCCGAGCAAGCCACCGTACAGCGTCAGGTCGAACGGCAAGCCATAGGCCAGCGAGGCCTGGGCAAACGACGGGCGCTGGCCGCCATCGACAGCGTTGTACTCGCCGACGGTCATGCTGTAGCGCCAGGTCTTCTCACGCAGCATGTTGCCCAGGGTCGCGTAAGGCTGGGTGAAACGTCGTTCGCGGCCGTCGGCCTCGGTAATCACGATTTCCAGGTCACCACTGCCGGAGGCGGCGTTGAGGTCATCGATCTCGAACGCGCCCGGTGCCACATAGGTGGTGTACAGCGAGTAGCCGTTCTGGCGCACTTCGACCTTGGCCTGGGTTTCCGCGATACCGCGAATGATCGGCGCATAGCCCTGCATCGAGTCCGGCAACATGCCCATGTCCGAGGCCAACTGCACACCGCGAAACGGGATGCTGTCGAACACATCCCCCGGCGTGAAACTTTCGCCCACGGTCAGCGTGCCCTTCAGGGCCGTCACGTCCCGTTGTGCATAGGTGTTGCTGCGCTGCCAATCCTGCTTGCCCTCCTCGTCCTGGCGGAACGACGAACTGGTACGAAAGCGCCAGTCGCCCAGGTTGAAACCGCCGTTGCTGTAGAGGTTGTATTGCGTACCGCTGCCCCGCGCGTTGGATTGGGTCTGTGCCGCCGAGAACTGATAGTTGAGCATCGCAGCGTTGATCCCGCTGTCCCATTCCTGCGGCGCCACGTAGCCGGCCGCGTCACGGCGCAAAGCGATCTGCGGCACGCTGATGTCCAGGGCCAGGTGGTTGGCGTCGAAGCTGACCGCAGCGCCGTCCACCAGCGCCGCGAGGTCGATGCACTCGGGCAGGCTTTCGCCGGGCACCTGGAAGGCCTCCAGCTTGACCCCCAGCTCAGTGAGAAACGCTGCCGACAGGCACGCCCGCACGTCGCCGGTTTTTTCGTCCTGGCTGAAGGTCATGTCGCGGCGATCAAAAAAGCTCTGGTTCAGGCGAATGACCACCGGGTAGGTGCCAGGGCCGAGGCTGCCGCTGTTGGCAATCGCATCCAGGTCCAGGTTCGGCCCGGCATCGGTGCCACCAAAGGATTGCATGAAGCTTGAGTCAAACTTCACTGCGTCATCGGCCTGCGCCACACCGGCCATCAACGCAGCCAGGATGGCGGCGGACAGGCGCAGCGGGGCAAACGGCAGTGAGGACCAGTCGAGGTTCAGGGCATCGATTCGCATGACAATACTCAATGGGCTGCCATCACGTTGCCGGGGCAACGCGGGAGCACCTTCGCAAGGACAAGAAAAGTGGGATCAGGGCGTGCGGGTCAGCGCGACTTTGGTTGGTTCGCTGTAGCCGCCGTAGTCATTGATGGCGGAGAACATCACCTCACCGCCGCTGCCACTGAAGCCGGGCAAGGCATAACGCTGGCTGCTCATCGGCGCGACCATCTTGGGCTCGTCGACTTCCACGCTGTGTGCACCGGCCAATACCTTCACGCCGATGAAGGACACGTGAAACGCCGACGGGTTGTTGACCACCAGCACGGTCTTGCCCTGCTCCTGCGCAAGGCTCCAGCGCAGTTGTGGCAGTGCGTCCAGCGGGTTGCCCTTGAGGCTGGCCGGGCGATAGAACAGCTTGATGCGGGTGCGCATGGCGATCTTCAGGGTGTTCTCGTCGGCCTTGCCGGCCACCGGGATTTCCTGGGCGTTGAAGTAGAACACCGACTCGCGGTCTTCCGGCAGCGCGCCCGGGACTTTCTGGATGCGCACCATCTGCTCTTTGCGCGGGTCCAGGCGAAACAGGGGCGGCGTGGCCACGAAAGGCGTTGCGCTGGTGTTGTCGTCAGCCTCGGTGTTGATCCAGGTCTGTACCGCATAGGGCTGTGTGGTGGTGTTGCCGACGCTGATGGACGCATCGCGCTTGCTGCCGTCGAACACGATACGCGTGCCGCCGAGCATCACACCGGCCTGGCTTGCGGTGCCAACCAGCGTCGTGGCGAGCAACACGGCCAGCATCGCTGTGGCTTTGAATGGGGTCGCAAAACGTTTCATATCGGTCATCCTCTTGGCGCCCCAACCCGGCTGGGCTGGGGCGTGTCACAGGGCTTACTGGTAGTCGACGGTGAACGCGGCCTTGGCGTTGGCCGGGCCCGAGGTCGCAGCACCGGTGGCGATGTAGTTGGCGGTGAAGCGCAACGGTTGGGTCAGGTCCAGGTACGGCGAGGACTCCAGGCCCAGTTGCACGTCCTTGCCGGTGGCGTCCTTGATCTGTACGGCGACGTTGGTAGCCACACCCGGATCCGGGGTCAGGCCGATCCACTGGCCGCTGGCGCCGGCGTTGCCGCTCAGGGACAGGAACTTGACCACGGCTTTCTTGCCGGTGACGCTGCAACCTGGCGCGGTGGTGTCGATGGTCAGGGTGAACGCACCGCCACCGGCGACTGCGCCAGCGCTTGCCAGGGAAGTGGCAGGGACGCTGCCCAGGGTCACGTCACCCGCGCCGGCCGAACCGTTGAGGTCCGATACCACCACCGGGCAGGTGTTGTCGGTGACGCTGCCGATGAAGTTGATTTCGCCATCAGCGGCCAGGGCCGCTTGCGAAGCACCGCCCAGAACCAGGGCCAGGGTCAAACCTTTGAGAGCGTACTTTTTCATGATCACATCCACAGTAAAGAGAGGGGTTATCTGTGCGCCTGCAGGAGGCATCCAGACGGAGCGACGGGGCTACCCGACTGCGGGTCAGCGCGTTTCGTCTGGTGTCATTATTGGAAGTTGGAGGGGTACACCTATGTAGGAAACGTCCTTGTGGTTGTAGGAAATTTCCCACGAATAACTACCTTTCACCGGGCTGCAGAAACGCCAACGCCACAGGTGCGATGCCCCCGTGGCGTTGGCGTTGCAGCGCTGGAAAACCTCAGCGATAGGTCACGGAAAAGCTCGCATAACCATTGGCCGAACCCGGGGTGGGCGTAGGTCCGTCGGCCGTCTGGATGTAGCGCGCCTTGAGCGGCACCGTGGTGGTGCCGTTGACGATGCGCGTGAGGCGTACCGGCTGGCCCAGGTTCAGCGGCGTGTCATTGGCCTGCAACACCTGGATGGCCACGCCCTGGGCGGTGGAATCACTCGACAGGCTCAGCACGCCATTGGCCGCATCCAGGATGGTCGAGGTCTTGTTGCCATCGACCTGGATGTTGGCGTAGTTACCATTGAAATTGCCGTTGGCGTTGTTCGGGTAATTGCTGCCCGCGATGCACGAGTCCAGCGTGACGGCGAACGGCTGGGCGGGCGTGGTGGAGTTCTTGCCGTTGAACACACGCTTTTCCCAGGTGCCCATCGGCACATCGATCTGATTACCCGGCGCGGCTGGCATCGAACAGCCGGCGACCGTCACCGAGGCGGTAAAGGTCAGGTCGAAAATCGGGCCACGATCAGAAGTCCCCGTGGCCACCAGTTGATTGATGGTATGGGTGCCCGGTGCGATATCGCCGGTTTTGACCAGGGTATAGCGCATCAAAGCCCCGGTCATTCCGCTGACGGCATAGGAAATATTCATGTTGAGTTCAAACGGAATGAAGCGGCTGGGGTTATCCGCCTGCCCTCTCCACTCGGCGGCAAAACCGGTCATATAGATCGCCAGGCTGATGCCGGGCACATTGGTTTGTAGCAACGAACTGGCGGGCACCCGCACCACATCCACCGGGACATCGGTGACCACGGGGCCGACCAGCGTGGTGGCGTAACGCGCGACCAGGCCACACACCAGACGGTCGTTGAACGGCACCGTGCGAATCGGCGCGTTGTTGTTGAGCGTGGTGCCGATCGGCACGTCACGCGGCGCAAATACGGTACCGGCGGCCAGGGTCAGTTGCTTGGGCGTGCCGTTGTTGGAGTCCCAGGTGCAGGCTGCCATGGCGGGCTTTGCCACCAGCGCCAGGGCGAAGGCGGCAAAGCCGGTGGTGAGTATGGATCTCTGTTTCATGATTGAAGTCCTCGTAAGAGCAACTGCAGGCATGGACGGTCTTTGGCCTCATCAGAGGGAGCAGGCATAAAAACCGGGTGAAACCTGATTATCGAAAATCGCCATCACCCAACCCGTAGCCGACTTCCCGCCAATTCGTAGGAAATTTCCTACGATCAGCGGTAGGTCACCGTGAAACTCGCGTAACCATTGGCGGTGCCCGGCACCGGCGTCGGCCCATCACCCGTCTGGATATAGCGCGCCTTGAGCGGTACCGAAGTGGTGCCACTGACAATGCGATTGAGGCGTACCGGCTGGCCCAGGTTCATCGGCGTGTCATTGGCTTGCAACACCTGGATGGCCACGCCCTGGGCGGTGGAGTCGCTCGACAGGCTCAGGATGCCGTTGGCCGCATCCACGATGCTGGACGTCTTATTGCCATCGATCTGGATGTTGGCGTAGTTGCCATTGAAGTAGCCGTTGGCGTTGTTGGGGTAGTTGCTGCCCGCGATACACGAACTCAACGTGATGGCAAACGACGTTGCCGACGTGGTGGAGTTCTTGCCGTTGAACACGCGCTTTTCCCACGTACCCATCGGCACATCGATCTGGTTGCCGGGGGCGGCCGGCATCGAACAACCGGCCACGGTGAGGGTGGCGGTGAACGTCAGGTCGAACATGGGGACCGTGTTGGTCGTACCCGAGGCGACCAGTTGGTTGATGCTGTGGGTGCCGGCCGGAATATCGCCGGTCTTGACCAGCAGGTAGCGAAACATGATGGAAGGCATCTCGGCGATGGTCCCCGAGGCGTAGGTCAGGTTGAGCGGCACAAACCGGTTCGGGTTGTCCGCCGGGGTGCGCCAGCCGGCGGCAAAGCCCGTCATGTAGATCGCGAGGCCAACCCCGGGCACGTTGGTCTGCAACAACGCATTGGCGGGCACGTTGAGGTAGTCCACCGGTATATCGGCGGCCAGCGGCCCGAGCAGCCTGACGTTGTAGATCGACGACGAGCCGCATCGCAGGCCGTCACCAAAGTTGACGGCACGGATCGGCGAAGGGTTGTTCAGCGTGGTGCCGATGGGCACATCGCGCGGTGAGAACACTGTCCCGGCGTTGTAGGTCAGCGCCTTGGCCGTCGTGCTGCCAGAGTTCCATGTGCAGGCCACCGAAGGGATCGCAGCAGACAACAGGGCCGCAGTACCCAGGTAACTCAAGAGCCGTGATCTGAAATGCATGATTGATGTCCTGCTGGAAACGGGTGCCGGCATGAGGCCAGGAAACCCAGGGATGCACGTAAAACAAACTGTCAGAACGGGTTCAGCGATAGGTCACCGAAAAACTCGCATAACCATTGGCAGACCCCGGCATTGGCGTCGGCCCGTCGCCGGTCTGGATATAGCGCGCCTTGAGCGGCACCGTGGTGGTGCCGTCGGCGATGCGATTCAGGCGTACCGGCTGGCCCAGGTTCATGGGCGTGTCATCAGCCCTGAGTACCTGGATGGCCAGGCCCTGGGCGGTAGAATCGCTCGACAGGCTCAAGATGCCGTTGGCCGCGTCCAGGATGGTAGAGGTGTTGTTGCCATCGATCTGGATATTGGCGTAGTTGCCGTTGAAATAGCCGCCCGCGTTGTTGGGGTAATTGGTGCCGGCAATGCACGCTGTCAGGGTGATGGCAAATGGCTGGGCCGGCGTGGTGGAGTGTTTGCCACTGAACACGCGCTTTTCCCAGGTGCCCATGGGTACGTCGATCTGATTGCCGGGAGCAGCCGGCAGCGAACAGCCGGCCACGGTGATGCTGGCGGCGAATGTCAGGTCGAATATCGGCCCCATGTTCGATGTACCGGAGGCAACTACCTGGTTGATGCTGTGGGTGCCCGCCGCAATGTCGCCGGTCTTGAACAACGCGAAGCGAAACCGCATGGAAGGCATTGTCACCGGCGCCGGCGCATCGTAAGTGAGCGTGAACGGAATAAAGCGGTTCGGGTTGTCCGGTGGCAGGGCCCACTCTGGCGTGAAGCCGGTCATGTAGATGGCCAGGCCAATGCCGGGCACGTTGGTCTGCAAGAGTGCATTGGCTGGCACGATGGCGTAGTCCACCGGCACCCCCATGGCCAGCGGGCCGATCAGCGTGGTGGTGTAGAACGCCGAAGCCGTGCAACGCAGCGTGTCACCGAAGTTGACGGTCTGGATCGCGGCCGGGCGACTGTTCAACGAACTGCCGATCGGAATATCCCGCGGCGCGAAGTAAGTGCCCGCGTTGAACATCAGCGGCTTGGCCGTGGTACCGCCCGATGTCCAGCTGCAGTCGGCCAGTGCTGGCACCGCCGCTAGCGACAGGGACGATGCCCCCAGGCAACTGAGCAGTCGTGATCTGAAATTCATGTTTGAAATCCTGCTGAGCACGACTGTGGGCATAGGTTGCCGTCAGCCTGCCGGATGATCGAGGTCGGGCGCCAAGGCCAGAAGAGGCGCGATTATGGGAAATCGATATCACCCAACGCGCAGCCGATTTCCCACCAACTTGTAGGAAATTTCCTCAGGCCAAGGTTTTCACTCACACCAGGTTGTTGCGCTTGGCAAAGTCCGCCAGGTACACCACCGACTTGACGTTGAGTTTCTCGATCAGGCGGGTCTTGTAGGTGCTGACCGTCTTGTTGCTGATCAGCATGGCATCGCCGATCTGCTTGTTGGTCATGCCCAGGGCCAGTTGCTGCAGGATGCTCAGTTCGCGGTCCGACAGGCGTTGCACCAGGTCATGGTCCGATCGCTGGGTGTCACTGCGCCGCACGGTGTTGCTGGCCAGGTCGGGAAAATACGTATAACCGTTCATCACGGCGGCGACCGCCTTCACCAACTCGCCCAGCTCATTGCTCTTGGAGACAAACCCGGCCGCGCCCGCCTTCATGCAGCGCGCGCAGTAGCGCAGCGCAGGCTGGGAGGTCAACACGAGGGCTTTGCTGGGGCCATTCTTACCCGTGACCCGGGCAATCAGCTCCAGCCCGTCGAGTGTGGGGAGGGTCAGTTCAAGAATGATCAGGTCCGGCACCCGCTCGCGAACGCAGCGGACCGCCTCGGCGCCATCACCGGCTTCGGCAATATCAGTGAACCCTTCCCTGGCCAGCAGCATTTTGACCGAGGCGCGGATAAAGGGGTGGTCGTCCACAACTAACGCGCTAGACATAGCTTTCCTTTCTGCAACACAAATCGGCAGTCGGCTCTCCCCTTGGCTGTTCGGTGGGTGCAACACACGAGGAACGTCGATCGTCCTTCAATCATTGAGGAAGGCGAATGATGGGCACTGGACTGGAGCGTTGGCGTAGGACCAATCCCTGCAAATCGTAGGATTTTTCCTTCCGGCGTTGAATGTAGGAGCCGGCTTGCCGGCGATGGCGGCGTGTCGGTCGACCTCTGTGCGACTGACCCACCGCTATCGCCGGCAAGC
>NZ_JBWKRS010000007.1:21893-125611 GCF_059419385.1 Pseudomonas sp. GW821-FHT05H12 | reverse complement strand
CCCCCCCCCCCCCCCCCCCCCCCCCCCCCCCCCCCCCCCCCCCCCCCCCCCCCCCCCGCTCCTACAGGGGGGATGGGGTTATTTGAGGTAGCGCGCCGCAGGCTTGGCGTTGCCGAACTTGCCCGAGATCGCGCGGCGCCCGGCTTCCCACTCGTCCCACGCCTGGCCTTCATGCAGGCCCGGAATGGTGACGCGCTCACCCAGGTCCAGCCCCGCCAGTGCGGCGTCCACCAGGTCACTGGCCGACATGGTGATCGGGCTCTCTTTCTGCGGCGCATAGCCCGCCACGTCCCAGAACTCGGTGGCGGTTGCGCCAGGCAGCACGCTCTGGATGCGCACGCCCTTGTCACCGAGGTCGCGTTGCAACGCGTGGCCGAAGCTCAACACGTAGGACTTCGAGGCGCTGTAGACACCGTTGAGCATCTCCACGGCAATACCTACTACCGACGCGATATTGATAAGGGTGCCGGTGCCCCGCGCCACAAAGGCCGGCGCCACCGCATACGTCAGGCGTGTGAGGGCGGTGATGTTCAGGCCGATCATCGCGTCCATCGTCTCCACGTCACCGTCGAGCACCGAGGCCACTGAGCCGACCCCGGCGTTGTTGACCAGCACGGTGATGCTGGCGTCTTCACGCAATACCGCCTCGACCTTGGCCAAGGCGGCCTTGTCGTTCAGGTCGGCGACCAGGGTGGTGACGGTCCGCCCGGTGTCGGCGCGCAGCCTGGCCGCCAGGGTATCCAGGCGCTCGGCGTTACGGGCTACCAGGATCAGGTCATAACCACGTTTGGCCAAACGGTCGGCATACACCGCGCCGATGCCCGTGGATGAACCCGTGATAAGGGCTGTGCCCTTGGACGCTACAGTACTCATGCGGTGTCTCCAGAAAAGTGAGCCGACAAACTTCGGTGATTGAGAGTACGGCTTCCCCTCCACGGCACAAATGTCGTATATACACCTTTTTAGGACACACCTTTCCAGAGAGCGGTACACGCCATGAAAACCATCGGCCTTGTGATTTACCCAGGCTTCCAGGTACTGGGGCTCGCCGTTTCAGCGGTTTTCGAAACCGCGAATGACCTGCACGGCATGCCTTATGCGCTGACGGTGGTGTCCGAGCACGGCGGCATCGTGCACTCCTCCCTGGGGTTCGGCATGGAGTCGCAGTCGTTCAAGGGCGCGCACTACGACACGCTGGTGGTGATCGGCAATAACCACCTGGATGATGTGTCGCCGGGGCTGCTCGACTACCTGCGCAACGCCACTTCACAGCGCATCACCGCGGTGTGCACCGGCGCCTTCGTGCTCGCCCAGGCGGGCCTGCTGGAAGGCCGTCGCGCAACCACCCACTGGGCTCACGCCCGGGCGTTTCGCGAGGCCTACCCCGGCGTGCGGATGGAAGAAGACCGTATCTTCGTGATCGACGGCGCGCTGTGGACCTCGGCCGGCATGACCGCCGGCATCGACCTGGCGCTGGCGATTGTCGAGAAGGATTTGGGCACCGAGATCGCCCGCAGTGTTGCCAAGAAAATGGTCGTGCACCATCGCCGTTCGGGCGGTCAATCGCAGTTCTCGACGCTGCTGGACCTCGACCCGAAAACCGACCGCATCCAGAGCACGCTGCTCTATGCCAAGGAACACCTGGGGGCCGACCTGTCGGTGGAACAACTGGCCGACATCGCCCACCTGAGCCCGCGCCAATTCAGCCGGATCTTCAAGGAAGAAACCGGCCAATCGCCGGCCAAGGCCATCGAACACCTGCGGGTTGAAGCGGCGCGAATCATGATGGAAGAAGGCCGTTACTCCCTGGACATCATCGCCCGGGAGTGCGGGTTCGGCGAACGGGAGCGCATGCGCAGGTCGTTTCTGCGGGCATTCGGGCAATCGCCCCAAGCAATCAAGCGCGTCACCCCTCTACTGTAGGAGCTGGCTTGCCGGCGATGAGGCCCTTGGGATGAGTGCATGCCTTGAGGGCGCAATCGCCGGCAAGCCGGCTCCTACAGTGGTTGGCAGCGCAATAAAAATGTGGGAGCTGGCTTGTCGGGTCGCCGCATCGCTGCGATGGCGGTGTATCAGTGCCAGATGTGCTGACTGACACGATGCTATCGCGGGCAAGCCCGCTCCCACATGGGGTCTGCTGTGAGGTCTAATTATTTGGAGACGGGCATCGCGAACTCAGCGCCTTGCTCGATGCTCTCCGACCAGCGCTGCATGATCGATTTCTGTTTGGTGTAAAAACGCACACCCTCGGTGCCGTAGGCATGCATGTCGCCAAACAGGCTCTTCTTCCAGCCTCCAAAACCATGCCAGGCCATCGGCACCGGGATCGGTACGTTGATGCCGACCATGCCCACTTCGATGCGCCGTGCAAACTCGCGTGCGATGTTGCCGTCGCGGGTGAAGCAACTCACGCCGTTGCCGAACTCGTGATCGTTGACCAGCTTTACCGCTTCGGAGAAGTCAGCAGCACGCACGCACGCCAGCACCGGGCCGAAGATCTCTTCGCGGTAGATGCTCATGTCTTTAGTGACGTGGTCGAACAACGTTGCGCCGAGCCAGAAGCCGTTTTCCAGGCCGGCTTCGGCAGGCACATAGTCACGTCCATCGAGCAACAATTTTGCGCCGGCTTGCACGCCTTGTTCGATGTAGCCACTGATGCGCTCCAGGGCGGCGCGAGACACGATCGGGCCCATCTCGGCTTTGAGGTCGCGGCCGTCAGTGATGCGCAGTTGCTTGGCCCGTTCGGTCAGGGCCGCGATGACTTTGTCACCTACATCCCCCACCAGCACTGCCACCGAAATGGCCATGCAGCGTTCACCGGCACTGCCGTAGGCAGCGCCCATCAGGGCGTCGACGGTTTTTTCGATATCGGCGTCGGGCATCACCACCATGTGGTTTTTCGCACCGCCCAGGCCTTGCACGCGTTTGCCGTGGCGGGCGCCGGTCTCGTAGATGTATTGGGCAATTGGCGTGGAGCCGACAAAGCTCACAGCCTTGACATCGGGGTGTTCGATCAGCGCATCCACCGACTCCTTGTCGCCCTGCACCACGTTGAACACGCCTTTGGGCAGGCCGGCTTCGCGCAGCAATTCGGCCATGAACAGCGAGGCACTCGGGTCGGTCGGGCTTGGCTTGAGGATGAAGGTGTTGCCCGCTGCAATGGCGATGGGGTACATCCACATGGGCACCATCACGGGGAAGTTGAACGGCGTCACGCCCGCTACAACGCCCAGCGGCTGACGCAAGGTCCAGTTGTCCATGCCACGAGACACCTGGTCGGAAAACTCCCCCTTGAGCAGGTTGGGAATGCCACAGGCAAATTCGAGGATGTCGATGCCGCGGTCCACTTCACCCTGGGCATCGGTGAAGACCTTGCCGTGTTCGGCGACGATGATGCGCGCCAGGTCGTCCTTGCGTTCACGCAGCAGGTGGAGGTATTCGAACAGCACGCGGGCACGGCGGATCGGCGGGGTATCGGCCCAACCGGCGAAGGCCGCCTGGGCGGCAGCGACGGCTTCGGACACGGTCTGGCGGCTGGCCAGGGCGACGCGGCCGGTCTTTTCGCCAGTGGCCGGGTTGAAGACATCCTGATAACGATCATCGCGGGACACGCGCTGGTCGTTGATGTAGTGCTCGATGGTCGTAGTCATGGCAGTGGTTCCCAGGTGGGTAGCGATGGGACACACGATAGGCTTTCGATTTGTTCCGAACCAGAGCAGAATCCAGAACTGATTGTCCACCTACGCGAACAATACCCTCATGGAAAAAGCTGAGATCGAAGGGCTGTGGACCCATATCCACTGGCTGTCGGTACTGGAAGAACAAGGCACCTACACCGCTGCAGCGGCGCGCCTGGGCGTGAGCAAATCGGCAGTGAGCCAGCGCATTTCCGACCTGGAAAAAGCCACCGGCACCCGGCTGGTCACCCGTACCACGCGCAGCGTGCGGTTGACGGATGCCGGCCTGTCGTTGACCCGCGAAGTGCGCAGCGCCTACGAGCACATCGCCCGCAGTTTCTCGTCGGTACGTGACTCAGTGGGAGAGATTCGCGGCCTGGTGCGCCTGACGGCGCCGGTGGCGTTCGCCCGCCAGCAACTGGTGCCGCACCTGTCTGCGTTCTTGCAGCAGTACCCGCAGGTGCGTATCCAGTTGGACGTATCCGATGCGCTTAGCTCACTGGCAGCCGAGGGCTATGACTTGGCCGTGCGGCATGGCTTCCAGGTACCGGAAACCCATGTAGCCTGGAAACTGTGCGACACCGCCTCGGTGCTGGTGGCGACCCGGGAATACCTGCAGCGCCATGGCGAACCGCGCGAACCCGGCGACCTTACAGCGCATAACTGCCTGTTCTACCCGCGTGGCACCGACCAGCCGGCGTGGACTTTTGAGCGCGGCGTCAAGAACGTGCAGCGCCTCACCGTGCCCATCGCCGGGAGCTTCGCCACCAACAACAGCGAAGCCCTGCGCGACTCGGCCCTCAACCACTTGGGCATCGCCCTGCTCCCGGATTTCAGCGCCCATGCCGCACTGGCCAGTGGCAAGCTGGTGCAGGTGCTCAAGGACTGGACACTCAAGGGGGTGTTTGCCGATGAGATCTATTTGATTCGGCCGTACTCGCCCCATGTGCCGAAGTCGGTGAGTGTGTTGGTGGGGTACCTGAGGGACGCGTTGGCAGGTGGTTTCAAATTTTTTCCACCAACACACACTCAGCCATGAGGCACTAATACGGCATGGTCATAAAATTTTGGGGTTGAAAGCCGTAACCTTGCAG
Source organism: Pseudomonas sp. GW821-FHT05H12 (assembly GCF_059419385.1). NCBI lineage: Bacteria > Pseudomonadati > Pseudomonadota > Gammaproteobacteria > Pseudomonadales > Pseudomonadaceae > Pseudomonas > Pseudomonas sp. GW821-FHT05H12. Next base: position 120,840 of record NZ_JBWKRS010000007.1, on the reverse strand, counting down.
AAAAGTTGAAATGGCCGTGGCCTGCTCACTTGTCAGTACCGGGGTCAAGGAAATGACGTTAAAGACTTGTACGCCCCCGGCAAAACAATGCCACTCCACCATTGCAGTCGAGTCCGCCCAAACATACCGGGATGGAATATTCGTACCGCCAAAATCAGAAGGTGCGGCACCTGCGCTGGCATCAACAATATTGACCCACAAATCGGTGGCAATCAGATTGCGCGGAATCGCTTGTACCTCATACCACTTACCTTCAGGACCCAGACCATAAACATCGACTTTGCCAATAGCCAACGACAATATTGCCAGCAGATACGGGAATGTGACCCGTGGTTTAGTCAATACCAGTACAGACGGATCGGTTGCGGGCGCACCGCCATTAACTTTCTGGTAGACCCACCGGTAATAGGCCTTGTTTCCAAATGGCAGGAAAACCCGAAACCCCTGAGGCAATGCTTTTAACGTGTTCACGATTTGCGTCGGGAACGCTATGGGGGGAGGATTTGTACAGGCCCCATCACTGATGGAAGGATCATTCCACGCCAACGAATCAGCCGAAGCCCATGAAACGACGGTGGCGCATACCAGCCCGGCAAACAGCGCATAAGGTTTCATCTTCCATCCCTCCTAGAGTGTCCATCTTCAATGCCATCGAGACTAACGGATCGTTCGGGTGATGAAACCTGTCAACTCTGACAGGTTTACTCCTATTAAAAGGAACCATTCTCGACAACTAACAGCTCATAAAATACTTATAGCCAGCCGCAATAAACCTCCCGACAAACATCACAACTTCATCATTAAATCGATACATCCCAGCGTCTCGCCAACGGCTTTTTGACACCACCCAAAAAGCCATACAACTAATTGTAAATATTCAATTATTGCAGCTCCCAAACGCCACCCCTAACCCACTTTTCAAACTCCTTACTGCACCCGCTTGCAAAACAACCACAACCGTCTACGTTCATGAATACCGTAAAAGCCATCAGCCACTATTGATCAAACCCGACTGCCGGGCGAGGGACTTTATTGCACTGAAAACAGACCAGACGCTGCTGTAACTCAAGACACGGAACTTAAGTCTTAACTCTCAGAAGGGATGCTTTGATGAAGCGCAGCCAGTGGTACCGTGCGTTCTCGAAAAAGGGGCCAGCCGATCATTTCTGGCTGTCGTTGCTGTGTTTTTGCGGCCTGGTTATCGCCAGCTTTCTGTTGTTTGAACAGCAGATTCAAGACTTCCTCACGCACCTGAACCTGTACCAACCGTCGACACCCGCGCAAACACTCAACCTCGCCTTGTTGCTGGTCGCCCTGCTCGCGCTGGATGTGGTGCTGCCGGTGCCGTCGAGCGTAGTGGCGTTGCTGGCGGTGGCGCTGTTCGGCAGCCTCGGCGGTTACCTGGTGATCTTTATCGGGCTGTGCCTGGGCGCCGGGCTGGGGTATGCGCTGGGGGCCGGGTATTTTCGCTTATTGTCCAGCCGCCTTGGCTTACATCAGCGCCAGCCAGGGCAGTTGGGGTACCGGTTGGGCACGCTGTCGCTGATTTGCCTGCGTGGCGTGCCGGTGCTGGCGGAAACCTCGGTGGTCGCGGCCGGCATGCAACGCTATCCGCTGCGGGCGTTCCTGCTGATTACCACCCTGGCCAACGCCGGGCTGGCGCTGGCCTACACGGCCATCGGCACCTTCCTGATCGAACAGAACGCGCTGCTGGTGACGGTGCTCGCCAGCATGGTGTTGCCGCTGTTGTTCGTCGCCGGCTACAGCCTGCTCAAGACCCTGCGCAAACCCGCCAGGGATCAACCGCTGCACGGGCGCTTCGAGGTGAGCTACGACTACCCGGTGGTGTTCACCGATCACCTGTTCGACCCACTCAATCCGTGCCTGCACGGCCAGCTCACCGCCCACCACGCGGGCCCGGTAACGGTGATGGTGTTTGCCGACGCCCAGTTGCTGCAAAGCGCCCCGCAGTTGGGTGAGCAGATCGACGCGTATTTCGCCGCCCATGACGACCTGCATCTGCAAACTGCCCCTATCGCGGTGCCGGCCGGTGAATTGAGCAAGACCTCGCAGGTACTCGAACAGCTCTACCGCGACATGTTGCAACACGGGCTCGATCGACATTGCTACGTGCTGGCCCTGGGCGGTGGCGCGGTTCTGGACGCCGTGGGCTACGCCTGTGCCACGTTCCACCGAGGCATCCGCCTGATCCGCCTGCCCAGCACGGTACTCGCCCAGAATGACGCTGGTATCGGCGTGAAAAACGGCATCAACGCCTTCGGCCAGAAGAACCTGCTGGGCGCCTTCTACCCCGCCACCGCCGTGATCAATGACTTCCAGTTACTCACCAGCCTCACGCGTCGCGACCAGATCGCCGGCCTCGCCGAGGCGGTCAAGGTGGCGCTGATCAAGGATCAGGCATTCTTCGAGTGGATGGAACAGCACGCCGACGCCCTCGCCCGCTTCGAACACAGCGCCAGCCGCTACGCGATCCGCCGCTGTGCCGAATTGCACCTGGGGCACATCACCGGTGCCGGTGACCCGTTCGAACGCGGCAATGGCCGGCCGCTGGACTACGGGCACTGGGCCGCGCACAAGCTGGAAAACCTCAGCCACCACCGCTTGCGCCATGGCGAAGCGGTTGCCGTGGGCATGGCCCTGGATGGGCTGTACGCCAACGCCCTGGGCCTGTTGAGCGATGCCGACAGCGAACGGGTAATGAGCCTGCTGCGCACGTTGGGCTTCGACCTGTGCCCGGCGGAACTGGGCCTCAAGGACGCCCAAGGTCGCTCGCATGTGTTGCTCGGCCTGGAGGAGTTTCGCCAGCACCTGGGCGGGCAGCTGTCGATCCCCATGCTCAACCGGATCGGCCAGTCGGTGGACCTGCACGAAATCGATGACGCACGAATGGAGTGGGCACTGCAACGGCTGATGACCCGCCGCGAAACCCTACTGCCCCTGCATGAGGGTTTCGCAAAATGAGCCAAGCCGACGTAAAAACCTGGCTGACCCTGGGCCGCGTGTCCAACCTGCCCACGGTGTGGACCAACACCCTGGCCGCCGCCCTGCTCGCCAGCAGCGCCGGGGCCCTGGCGCCACCGTCGTCGCTGGTGTGGCTGCTGCTGTTGTTCACGCTGTCGCTGCTGTACCTGGCCGGCATGCTGTTGAACGACCTGCTCGACGCCGACTGGGACGCACAACACCACAACCCGCGCCCGATCACCCTGGGCCTGGCCAGCCGCCAACAAGTGGGGCGCGCCACGGCACTGTTGCTGACCCTGGCCGCCGTGGCGGTGCTGGGCCTGAGCCGCTTGATCGACCAACCCCATTGGCTGCTCGGCGGTGTGGTGCTGCTAGTGGGCTGCATCTTTGGCTACAACCTGCTGCACAAGAAATACGCCCACAGCGTGTGGTTGATGGGCGCCTGCCGCTCGGCGCTGTACCTCACCGCCGCCGCCAGCCTGGCGGTGCCACCCGAGCCGATCTGGCTCTGCGCGATGTTGCTGGGCGTGTACATCAGCGGCCTGACCTACCTGGCCCGCCAGGAACACCGCAACAGACTGATCAGCCGCCTGCCGTTGCTGCTGATGCTCAGCCCGCTCGTCCTGGCCATCTACTCCAACAACCTGTGGTTCTGGCCCGTACTGGCGCTGTGGCTGGGCTGGCTGGGTTGGCACTACTACAAGCACCTAGCCAACCCTCAACATCGCCAGGTTCGGGCGTTTATCGGTGCGGGCCTGGCGGCGCTGCCGCTGTTCGATGCCCTGGTGCTGGCGGTGGCCGACCAGCCGTTGGGCAGCCTGCTGTGTGTGCTGGTGCTTTTCCTGCTCCCCCACTTTCAGCGCTGGATCAAACCGACATGAACATGCGCCCCGAATGCCTCATCGAACAGCAGCACACGTTGGCCGAGCAACTGGATGCCACCCAATTGCAGTGGTGGCAGCAGGCACAAGTGCAACTGGCCCAACAGCCGAGCGCCACCACGGCGGCGCTGTTGAGTGGCCAATGCAAGCGCCACCTGCCGGCCACCGCCGTCGAATCGGTACGTGCTGTGTTGCTGGCCCAGCTACTTGAACAAGCCCCCATCGACGAGCGTCCGGCGTTGCTGCGCCAGTTGTTCCTGTGGGGCGACGACCACGAAAAAGTCGCCACCCTCAAGGCGCTCGACTGGCTCGACAGCGAGGGTGTGTGCCTGGAACTGGCGCTCCAGGCCGGGCGCACCAGCAACCCCCAGGTGTTTGCCGCCCTGGCGCTGGACACCGCCTACCCATCTCGACATTACCCCGAGCGTGCCTTTCACCAGCTTGTGCTCAAAGCACTTGGCATGGGCCTCGACATTGAGCGCCTGATCGGCCTGGAACAACGCCAGGGCGTCACCCTCAACCAACTCGCCCTCGACCTGCTGGACGAGCAACTGGCGGCCGACCGCCCCGTGTCCCCCGGGCTGCCCCGCGCCATTGCCTTCCACCTGCTCAGCCCCGCGCAACGCCAGCGCCTGGGCGGCCTGCGCCTGCCCCCGGAATGGCACGCCTACCTGAATTGAGCCCCACCGCCTGCCCTTTTCCCTTGACGAGGATTCACCATGCTCAAGTACTTCGATCCGCATATCCACATGGTCAGCCGCACCACCGATGACTACCAGAACATGGCCGCCGCTGGCATCACCGGGGTGATCGAACCTGCGTTCTGGCAGGGCCAGGCGCGTACCAGCGTCGGCAGTTTCGTCGACTATTTCGACACGCTGCTGGGGTGGGAGCGCTTTCGCGCGAGCATGTTCGGCATCCATCACTTCTGCACCATCGGCCTCAACCCCAAAGAGGCCAACGACCTGTCGATTGCCAATGAAGTGCTGGAGATTTTGCCGCGCTACCTGGTCAAGGACGGCGTGGTGGCGGTGGGCGAAATCGGCTATGACGACATCACGCCCGAAGAAGACCGGTTTCTCGCTGCCCAACTAGAGCTGGCCAAGCAATTCAACCTGCCGGTGCTGGTGCACACACCGCACCGCGACAAGATCGGCGGCACCAAGCGCACCCTGGCGGTGGTCCGCGAAGTGGGGATTGCCGAGCACCTGGTGATCATCGACCACCTCAACGAACTCACCCTGCCCCTGGTACTCGACAGCGACTGCTGGCGCGGCCACTCGATCTACCCCAACACCAAGATGTCCGAGCAACGCATGGTGGCCCTGCTCAAGGAATACGGCACCGAAAAAATGGTGGTCAACAGCGCGGCGGACTGGGGCATCAGCGACCCGCTCAAGGTGCCCAAGACCGGCCAGGCCATGTTGGCCGCAGGCTTCAGCGAAGCCCAAGTTGAGCAGGTGCTGTTCCACAACCCGGTGGACTTTTTCGCCCAGAGCGGCCAACTGGACAAGGCCCTGGTCAGCACCCCATTGCTCATCGACCAGCGCAAGCAATGGCAGGAAAACTCGGCCCTGCGCGGCCAGGATCCGGTGGTCAAATGAGTGCCGCCAGCGGCTGGACGGCCGCCCAGGTCGGCTATTGCAGCAACGTGCACCCCACCCGTGACCTCGCCGGGCTCAGCGCGTCCATCGCGCAGCATTTCCAGGGCGTGCGCAGCCTGCGCGGGTTGCTGGAACAGGACAGCGGCCTGTGGATCTGCGCCCGCGCTGCCGAGCAATTGCGCGACGCCTCGGCACGGGCGCACTTCCTTAAGCTGCTGCACACCAGTGGCGTGCGCCTGACCTCGTTGAACGGCTTTCCCTACGGTGAGTTCCATCAGGGCGCGGTGAAAGCCGAGGTCTACCTGCCAGACTGGGCCGACCCGCAACGGCTGGCCTACAGCCTGGACCTGGCGCGTATCCTCGCCGACGCCTTGCCGGCCGGCTGCCGCCAGGGCGTGATTTCCAGCGTGCCGCTGGGCTATGCCGCCACCTGGACGCCTGCCTTGCAACGGCGGGCTGACGAGCACCTCAACCGGCTCACCGCCGCCCTCGCCGACCTGCACCGGGAAACCGGCAAGAAGATCGTGTTCTGCCTGGAGATGGAGCCGGACTGCGTGCTGGAAACCACCGAACAGGCCATCGCCTTCTTCCAGCAGCGGCGCGTGACGGATCCGAACCATGCCTACCTGGCGCTGTGTTTTGACGTGTGCCACCAGGCGGTGATGTTCGAGGACTGCTATCAATCCCTGGACCGCCTGCGCCAGGCCCGGGTGCCGGTGGGCAAGATCCAGCTCTCCAACGCGATGATCTGTCGCCTGCCGCCGCAAGGGGATGCGCGGCGCCAGCGGGTACTCGACACCCTGGCGACCTTTGCCGAAGCAGTCTACCTGCATCAGGTCAAAGCCCTGGATGCGCAGGGCCGAGTGGTCGCCTGGCCGGACTTGCCCGCCGCCCTGGCGGGTTGTGACAGTTATCGCGAGCTGCGCATTCACTTCCACGTGCCGCTGTTCAGCGAACACTTGTTGCTGCCCGAACTCAGCGGCAGCCAGGTGGCATTGGCACAAACCTTCGATTACCTGGCGGCCCATCCAGAGTTTCGCCCTGTGCTGGAGGTGGAGACCTACAGCTGGGGCGTGCTGCCCGCCGAGCTGCGGCCCGCCTCCGAACCGGCCCAGTTGGCGGGCATCGCCGCCGAGCTGACCTGGGTCGAGACGCAGCTGCGTCAACGCAACCTGCTGCGTTCCCCGGTGCAGGAGGCGTACGCCCATGCACTCTGATCAACCGTTGCTGCTGATCAATGTGGTGGGGCTGACGCCCGCCTTGCTCGGCGAGGCCACGCCGCATATCAACAAGCTGCTCAAGACCGCGCAGATGGCCCACTTGCAACCGGTGTTCCCGGCCGTCACATCGACGGTGCAAGCCTCGATCCTCACCGGCACACCGCCGTCGGCCCACGGTATCGTCGGTAACGGCTGGTACTTTCGCGACCAGGCCGAGGTGAAGTTCTGGCTGCAACCCAACGCGCTGATCCAGGGTGAAAAGGTCTGGCACACCCTCAAGCGCGTGCTGCCGGGGTTTCGCTGCAGCCAGTTGTTCTGGTGGTACAACATGTACGCAGACGTGGACGCCGCCATCACCCCGCGCCCCCACTACCCCGCCGACGGGCGCAAACAGTTTGGCCTGTATTCGTCGCCGCCGGAGTTGCACGCCCAGATCGAGGAGCAGATCGGCGAGTTTCCGTTTCCCGGTTTCTGGGGGCCAGCGGCGGGCATTCGTTCCAGCCGCTGGATCGTCGATTGCGCCATGGCCGAATTCCAGATCAACCGGCCGCACCTGCAATTGATCTACCTGCCTCACCTGGACTACAGCCTGCAACGCGTGGGCCCCGACCACCCCTCGATTGCCGATGAAGTGCGCGCCATCGACCTGGAAGTCGGGCGCTTGCTGTCGTTCGCCGAGGCACAAGGGGCGGCGGTGATGGTGCTTTCCGAGTACGGGATCGAAGCGGTCGAGCAGTCGATCTCGATCAACCGTGTGCTGCGCAGCGAAGGCCTGTTGCAGGTGCGCCAGTCGCTCAGTTGGGAGCTGCTCGACGCCGGTGCCAGTGCGGCGTTCGCGGTAGCCGACCATCAAATCGCGCACGTCTATGTGAAGCAGGCGCAGGACATTCCCCGCGTCAAAGCCCTGTTGCAGCGCCAGCCAGGCATCGAGCAGGTGCTGGATAAAACCGAGCAGCGCGCCTGGCAACTGGACCACCCGCGCAGCGGCGAGCTGGTGGCGGTGGCTGCTGCCGGGTTTTGGTTCGATTACTACTACTGGCTGGATGACCGCAAGGCCCCGGACTTTGCGCGCACCGTGGACATCCACCGCAAGCCCGGCTACGACCCGCTGGAGCTGTTTGTCGACCCGGCCATCCGCTTCCCCCGTCTGAAAGTGGCGCGCCGTCTGCTGCAGAAAAAACTCGGCTTTCGCTACTACATGGACCTGATCCCGCTGGACACCCGCCTGGTCCGTGGCAGCCATGGCCGCCTGCCGAGCAGCGTGCAGAACGGGCCGCTGTTGATCACCAATTGCGACCTGGCGTTGCCGCAGCAGCTTGCAGCAACGGCAGTCAAGCAACTGCTCCTGGAACACTTCCTGGGGCGCCCACACACCGAACTGGCCACAGCCAAGGAGCTTCCATGCGGCGAGCCTTATCAATCACTGTCCTGAGTGCACTGGCCGGATTGGCCCAGGCCCAGGCCCCCAACACCTTCGATTGCAGCAACTTCCTGCAGTTTGGAGGCAACCTCAATGCCACCCGAACCCTCTTCACCCAAAGCCCCGAGACCCTGGCCTGGAACTGGTTCGCTTGCCTCAACCAACCCGCGTCCACGCAAAGCCCGGACCGCGTGTGGGAAACCCTGAAACCGTCGGACCAGGTCTACCTGAACAACGGCGCCCAACCGCTGCCGTACGCCCAGCGCGTGCCGGTGCCCGCCGCCGTGCTCACGCAGGCCAAAACGCTGGGCATGAACACCAGCCGCCTGTTTCACAACCTCAATGCCATACAGCAGGTGGACGGGCTGATCCTGCAAATGGGCGGCCAGGTGCCGGCTGCCGAGAAAGGCCAGGCGGTGCGCTTCCAGCTGTTGATGGGCCAGGACACGTTCAACTACATCGTCCAGCAGAAGGTCTACAACGTGAACGGCCAGGCGGCGCTCACCAGTGACCTGAACTTCCCCTCCACCGCCTGGGAACTCAAGGCCGCGTGGCTGTGGATCGGCAGCGACGCCACCTATCAACAGCAACTGGCCAACGACGGTTATTACATCGCCCAGGCCTACTACCAGCAAGGCAGCACCTACCAGGTGGGTTACGCCGCATTGAGCGGCTTGCACGTGATCAACAAGCTGAACCCCAACTGGGTCTGGACCACCTTTGAAAATGTCAACAACAGCAAATACACGGTGACCAACGCGACGCCGGCCACGCCGATGACCAACAGCACCGGCCCGACTGCGGCGGCGCAACCGGTGAACACCAGCTTCCAGGCCGCCAACCCGACATTGGCGCAGTACGAGTTGATCGGTGTGCAGTCGGAAACCAACCCCACCCTGCTGGCCAACTCCCAACTGGAGTCGGCGTTCCAGAGCGAGTCGTCGTGTTTTGCTTGCCACGGCACGGCGGCGTACTCGCCCAAGCAGGGCTACTTCAATTTCGCCCTGAAGCAACAGGGCGGCATCGTCTACCCCACCGCCGAGTTGCCGGCCGCCGACTTCGTCGGTTACCACAAACTGGACTTTGTCTGGTCGCTCAAACGCGCCCAGTGGCAACGTTAAGGAGCCTGACATGAGCGTATTGAATTTTCCTCGGATCTACGTCAAAGGCCACATGTTCTGGAACCCGCCAACGGCCAATAACAACGACATGTTCCCGGTGTATGACGCGGTGAAGATGCAGATGAACTGGCCGTTCCTGGAGTCTTTTGGCATTACGACGCTCAATGCGGCCAGCACACTGCTGCCCTGGACGATTGCGCCGCTGCCGGTCAACCAGATCCCCGACTATGTGCTGCAAGTACCGGGCAATGCCCCACAAGTGACCACGCCGATGATCCCCGGCGAATGGAACCTGTTCGGCGACAACGCCTGCGGCACGGTGAGCTACCAACAGACCCAATCGGTGATCAGCGGCGGCGAACTGCCCGACGGTGGCTATGTCGCTACCGATTCCTTGATCAACCAGCCCTATCAACTGGTGGGCAATCCCTTTGGCGGCGCAGGCCCCACAGCGGCGCGCTTTGTCGACGTGAGCCCGTGGCAGAACACCTTTACCGCGCTGTACTTCGACAAGCTGGTGCTGGGCACTCCGCAATGCGGCCTGACCCTGAACCGCGAGCATCGCATGCTCGACCGTCTGCTGAACTTCAAATGGGCCGGCCTCGGCGGCCTGAGCTACGTCACCACGACCTGGCAGACCTGTTTCCCGAAAGAAAACCTGGCATGGGCAGTGGGCGATTCGGCCCTGCTGAAAAACCTGCAAGCACAGATGCAGCAGCAAAACGCCAAGGGCCTGATGTTCCGTTTCACGACGTACCTCACGTGCTACGACAAGAACGGCATCCTCAATGACTTCCCGCCCATCGACACTCATTCCTCAAGCCCCGAGGCCCTGGCCAAGGTGCAGGCCATGTACCAGCAGGGGCTGGATAACGTCGGCGATATTTTCTTCAACCCCGCTTACAGCCGTACGGTCGGCACCCTGGGCTTGTGGTTCGAGGATGAGTTCCCCACCGCACCTGCCGGCATGCGCCTGGTGCCGGCTGCCAAAGTGCCGATTCACATCACCCCCGGGGACACCCCGAAACAGGTACAGCTCGGCGTGACCTCGGCGCAGATCCATGGCAACACCTTGTCGCTGGATCTGGGCAACACCTTTCCGTTCTACCCGGTCGACAAAACTGCCCCCATCCCCGTTGCCGCCAAGTACCTGGCGGGCGACTATGCGATTGGCATCCGCCAGGGCACGCAGTTCAACGAATTGGCCCGCTTCAGCTATGCCGATTACCAACAGACGCAGTTCGACCAACGCTCGGGCCTGCTCGACCTACCCTTCACCGTGGCGGCGCAGACCCTGCTGCAAAGCGGCACGCTGGAACTGCACTTGCTGGGCAGCCCGAATGCAGTCGCCGCCACTCAACAAGAATGGACTGCCGAGGTGATCGAGAGCGGCAGTTTCATCGACGTCGGTGCCACCCAGACACTGCAGATCATGGTGCAACGCAATGGCCAGCCGGCACCGGCCGGCACCACCTTATGGGTCGCCGAATACGGCAATGCCTACATGCTGTGCACCACCGACTATTACCTGACGTTCAGCAATGCGGCCGACTTCACGCTGTTCAACAATGATCCCTCCAACTTCGCGAACAACACTGCCAACCTGCCCCAATTCAAGGGCACGTCCGCACTGGCGACGATGCTGACCGAAGGCACCGGCCGCCAGCTCATGTCGATACTGCCCGCCGAAAACACAGACACGACGCAACCGGTGACCTATCAGACCTATTTGAAGACACCCGCCGCAGTGTCCCTGCAGCCTACTTTGGCGTTCTCCAACCCGATCAGCCGCCAAGGCGTCCTGGACGACCCGCTCAACAGCGCCGTGCAATACAACGTGACCTCTGTGCAAACCGATGCCAATGGGATTGCCCGGTTGACGGTCACGGGCCAAGCACCGGGCTTTCCAACCCTGCGCTTCTTCGTGCAGGAAGGTCAGCAGGCGCCGGGTATTCCATTCAGTTTCCCGCTCGCCGAAGCCTATGTCGACTTCCTCGCACCGCTGCGGGTGCTGCCGCTGGAACCCGAACTGCAGAAGGCTTTCGTCACGGCCTGGAACGCCATTTACCAGCGCGAGGACGCGAGCACGGTGATCTGGGAGACCTTTATCTTCCCCTTCATCCTCAAACCCTATTACTACCTCTACCCGATCATGAACAAGTTCATGCCGCTCAATTCCCTGACCCGGATCGAAGGCGCTATCGACCAGCTAATCGTGCTGATCAGCAAGGAATACCAAGAGGAAAGCACCCTGGCGATGCCCATCACCCGCGACATGCCGCAAAGCCGTCGCGCCGTGCTGGAACTGTGGGCCCAGGCCTTGGTGAAACGCAATTACCCACCCGTGCCGCTCAGCATGAGCGACTACCAATAACGCTGTAACGCCAGGACCACCGGGTGACGCCTGCGTCACCCGGCACTGCACAGGAGTGTCATATGAACGCCAACTTCTTGCGTCGATTCTTGCTGCTGTTGCTGCTGCTCAGCCCCGCGGCGTTTGCTGCCAATGACAGCGGCGCGGTGTATTTCACCAATGGGGTACACAACAGCGAAGGCTGCACTAAAAAAAATGGCAACTGCATCGCCAAACGTACGCCCAGCGATCCGTCCGATCCCTTCTTCCCCGCGCAATGGATCAGCGACTGGACGATGTACCGGGTGATCCACAACTACCAGAAAAACCCGCCGCCCTACAGTGACCCGCCCTCCACCCTGACCCCGGCCGACTACACCGTGTCCAAGGGCACCAGCTACTACGACACCACCTATATCCCGGCGGACGGCGACGGGTTCGGCGCGATGATGGAGCACTACGAGAAGTACTGCCTGCCGATCTTCCCGATAGAGAACAACAACTACACCTGCACCTTCGTGTCCCTGGGCAACAAGGCGTACTTCCTCACTTACCCGCAAGACCGCCCGAAAGACATGCCGGCCTGCTGCATGTTCTCGCCGATGAACCACCCGCCACGGCAAAGCTTCATCGAGCACCTGCCCTACAGCGCCGAGCGCAGCAAACACCTGGGCGGCAGCCTGCAAGCCTATGCCATGGACCTCAAATCACCCGCAGGGCCGATCCTGTTTGGCTATGCCTTCAATAAACAACCGACCGGCAGCCCGCCCTACCGGCAGCCGCAGTCGTTCTTTTTCTCGGGGGATACCAGTGTCGCCAACGCGCCCATCGTGAGCCAGAACTACACCAACTTCCGCATCGCCACCCCGAACCCGGAAGACACCTGGGACCAGGTGGCCGCCATGTGCCCGGCGAACCCACCGCCCTGCCAGCTGTTCGTGCCCCCGGCAGGTAAAAGTAACGGCCACAAGGCGCAGTGGAACCAGCTCATGCAACCCTGACCCGACATCAAAGGAAGGATCCGCCATGAAAACCCTCGTGTGTTTTTCCATGCTGTTATTGGGGCTGGCCAACCTGCCGGCCCAGGCTAGGGAGGCGACCCAGCCGTCGGCCCTGGCCACGTCGCTGAGTTGCCAACTGCCCGCCGCCGCGCCGGCCGCCGGCGCCGGCCAGACACCGTTTGATGAATACAGCTGGCAGCTGTTTGTCGCCTTGAACTGGCCCGCCCAGGACGGGCAACGCGGCAGCCCCGACTGCTCCAAGCAACCCGGTGGCGGCGGCTATACCGTGTGGCAAACCTACAAGAGCGTGGAGGAAATTTTCCTGCCGAATGCAGCCAACCCCGGCCCCTGGAACAGTGTCCTGACCGCCAGAAGCCTGGGCCTGATCAATATCGCCGCGCTGAAAAACACCAGCCTGCAGAACCACGTCGACCAGGCCATCGGCGGCTGGCTGATCGACCAGGCGGGCAACCCGACCTACTACGATATTGCCGCCAACGAGACCTCTTACAACTACATCGTCGCCAACAATTTCTACAACGCAAACGTGGTGTCCAACGCCCGTAGCATCAAGTTCCCCAACGGGGTCATCGAGGTCAAATCCAGCTGGCGCATCCTCACGTCCAAGGACAATGCCAGCCGCTACCTGAACATGATCGCGCAAGTGACCACGTTCGACGCCCAGGGCAAGCCCAACGGGGTCGCCCAGCAACTCCTGGGGCTGGTGGGGCTGCATATCATCACCAAGCCTGTTGGCTACCCGCAGTGGGTGTGGTCGACCTTCGAGCAAATCGACAATGTGCCGGCTGACCCGTCAACCAGTGGCAGCTACTACGACCCTGCCGCCACCACCGTCAACCAGTCGCCGTGCAACTGGAACACCCAAGGCGCGCATCCGGTGTGCGTACCGGTGAGCGGCACCACGTTCCAGACACCCGACCCGCTAACCCGTGTCACTGCCATTGATAGCGCCACCGACAAGGTCAACGCCACCTACCGCGCCGACCCTGGCCTGCAAAACAGCCCGTTGAAGTACTACCAGCTGATCACCACCCAGCGGCCACTCAACCCCAACATGATCGGCAACCCCATGGGCACACCCACCCCCACGCTGTCGGCCAACGTGACCATGGAAAGCTACATCCAGCCCACCAGCAGTTGCATGGCGTGCCATTCGATGGCGACGCCGCCCAAGAGCGCGATCAAGTCCGACTACTCCTACCTGTTCAAATTCGCCCAGACACCGGGTGCCACCCCTTCCCCGATCAAGGAATAGATCATGAGTATCCTCAACGGACCCCGCCTGAATTTCTGGGGCGGTATCACCACCGATGTCAGTGTGTCGAACAACACCCCGTGCCTGCCCCAAAACGCGGACAACGGTTGGCCGGTGTTTGACCTGGCGCGTTCTATCGTGGCCCCCCAGGCCGAGGCTTACAGCGATGACGAACTGAACGCCATGATCGATACCCCGAGTGCGGTGCGCTATACCCTCGGCGGCTGGAACCACTTCGGAGACCATCAGGTCTTCATGGAAAACGCCCTGATCAGCTCCCAGGGCAACCCGGGCAGCGTCAGTACCACTGGCGACCTCGTTGGCCAGCCGATCGGCCTGCTTGGATCGGTGGACCCGGTTACCGGCCAGGGGCCTTTCACCGGCCCGATGATGGTAGACCTCGACCCGACAGCGTCCACCACCACCCAGATCTTCGTCGGCGGCCTGCAGATAGGCACGGATGACGACCTCCAGTTACTGATTCAATGCAACACCGTGTGCAGCAGTTTCGATGTGCAGACCCGGGTGCTGAAGCCAAACACCATGGACGCACCCGGCTCGTTCCATGCCAGCGGTACGTTCCAGCTGACGTTCCCGCTCAGTAGCATTGTCCAATGGAACCGCAACAGCGCGGGCCTCAAATCGATCATCGAGGCACCGGGGGCAACGGGGATCGTGCTGCGCTTCGTGATGTTCGAGATGTGCCCCAGGATGACCACGGCCGAGCTGAACGCCGATTATGCGGCCAACAAAAATGACCCCAACCCGAGCATCGGCCGGGTCATCGGCACACTGGCACCGGCGTTTGCCGATGAGCCGTTGAACTGTCAACCGGGTCGCCAATTGATCAACCAGGACACGGACAATGCCGCCTATGCGGAGCTGGCCAGCAATGGCCTGCTGAGCATCGACATGGTCAACCTCATCCCCAAGCAAACCTTCCGCGCTGACCGCACCGACATCACCAGCCCCATCGGGCCGAATGCGAATTACGGCCCTGTCAGCATTACCGCGGGCACCACTCAGCTCACAACGCTCGACCCCACGAGCAGCCCATTGGTTGACTACTACGTGTATGGCGGCATCGTCGACCTGCCCCTGAGTGCCACCCAGCAGCAAGCTGCGCAGACGTCGGCCCTGGCGGTCAATGCACCGGGTACTGTCGATGATTCGACCCTCAAGGCCCTCGAATCGGAGTACCGGGTGTACGGCGATCTGCGTAACGTCTACCTGGAAGACTACCCTGACGGCCTGTCGATCACGTTGCAGGTTCGCTACCTGGGCGGTCCGGTGCCCGCTGCCACCGCTATCAGTATTGAACAATCGCCACCGGCGCTGTACACCGCCCCGCAGGACTACGAGTTTCTCGACTTCCCCGCCACACTGACAATGGAAACCGGCCAACGCTCGATCAGTGTCCCAGTGGCCCTCAAGCCGGGCAGCGAAGCCCAGGCGGGTTTCGTAGCGTTGAATTGCACCGCCAACGGGCTCGAAAGCAGTGGCTACTTCACCAGCTTTCGCAAATATGCCCAGACTGACTTTGGCATCCCCGCCGGCACAACCATCACCTGGGACATGGTCTACCCCAGCGTCCTGCGTTTTCACTACCTGGCCTTCCCGGCCATGTCGCGCTACGTCGCACTGAACAAGCCGGACGCGGTCATGGGCGCGAAAAACGCGATCCTCGCGCGCATCGCGGATGTGTACAAAGGCACCACGCTGTACATGCCGGTGGTGCGTTCGATGTCGCCGTCACAGCGCGCTCTGTTGAGCGCTTACCTCACCCAAACCCCTTGGCAACCGCCGCAGTAGGAGGACACCGCCATGACGCTACGTATACCGGCGCAGCCCAGCGAAACCCTGCGCCCCAGCACGCTGATCGCCGAAGGCCTGCTCAACCCCCGTGGCCTGTGCCTGCAAGTCGACGGCAGCCTGTTGCTGGCCGAGGCCGGTTCAGGCTTGCCGGACCAGACCTTCAGTGGCCGCATCAGCCCGTTGCACCCCGATCCTAAGCGGCCCGGCGCCTACCTGCCGGGCGAGCCCCTGGCCCAGGGCTTTCGCGCCATGAACATGCAGGCGCGCATGCTGCGCGATGAAATCATGGGCCTGTCGGACATCGCCTGCGGTGGCGGGCGTTGCCTGGCCAGCCAGACCGATTACGTCGGCGGTTCCAAGTTGCTCGACCTGCAATACAGCCCGCCCGAACCGGTGTACCACAGCCGGGGCAACCTGAACGCGCTGTGCTACCACCCGACCCGGCGCAGTTGGCTGGCGGTCAAGCCCGATACCAACCAGTTGGTGGAATTCGGCAACGGCGAAGACGAGCGTGTGCTGGTGCAACTGCCCGACTTGGACAAGGGCCAGGAAGCGGTACCCGTCACCCTCGTGTATGAGCCGCAGACCGACGCCGTGTTGATCAGCCTGTTCTCCGGTGAGCTGCACGGCGACCCGGCCCGCAAAGGCATCGACTTTGCCGACCACGCCGGCCAGGTGATCCGGGTACACCCGGCCAGCGGGCAGATCGAGGTGCTGATCAGCGGCCTGCAACTGCCCACCGGGCTGGCATTGCGTGCCAACGGCCATCTGCTGGTGCTGGAGTTGTGCAGCCATTTGCAACAACCGTTGCCACCTGACTGGAACGGCGAAACCCTGCACGGTGGCTTTACCCGGTTTTCGGGGCGCCTGCTCGACTGCGACCTGCACAACGGTGACGTGAAAGTACTGGCACGCGGGCTGGATACACCCTCCAACCTGTGCCTGGTGCCCGGTGGAGTGGTGGTGAGTGAAGGCATGGGTTTGACGGGCCGGCCGTTGCCAACCCCGGATGGCAACGTTGTGCCATTAACCGGAAGACTGCGCCGCATCGACCTCTGATTGTAGTGAGCGGGCTTGCCCCGCGCGGCGGTGTGTCAGCCCACTACAAGGCGCCAGGCAAACCGCAGCCCACGCCGCGGCGTGTCAGGTAAATGTGATGTGCCTGATACGCCGCCGCGCGGGGCAAGCCCGCTCACTACAAGCGAACGATAATAAAAATATGTGATTTTATAAATTAATAAAATCACATTAATTAATAATTAGCTTATTCCAAAAAAGACTTTCACTCGGGTTTCTTATAGTAATACTTTCATGTCACACCGTTTCCCAGCTGCACCCGCACCAAGGGCCAGTGCCAATCCTGATGGATTACTCCTGACATGCCCGATCTCGCACGCCCTCTTCCCGCCCGTAAATTTCACCTGTCATTGCTGACCAGCTCCCTGTTGCTCGCGGCACCGCTGCCGTTTGCCGAGGCAGCCGCCGATGACGCCAAGCTCGACACCGTCACCGTGATCTCCACCGGCCTGCGTGGCCAGGAACGCACGGTGGCTGACAGCCCGGCGCCGATTGATGTGATCAACAGCGAGCAGCTGCTCAAGACCGGCCGCGCCGAACTCTCCGAAGCCATCGCCAAGCTGCTGCCGTCCTTCAACTTCGGCACCAACATCGCCGGCTATAACTCGGTGACCCGCCCGCTGAGCAACCGCAGCCTGGGCCCGGCCTACACCCTGGTGCTGGTCAACGGCAAACGCCGCCACAACGGGGCCACCGGCCAGCGTGGGTCCATCGATAACAGCGGCGCAAATGCCGTGGACATCGACCTGATCCCGGTCAGCGCGGTGGACCATATCGAAGTGCTCAAGGACAGCGCCGCCGCCCAGTACGGTTCGGATGCCGTGGCCGGGGTGATCAACATCATCCTCAAGTCCGAGGCCAGCGGCGGGCACCTGGAAAGCAGCTATGGCCAGTTGTATTCCGGCCAGGGTGAAACCATCAAGGTGGCCGGCGACCAGGGTTTCAAACTGGGTGACCGAGGCTTTTTCCATGTCTCGGTCGACGCGCGCAAACGCGGTGCCGCCTCGTGGAACGACAAGGCCGACAACAGCGTGCGCGCCTTCAGCGACCCGGCCAAGGAAGCGGCCTGGGACCGCGTGGCAATCAAGAACGGCGACCCCGACCTCAAGGCCTTCAACCTGGCCTACAACGCCGAACTGCCGCTGGAGGACGTGACGCTGTACTCGTTCTCGACCTACGGCGAACGCGACGCCGAGGCCGCCAACTACTTCCGCCTGCCCACCGGCACGGCGGCGGTGCCCGAGGTGTTCCCCAACGGGTATTTCCCGCTGAACAACATCAAGGACCGGGATTACCAATTCCTGTTCGGCGGCAAGGGCGAACTCGCCGACTGGAACTGGGACCTGAGCACCACCTACGGGCGCAACACTGTGCACCATTCCAGCGACCTGAACATCAACCCGTCACTGGGCACGGCATCGCCGACCAAATTCGACAACCTGGCCACCTTCCGTTTTGACCAGTGGGTGAACAACGTCGATTTCACCCGCCGCTACGACAGCCTGTTCAACCTGACGCCACCGGTGCAGGTGTCGGCCGGCCTGGAACATCGCTGGGAGCGCTTCAGCACCTTTGCCGGCGAACCCGACGCCTACATTACCGGCACCTACCCCGCCGCCTCGGGCGCGCAGGCGGCGGTGACGATTCGCCCGGAAGATGAGGTCAACCTGGTCCGCAACAACTACGCGGGTTACCTCGACCTGGGCTTTGACCTGACCGAGCACTGGTTCCTCGATGTGGCCGGGCGCATCGAGCATTACGACGATGACTCGGGCAACACCTTCGGCCTGAAAGTGAACTCGCGTTATGAACTGACCGACACCGTGGCCGTACGCGGCACCGTCGGCACCGGGTTTCGTGCGCCGTCGCTGACGCAGATCGGCTACACCGTCGCCGACAACCGGGTGGCCATCGACGCCAACGGCAACGTGGTGCCCGCCGTTACCCGCCTGACGCCATCGGGCAGCAACCTGGCCAAGGCCCTCGGCGGCGATGACCTCAAGCCGGAGAAGTCGCGCAACCTGGGGCTGGGCCTGACCTGGGAACCGGCGCCGCGTACCAGCATCACCGCCGACGCCTACCTCATCGACATTGATGATCGCATCGCACTGACCAGCAATATCTACGACCGTGGCAACGGCGTGATCAATAACATCCTCACCGCCCAGGGCGTGCCCAGCGGCACTTGGGTCAACTACTACACCAACGCTTTTGACACCCGCACCAAGGGCCTGGACGTGGTCGCCGACCACACCACGCCGCTGGAGGCCTGGGGGTCAGTGCGCTGGAGCCTGGGCTTCAACTGGAACAAGACCACCATCGAAGGCACCCGCGACACTCCCGGCGCGCTCGCCAACTCCGGCGTCACCTTGGTGGGCCGCGATCGCGAGGGCGACCTGACTGATGCCACCCCCAAGACCAAGTGGATTCTGGGTGCTAATTGGAAGGTCGAGGACCTGGCGGTCAACCTGCAAACCAGCCGCTACGGCGCGGTGAAGACCCTGGCGGTCAACCCCACGGGCGACCGCAGCTTCGGCGCCAAATGGATCACCGACCTGGACGTCAGCTACACCTTCGTCGACCACCTCACCGTGAGCGTCGGCGGCACCAATATCTTCGACGTGCGCCCCGACCGGCATGCCGTCTACAGCAACCTGGGCCTGGCGCCGTATGGCAACCCGCCGTTCTATCCGGGCGGCGGCTATTGGTACACCAAGCTGGCCTACGACTTCTAAGCGCAATCGCCACGTGAGGGCATCCCTTTGACGAGATCCACTGTACCGAGCCGCCTGCTGGCGTCCTGCGCCCTGGCCCTGAGCCTGGTGGGCTGCTCACCTTCAGGTGACCAGGCCCAGGCCAGCAAAACCCTGAGCATCGCGTTTTTTGGCGACAACACCACGTTGGTCAGCGTCGATCCGTTCCAGGTCTACTGGCTGGAGCACCGGGTGCTGCTGCGCAATGTCGCCGAGTCCCTGACCGACCAAGACCCGCAGAGCGGCAAGATCATTCCCTGGCTGGCCAAAAGCTGGGAGGTGAGCGACGACGCCCTGACCTACACCTTCCACCTGCGCACGGACGTGACCTTCAGCAATGGCGAACGCTTCGATGCCAAGGCGGTAAAAACCGCCTTCGACAGCGACAAGGCCCTGGCCACCGAGCTGCCGGCGACGTTTGGCGCGACCTACCTGGCGGGCTACGACCACGCCGAAGTGGTCGACGACTTCACCGTCAAGCTGGTGCTGGCCAAGCCCAACGCGGGGTTCCTGCAAGCCACTTCCACCACCAACCTGTCGATCCTGGCGCCCGCCTCCTATGCCCTCAGCGCCAAGGAGCGCTCCCTGGGCAAGATCATCGGCACCGGGCCTTTCGTGCTCGCCAGCTACACCCCCGAAGTCGGCGCGCACCTGACCAAGCGCAAGGGTTACGCCTGGGCGTCGGCCAACATGAAGAACCAGGGCGAAGCCCACCTGGATGCGGTGGACGTAAGCTACATCCCCGAAGAAAGCGTGCGCAACGGCCTGTTCCTGCAAGGCAAGGCCGATATCCTGTGGCCGCGCAACCCGTTCTCCGAAGTCGACCTCAAGTTGTTCCAGTCCAAGGGCGCGACCATCCAGAGCCGTTCGCTGCCGGGCCCGGCGCTCAACCTGTACCCCAACACCCGGGGCGAACGCCTGCTCGCCGACAAGCAAGTGCGCCTGGCCGTGCAAAAAGCCATCGACCGCAAGAGCTACGCCAGCACTGTGTACAACGCCGAATTCCCGGTGGTGGACGGCATCTTTGACGTGACCACGCCCTACTTCAAAAGCCAGGGCGCCAAACTGGCCTACGACCCCCAAGGTGCCGAACAATTGCTTGACGCGGCCGGCTGGGCCAAGGGCGCCGACGGCTACCGCCAGAAGAACGGCAAGCGCCTGAGCCTGAGCTACAACATCAGCCCGGCCGAAACCGCCGGCGATGTGCTGATCCAGGATCAACTGCGCAAGGTCGGGATCGACCTGAAGCTCAGTGTGGTCACGCGTGCCGAGTGGATCGCCAACAACTCGTCGGGCAACTATGACCTGTCGATCAATTACATGACCCGTGCCGACCCGATCATCCTGCAAACCATCCTCGACCCGCGCACCGCCAACAGCGCGACCCTGGCCACCAATATTTACGAGCCCCAGGTGCTCGACAAGGCCAAGGGCTTGTTCGATGCCGGCATCACCGCCACCCAAAGCTCGCAGCGTGCTGCGGCCTACGGTGACTTGCAGGATTTGCTGATCGACGAAGGCGCTGCGTTCCCGGTGTACGAGCGCGTGTGGCAGGCGGCGACATCGCCCCGGGTGAAAAACTTCCAGTGGACCGCCGAGGGCTTTGCGTTGCTGGGTGATATCGAGGTCGGCCAACCATGACTCGCTACCTGATCGGCCGCGTAGGCCAGGCCATGCTGGTGTTGTGGGGGGCTTATAGCATCACCTACTTCATCCTCTACCTGCTGCCGGGTGACACGCTGTCCATCATGCTCAGCGCGTCGGGCATGGAAGCCGACGCGCTGTCGGTGGAAGACCTGGCCAAGGCCCGCGCCTATTACGGCCTGGACAAGGGCGTGTTCGAGCAGTACTTCAACCTGCTGCTGGGCGCCTTGCACGGGGACTTCGGCCAGTCGCTGTCGCTGAATCGCCCGGTGGCCGAACTGCTCGCCGAACGCCTGCCGCAGACGCTGTCCCTGGCAGGCCTGGCGATTGTGTTGTCGTTGGTCGGCGGCATCGGGTTGGCTTACCTGGCGGCGTATGTGCGCTGGCGGCCGCTGAAAGTGGCGTTGGCGCGGTTGCCGTCGCTGGGGTTTTCGGTGCCGGTGTTCTGGATGGGCTTGCTGTTGATCCAGGTGTTTGCATTTGGCCTGGGCTGGTTTCCGGCCACTGGCAGCCGGGGGTTCGAGAGCCTGGTGCTGCCGGCGATCACCCTGGCGATTCCCAGTGCGGCAGTGTACGCCCAGGTGTTGCAGCGCAGTTTCCAGGGGGTGTGGCAGGAGTCCTACATCACCACCGCCTACGCCAAGGGCCTCAGCCGAGGCCAGGTGCAGGCGCGCCACGGGTTCAAGAATGCCGCGCTGCCGATCCTCACGCTGATCGGCCTACAGGTGGGCAACACCGTGTCCGGCGCGGTGCTGGTGGAAACCATCTTCGCCCGCTCGGGCATTGGCCGCCTGGCTCAGGAAGCGGTGTTGCGCCAGGACATTCCGGTGGTGCTGGCAATCGTCGCGGTGTCCGCCGCCGCCTTTGTGCTGGTGAACCTGCTGGTGGACTTGCTGTACCCCTGGCTCGACCCGCGCATTTCCCATACACCCAAGGTGTCCTAAACCATGACTATCCTTCAGCAAAACCTGGGGCACACCGACTTCTGGCAACGCCGCAGCCGCCTGCAACGCGCCAACGCGGTGGTGCTGCCACTGCTGCGCCGGCCGGGGTTTACCGTGGCGTTGCTGATCGTGATATTCGCGTTGGTCGCGGCCGTGGTGCCGCAGTGGCTGACGCACTTCGACCCCTACGCCACCGCCCCGGTCGACAAGCTGCGCGCGCCGAACCTGACCCATCTGTTCGGCACCGATGAGCTGGGCCGCGACCTGTTCACCCGGGTGGTCTACGGCGCCAGCCTGTCGGTGCAGGCCGCGTTCCTGGCGGTGGGTATCGCCCTGGTGGGCGGGCTCGGGCTGGGTATCTTCTCGGGTTTTGCCGGGGGCCGTATCGACGCGGTGATCATGCGGTTTATCGACGTACTGCTGGCCCTGCCCGGCTTGTTGCTGGCCTTGGCCATTGTCACGGCCATCGGCTTTGGCACCGTGCCGTTGGCCATCGCGGTGGGCGTCGGCATCATTCCAGGGTTTGCGCGCACCACCCGCGCCGAAGTGTTGCGGGTCAAGACCCTGCCCTACGTGGAAGCGGCCCGGTTGGGCGGTGCCAGTTGGGCGCGGACCTTGCTGCGGCACATCCTGCCCAACGCCTGGGGGCCGGTGGCGGTGCTGGCGACGCTGGACTTCGGCGCCGCAATCCTCGCCACGGCCGGCTTGAGTTTTCTCGGTTTCGGCGCAGCGCCTCCGGCGGCCGAATGGGGCACCTTGATCGCCAACGGCCGGCACTTCCTGATCACCGCACCCTGGGTGTCCTTGCTGCCCGGCCTGTTCCTGGTGGCCGTGGTCTTCAGCCTTAACCACATTGCCCGCACGTTTGAGGAGCATCGCCGATGAGCCCCCTTCCCCCGCTGATCGATGTACACCAGCTTGAGGTGAGCTATCACTCTGGCGGTCAGGCCAACCCGGCCGTGCGCAACCTGTCGTTCTCACTGGACCAGGGCGAGACCGTGGCGATTGTCGGCGAGTCCGGCTCGGGCAAGTCGACCCTGGCCAATGCGATCCTCGGCCTGTTGCCGGACAACGCCCGCATCACTGACGGAGCGCTGTGGGTGAATGGCGACGACCTGACCCGCGCCAGCGACCGCCAGAAACGCCAGCTACGCGGGCGCACCATTGGCCTGGTGCCCCAGGACCCGATGGTCAGCCTCAACCCAACCTTGCGCATTGGCCAGCAGATTGCCGAGGCCGTGATCCTGGCCAAGGGGCGGCGTTACCCCGGCGTGGATGCCGACGTCGTCGAGCTACTGCAACAGGTGGGTATCGACAAGCCGGTGCTGCGCGCCCGCCAATACCCTCACGAGTTGTCCGGCGGCATGCGCCAGCGGGTGCTGATCGCCATCGCCCTGGCCGGCAACCCGCGCCTGATCATCGCCGACGAACCCACCAGTGCGCTGGACGTCACCGTGCAACGCAAGATCCTCGATCACCTGCAACGCCTGGTGAGTGAGCGCGGGATTTCACTGTTGATCATCACCCATGATTTGGGCGTGGCGACTGATCGCGCCGACCGGATACTGGTGATGCAGCAAGGCGAGTTGGTGGAGCAAGGGCCGCCGCGCCAGATCCTGCAAACGCCCCGCCACGACTACACCCGCGCGCTGATCGCGGCTGCGCCGGCCTTCGCCAAACGTCGGGAGCCCCTGCCCAGCCTGCCTCATATCCAGGCACCGATCCTGAGCCTGCGCAACGTGGCCAAAACGTTCAGCCTGCCGAAGGTCAAGGGCGAAACCGCGACCTTCCAGGCCCTGGAGAACCTCAGCCTGGACGTGTACCCCGGCCAGACCCTGGCCATCGTCGGCGAATCCGGCTCGGGCAAAAGCACCGCGCTGCGCATCGCCCTGGGCCTGGAGAAACCGACCCGGGGCCGGGTCCTGTTCGAACAGCAGGATGTGACCGAGCTGAGCTGGCGCGACTTTCGCCCACTGCGCCAGCGTATCCAGCTGGTGCAACAAAACCCGTTTGCCGCCCTCGACCCGCGCTTCACGGTGTTCGACAGCATTGTGGAACCGCTGGTGTCGTTTGGACGGCTAAAGGGTGCAGCCCTGGAACAGGCCGCGCGCGAATTGATCGACCGGGTGCACCTGCCCGTCAACTTTCTCGACCGCCTGCCCCGCGAGTTGTCCGGAGGCCAATGCCAACGAGTCGCCATCGCCCGCGCCCTGGCGCTCAAGCCCGACCTGCTGCTGCTCGATGAACCAGTGAGCGCGTTGGATGTATCTGTGCAGGCGCGCATTCTTGAGCTGCTGGAAGAACTCCAGCGTGAGATGGGCATGGCGTACGTGCTGGTGTCCCACGACCTGTCGGTGGTTGCCAACTTTGCGCATCGGGTGCTGGTGCTGCGCCAGGGCCAGGTGGTTGAACAGGGGTCGGTGGAGCAGATTTTCAGCCATGCCGCCAGCGCGTACACCCGTGAATTGATTGACGCGATACCCGGGCGGCGCCCTGCCCCGATCGAAGAACAATTGCCACCCCTCCACCCTCGCCTTAACGCCATCGCCGTGTAGGAGCCGGCTTGCCGGCGATGAGGCCTTTGAGATGAGCGCATGTCTTAAGGGTGCCATCGCCGGCAAGCCGGCTCCTACAGTGATCCTGTGGTGTCGCTTTCGCTGAATTCATCACATCGGTTTGACGTTTTTTTCTCATTCGCGCCTCTACATTCGCCCCGCCTCAACATGCAAATGATTCCTATTGGTCTAGTCTCAACCGACCTCTCGCGGATTTCCCGTGCATTCATAAAAACCGGAGCGCCCACCGCATGACCACCCGTCTCTCTTCCTTCGTCAAAAGAACCCTGCTCGCCACCGCGTTGGTCAGCGCCGGGCATGTGTATGCCGCCGACACGCCGGGCATCGTGGTGTACAACGCCCAGCACGAAAGCCTCACCAAGGCGTGGGTCGAAGGATTTACCCAGGAGACCGGGATCCCGGTGACCATCCGCAATGGCGATGACACCGAGATGGGCAACCAGATCGTGCAGGAAGGCGCTGCGTCCCCGGCCGACGTGTTCCTCACCGAAAACTCCCCGGCCATGGTGCTGGTGGACAACGCCGGGCTGTTCTCGCCGCTGGCGCCGACCACCCTGGAGCAGGTGGACGCGGCTTACCGCCCGGCCCATGGCAAGTGGGTCGGCATCGCCGCGCGCTCCACGGTGTTTGTGTACAACCCAAGCAAACTTAAAGAAGCCGACTTGCCCAAGTCCCTGCTGGACCTCGCCTCCCCCAGCTGGAAAGGCCGCTGGGCCGCCTCGCCGGCCGGTGCTGACTTCCAGGCGATTGTCGCCGCCGTGCTGGAACTCAAAGGCGAAGCCGCCACCCTTGACTGGCTCAAGGCAATGAAGACCAACGCGAGCATCTACCGCGGCAACAGTGCCGTGCTCAAGGCGGTCAACGCCGGCCAGGTCGACAGCGGCGTGATCTACCACTACTACAGCTTCGTCGACCAATCCAAGACCGGCGAAAACAGCAAGAACACCCAGCTGCACTATTTCAAGCACCAAGACCCGGGCGCCTTCGTGAGCACCTCCGGTGCCGGCGTGCTGGCGTCGAGCAAACACCAGGAAGAGGCCCAGGCCTTCGTCAAGTGGATCACCGGCAAAGACGGCCAGGCGATCCTCAAGGACGGCAACTCGTTCGAATACGCCGTGGGCCAGAACGCCCAGTCCAACCCCAAGCTGACCCCGCTGTCGCAGCTGGATGCGCCGAAGGTCGACGCGTCCAAGCTCAACAGCAAGAAAGCGGTGGAATTGATGACCCAGGCCGGACTGCTCTGATTGCTGCCTGAATCGTCCCTCCCCGGCGTTGCACAGGCAGCGCCACGCAAACGTACCCACGGTTTATTCAAAAGCCGTGGGGGCACGTGGGTTACCGGTTTGTCGGTGCTGGTGTCGCTGCTGGCGTTGCTGCCGATCGCGTTTGTGATCGGCGTGTCGTGGCAGATCGGCTGGGCGCAGATCGAAGCGCTGGTGTGGCGGCCTCGGGTCGGCGAACTGCTGGCGAATACTGTGCTGCTGGTGCTCTTCACCCTGCCGTTGTGCATTGTGCTGGGCGTCGCGCTGGCGTGGTTGACCGAACGCACGGACCTGCCAGGCCGGCGCTTCTGGTCATTGCTGGCAGTGGCGCCGTTGGCGGTGCCGGCGTTCGTGCACAGTTACGCCTGGGTCAGCCTGGTGCCGTCGATCCACGGTCTGCCTGCCGGCGTGCTGGTGTCGGTGATTGCCTATTTCCCGTTTTTGTACTTGCCGGTGGCGGCGACTTTGCGCCGGCTTGATCCCGCGATTGAAGACGTGGCCGAGTCCCTGGGCCTCAAACCGTGGGCGGTGTTTTTTCGCGTGGTGCTGCCCCAGTTGCGCCTGGCGATTTGCGGCGGTGCGCTGCTGGTGGGTCTTCACCTGCTGGCCGAATACGGCCTGTACGCGATGATCCGCTTTGACACCTTCACCACCGCGATCTTCGATCAGTTCAAGTCCACGTTTAACGGGCCGGCAGCGAATATGCTGGCGGCGGTGCTGGCGCTGTGTTGCCTGGCGATGCTCACCGTTGAGTCCGCCGCACGCGGCCATGCCCGCTATGCACGGGTGGGCTCCGGCAGTGCCCGCGAACAGCGCATTGTGCGGCTGGATACCCGCACCACCCTGCTCTCCCTTGCCCTGCAAGGGGCGACCTGCGCGCTGGCCCTGGGCGTGCCGCTGGTCACCCTGGGCCAATGGCTGATCGCCGGTGGCCGCGAGGTCTGGCAACTCGGCGAATTGCTGCCGGCGCTGGAACAAACGGTACTGTTGGGGCTGGCCGGCGCACTGTTGACCACCTGCGCGGCGGTGCCGATTGCCTGGCTGTCGATCCGCGCACCGGGGCGCCTGCAGCGCATCCTGGAAGGCTGCAACTACATCACCAGCTCGTTGCCCGGCATCGTGGTGGCCCTGGCGTTGGTCACGGTGACCATCCATTTTGCGCGGCCGATCTACCAGACCACGATCACCGTGTTGCTCGCCTACCTGCTGATGTTCCTGCCACGGGCGCTGGTGAGCCTGCGCGCCGGCATCGCCCAGGCGCCAGTGGAGCTGGAGAACATGGCGCGCAGCCTGGGCCGCTCGCCGGGCCGGGCGCTGTGGCTGATCACCATGCGCCTGGCCGCACCGTCTGCGGCTGCAGGCGCGGCGCTGGTCTTCCTGGCCATCACCAATGAACTGACGGCCACCCTGTTGTTGGCCCCCAACGGCACGCGCACCCTGGCCACCGGTTTCTGGGCAATGACCAGCGAGATCGATTACGCAGCGGCCGCGCCCTATGCGCTGATCATGATCCTGCTGTCACTGCCGTTGACCGGCCTTCTCTATCACCAATCCAAACGCACGGCCGGCCGATGAACGCCCTCGAACTGAACGCACTCTGCAAATCCTTCGGTACTCAACGCGCCCTGGCGGATGTCAGCCTGTCGGTGCCCACCGGCAGCCGCACGGTGATCGTCGGGCCCTCCGGTTCAGGCAAGACCACCTTGCTGCGGATGATTGCCGGCTTTGAATTTCCCGACAGCGGCAGCCTCACGCTTAACGGCCAGGTGCTGGTGGACGCCACCCACGCCGTGCCGGCCCACCAGCGCCAGATCGGCTATGTACCCCAGGATGGCGCGCTGTTTCCGCACATGACCGTGGCCGACAATATCGGCTTCGGCCTGCCCGCCAACCATTCATCACGCACCGAACGTATCGCCGAACTGATGGACAGCGTGGCCCTCGACGCCGCCATGGCGCGGCGCTGGCCCCACGAACTCTCCGGTGGCCAGCAACAGCGTGTGGCGCTGGCCCGGGCACTCGCGCAGCAACCGCGCCTGATGCTGCTGGATGAGCCCTTCTCCGCACTGGACACCGGGCTGCGCTCGGCGATGCGCAAGATGGTCGCGCGGTTGCTGAGCGAGGCTGGCATCACCACGATTCTGGTGACCCACGATCAAAGTGAAGCACTGTCATTTGCCGACCAGTTGGCGGTGATGCGCCAGGGCCGGCTGGTGCAATCGGGGCATCCGATGGACCTGTACCAATACCCTGTGGATGAGCAGACCGCGTTGTTTCTTGGCGACGCCGTGATCCTGCCCGCCCGGGTTGAAGACGGCTGGGCTCACTGCGACCTGGGACGTGTGGCCGTGGACAGCAAGCTCAACCACGCCACCACGCGGATCATGCTGCGCCCGGAACAACTGCTGTTGAGCACCACCGATGGCGCTGGCTGCCGAGGCGTGGTGACCGAACGTGAGTTCGGCGGCAATACCTGCACGCTGACCGTCGAGCTGCACGGGCATGACCATGCGATTTTGGTACGCAGCTCCGGCCTGCAGGCGCCACCCATGGGGAGCGTGGTGCACATCACCACCGTGGGCATGGCCCATGTGTTGAAAAAAACGCCGGCCCTCAGTCCCAGCTAAGTTTCGGGGCTTACCTTCTCTCCTGCGCCGACCGCCGCGCCGTCCAGGAGAGATAACCCGATGAATGCCACAGCAGCCCGTTGGCTGAACAAAGTACCCGAGGTGACGCTGTCCTTCTGGGTGATCAAGATTTTGTCCACCACCGTGGGCGAAACCGGCGCGGATTACCTCGCCGTCGATGCCGGCTTCGGCGCCGGCCCCACCAGCCTCGGAATGGCTGCACTGCTCGCCATCGCGTTGTTCGGGCAACTGCGCACCAAGGCCTACACCCCGTGGATCTACTGGCTGACTGTGGTGTTGGTGAGCATCGTCGGCACGCAGATCACCGACATCCTCACCGACAAACTCGACGTCAGCCTGTACGCCAGCACGGCGATATTCTCGGTGTTGCTCGCACTCAACTTCAGCGTCTGGTACCGCACCGAACGCAGCCTGTCGATCCGCGACATCGTCACGCCGCGCCGCGAGTGGTTCTATTGGACGACGGTGCTCTGCACCTTTGCCCTGGGCACCGCCGCCGGAGACCTGGCCACCGAAGCACTGGGCCTGGGTTTCACCCTCGGCGCGGTGATCTTCGCCGGTTTGATCGCCGCCACGCTGGTGGCTTGGCGCCTGGGCGTCAACAGCGTGCTGACCTTCTGGGTGGCTTACATCCTCACCCGGCCCCTGGGCGCGTCCCTCGGCGACCTGCTCACCCAAGCCAAGACCTACGGCGGCCTGGGCATGGGCGCCAACTGGACCAGCGCGCTGTTCCTCTGCGTCATCGTGCTGTTGGTGGCCGTCGCACAGGTCAGCGTCGGCAACCGCAAAACCCTTTCCCACTGAATACTCACCCCAAGGAAACTCTCATGCGCCCTTTTCACAACCTGATTCGCCGCGTTGCCATCGCCTCCGCCATTCTGATGCTGGGCATCGCCACCGGCTGCTCCAAACCCGCCGACAAACCGAAGGCCGGCACCGACCCGACCACCAGCCAAAGCCAGGCATCCCAACTGGGCGACCTGTCGGCGTTCCGCAACATCGCCGTGGATGTCTCGGTCCTCGTCGCCAGGAATGACCTGGCAGAAGCCAAGACCCGTATCAAGGACCTGGAAACCACCTGGGACGCCGCCGAAGCCGGCATCAAGCCGCGTGCCGCCAGCGACTGGCATGTGCTGGACAAAGCCATCGACCGCGCACTCTCGGCGCTGCGTGACGGCAACCCGATCCAGGCCGACTGCAAGGCCGCAATGGATGACTTGCTCAAGGCTTTCGACCAGATGAAAGGCTGACGCTTGCCGGTACAGGTGCTTCAATACACACGCGGCGATCACCTCGCCGCGTGTGCAATTTCTGCGGAGTGCGATATGCGGATACTGCTGGTCGAAGACGACCCGATGATTGGCGATGCGATCCAGCGCGCGCTCAGCGATGCGAGCTACGCCGCCGACTGGGTCAAGAACGGCCTCACGGGCCTGGCCGCCCTCGACACCCACCCCTACGACCTGGTGCTGCTGGACCTGGGCCTGCCCGGCAAGGACGGCCTGGAAGTACTCGACACTATCCGCTCGCGCAACAACCCGGTTCCGCTGCTGATCATCACCGCCCGCGACAGCCTCGATGACCGCCTGCGCGGCCTCGACGCCGGTGCCGATGACTTCCTGCTCAAGCCCTTCGACATCGCGGAACTGCTCGCGCGCATCCGTGCGGTGCTGCGGCGCAAAGGCGGCAGCGCGTTGTCGTTGCTGGGCAATGGCGTGGTGTCCCTGGACCTGCTGACCAAACAGGCGAGCACCGAAGAGCAGCGCGGCGTGGCGCTGTCGAGCCGGGAATTTGCCCTGCTGCAGGCCTTGCTGATACGCCCCGGCGCGATCCTCTCGCGCAGTGAACTGGAAGACCGTCTGTATGGCTGGGGCAACGAAGTGGAAAGCAATGCAATCGAGTTCCTGATTCACGCCTTGCGGCGCAAGTTGGGCAGCCATGTGATCAAGAACGTCAGGGGCATGGGATGGATGGTTTCAAAAAACGCTTGAGTGAATCGGTACAACTACGGCTGTCGGTGACGCTGTCCCTGGCGATTCTGTTGGTGGCGTTGCTGGCCAGTGTGTTTGCGTTTGTCTCGGCCTTTGAAGAAACCCATGAACAGCAGGACGACACCTTGCGCCAAGTGGCCCTGCTGTTTGACCGCCAGCAGATGAGCCTGCAATACCCCCACCCCGGCACCGCCATCAAGGGCGACGACGAAGAGTCGCGGGTGATCATTCAATACCTGGGCGATGGTCAACACGCCACGGGCACCACCGATGAAGCGCTGCCCCTGCCCTTTCCGACCACGCTTGCCGATGGCCTGTCCACAGTGACCGTCGCAGGTGAAGCGTTCCGCGTGTTGGTGCACACCACCACGCAAGGCAAGCGGATTGCCGTAGCCCAGGAGCAGGACGCCCGAGACAAGGACGCCCGCGAAAGCGCGTGGCGCAGTTTGTTGCCGTTCCTGATCCTGTTCCCGGTGCTGTTGCTGGTGGTCGGCGACCTGGTGCGCAAGCTGTTCCGCCCGATCGGCGTGCTGGCGGCGGAAATCGACGGACGTGCCGAACAGGCGCTGCACCCGATTGATGAGCACCACCTGCCCACCGAAGTCCGCCCGTTTGTGGTGGCGATCAACCGCTTGCTGGCGCGCGTCGAGCAGTCCATGGACAGCCAGCGCCGCTTTGTCGCCGATGCCGCCCACGAACTGCGCTCACCCATGACCGCCCTGGCCCTGCAGGCCGACCGGTTGGCGGCCACCGCCATGTCTGCCGCCACCCGCGAGCGCTTTTTACCCCTGTCCCGCGGCATTGAGCGTAGCCGTGCATTGATCGACCAATTGCTCAGCCTGGCCACCGCTCAGTCGGCAGCGCAGCGTCCTCAATCCCGTCTGTCGGTGCATGAGGTTTATCGCCAGGTGCTGGAAGACCTGCTGCCGTTGGCCGAGCGCAAGCAGATCGACATTGGCGTGGTCAGCCTTCAGGACGTGCAGGTGCTGTTCAACCCCATGGATTTGTTCACGCTGGTGAAGAACCTGGTGGATAACGCCATTCGCTACACCCCGCCGGGCGGCTGTATCGACCTGTCGGTGGCCGAGGTTTCGGGCGCCGTGCAACTGCAGGTCAAGGACTCGGGGCCCGGCATTTCCGAAGAGGAGCAGGCCCGCGTGTTCGACCCGTTCTACCGCAGCCTGGGTACCGACGAAGCGGGCTCGGGGCTGGGTTTGTCGATCGCCAAGGCTATCGCCGACCGCACCGGGGCGCGGGTGACGTTGGGGTTCAGCGATGAGGGGGCGCAGCGGGGGTTGTGTGTGACGGTGTGGCTTCCTGCCCACCGCCCATCGCCAGGAACAGATTGACGGTCTCCTGGTACCGCTTGCCACGGGCTTGCACCCATTGCACCTGCGCCAGTTGTTGGGTGCGCTGGGCCTGCACCACTTGCAGCAGGCCAGCGCTGCCTACTTGATACGCCTGTTGGGTCAGGCGCAGCGCAGCAGTGGCCGAGTCGAGGGCCTGTTGCTCGGCACGCGCTTCATCGGCGGCGTTTTGCAGGCCGTGCAGGCTGACGGCGACCTGCTGGAACGCGCGCAATACCGTCTGCTGATAGGCCGCGAATGCGCCCTGGTAGGCATCTTCGGCCGCCCGTTGGCGCGCCGATAACGTGCCGCCATGGAACACCGGGCCGGCCAGCCCGCCGAGCAGGTTCCAGGCAGAGCTGGCGGGGCCGGAAAACAAGGCGTCGTCACTCAGGCTGGCGCTCAGGGTCAGGTGCGGGTACAGGTCTGCCGTGGTCACCCCGACCCAGGCGTTGGCCGCCCGCAACCGAGCCTCGGCAGCACGGATATCCGGGCGCAAGCGCACCAGCTCGGAAGGGACGGCCACCGGGACATGCTCGGGCAGTTGGAGGGAGGCCAATTCGAAGTCCGGTGCGGTCCAGCGCGTTTCGGTGGCGCCAACCAGTGTGGTCAACATGCCGCGATTGACCGCCAACGCCTGGGCCAGCACCGGCAGGCGTGCGCGGTCTCGGTCGAGCTGGCTTTGCGCCAAACTCACATCCAGGGTTGAAGCCACGCCGGCCCTTGCCGCCTGCTGCACGCGGTCGAGGGTTTGCCGATCGGCCTCGATCACCGAGGTGATGGCCTGGATCTGCCCATTCAGCACGGCCATGTGCAGCGCGGCGCCCACGCTGTTGCCGGCGACTTCCAGGCGTGCCGCATTCAGTGCCTGTTGCTCCACCTGCACATCGGCCGAGGCCATTTCTACCTGGCGCCGCTCGCCGCCAAACAGGTCGAGGTCATAGGTGGTGCTCAGCCCGCCGCCGTAGGCGGAGAACAACGGAAAGTCCTCGGCCTGTGGCCCGAACGCCGTGGCGCCGACCTTGGTCCGGCCCGCGCTGGCGCCGGCATCGATCTGCGGTAATCGCGCGCCGTCGGCCATCGCCACACCTTCCCGGGCTTTGGCCAGGTTGGCGCGGGCGATCACCAGCGAGCCGTTCTGCGCCAGGGCGCGGTCGACGGTGCGGTTGAGGTCGGGGGAACCCAGCAAGGTCCACCAGTCTTCACGCAGCACCTGGCCGCTGTTGAGTTGCACCTCCTGGCGCGAGTCGGCGAGGTAACGTTGCTCTTCGGGTGGCTGGGGCGCCGAGTAATCCGGGCCGACCGTGCAGCCGGCCAGCGCCAGGCTTATCAGCATCAGGGTGAAGGAAGTATTCATGTCAGTGCGCCTCACCGGTGTTGCCGGTTCTGGTTTTTTTCAGCAAAAGCACGGCGAGGAAGGCAAGCCCCAGCAATGCACTCTGCAAAATGATGGTGTCGCTGAACGCGAGGATCGACGCCTCGCGGCGGATCAACCGGCCGACGTCGACGATGGCCTGATGGCGGGCCAGCTCCGGGTCGCTGATGCCGCGCGCAAGAAACCACTGGGTCAACGCATCGAGCCGTTGTCGGGTGGCGTCATTGAGCAACGACACCTGCGGGGTGATCACGTCGGAGTGGTACTTGCCGCTGTTGCTCATGAAAGTCTGCAACACCGCAATGCCGATGGCTCCGCCGAGGTTGCGGGTCATGTTGAACAGTGCGGCGGCGGAGCCTGCGTGTTCGCGCTCGATCCCCGCCACGGCGATGGCCGACAGCGGCGTCATCACCAGCACCTGGC
The DNA here is from genome assembly GCF_059419385.1 of Pseudomonas sp. GW821-FHT05H12. Classification (NCBI taxonomy): domain Bacteria; kingdom Pseudomonadati; phylum Pseudomonadota; class Gammaproteobacteria; order Pseudomonadales; family Pseudomonadaceae; genus Pseudomonas; species Pseudomonas sp. GW821-FHT05H12. The sequence continues at coordinate 87,128 of NZ_JBWKRS010000007.1, read as the reverse complement.
CCAGGGCGCGGATCAGGCTGGAGGCGATGAACTGCGGGCCGGCAAAACTCATCGACAGGTTCGTGGCCAGCAAGCTGCCCGCGATCAGGATCAAATACCCCACCGCCACCAGCTTGCGTGGGTCGAAGCGCCGCATCAGCGCGGGCACCAGCGGCAGCATGAGCAATTGCGGGATGCCGATCCAGATCAATACATAGCCGACCTGCTCGGAGTTGTAGCCATGGATACGCGCCAAATACAGGGGAATGATGTACACCCAGGTGTACATCGACAGGCCAAAGAAGAAGTTGGCCAAGGTACCCAGGCCGAAGTTGCGCCGCGCCAGTAGGCGCAATTGCAGCAGCGGATTGCGCCGGCGCAGTTGCACGCACACAAACACGCCCAGGGCCATCGCCGCGATCAGGCTGAGGCGCACGATGAAGGGCGAGCCGAACCAGTCATCCTTCTCACCTTCTTCCAGCACCGTTTCCAGGCAACCCAGGCCAATCGCAATGCTGAGAATGCCCCACCAATCACCCGTGCGCAGCAGATGCAACTGGCGCGGTTCGGCGTCTAGGGCAAACCACAACAGGCCGAGCATGATCGAGCCGGGCAGCAGGTTGACGTAGAAGATCGACTGCCAGCCGAAGGTCTGGTTGAAGTAGCCGCCGATCACCGGCCCGATGGAGGGGGCGAAGATCGCCGAGACCGAATAGATCGACAGGCCGATCGCATGTTTGGACGGTGGCAGGCGCGTCATGATGATGGAGAACGCCAAGGGAATCAGCACGCCGCCGGCGAAGCCCTGCATGGCGCGCACCACGATCATCTGCCCCAGGTTCTTGGCAAAGGCGCAGGCCACCGTGAGGATCAAAAACAGCACGGTGTTGGTCAGCAAGTACGTGCGCGTCGAGAAGACCCGCGCCAGCCAGCCGCTCATGGGGATCACGATGATTTCCGCGACCAGGTAGGCGGTGGTGATCCAGCCGCCTTCATCGGAGCCGGCACCGATGGCGCCCTGGATATCGCTCAAGGACGAGCTGACGATCTGGATGTTGAGGATCGCCAGGAACGCGCCGAGCGCGGCGCCGACCACCGCCACCCAGGTGCGCAGGCTCACAGGATCATGGTTCATGGCGTGGCGCCCGGGTATCGATGGCGGCGGTCACGGACATGCCCGGGCGCAGGCGCCCGGCCAGTTCACCCGCGTCGCTGAAAACGATCTTCACCGGGATGCGCTGCACGATCTTGGTGAAATTACCCGTGGCGTTGTCCGGTGGCAGCAAGCTGAATTCCGCGCCGCTGGCCGGGGCCAGGGTGTCGACGGTGGCGCTCAGGTCGTGGTCGGGAAAGGTGTCGACGCTGACCCGCACCGACTCACCGGGGTGCACATTGAGCAGTTGGGTTTCCTTGAAGTTGGCGACCACATACACCTGTGCCAGCGGCACCAGCGCCATCAACTGTGTGCCCGGTTGCACCAACTGCCCGCTGCGCACGCTGCGTGCCGCGACGGTGCCGTCCACCGGCGCCACCACGCGGGTGTAGCTCAGGTTTAGTTCGGCCTGGTTACGCTGGGCTTGGGCAGCGTCTCGGCGCGCCACTGCACGTTCTCGCTGACGGGCAAGAACATCCACGTGCTGGCGGGCGCTCAGCGCAGCAGCTTGCAACCCCTCCAGATTGGCGCTCTGCGCCTTGGCGTCGGTGGTGGCGTTATCGGCCTGCTCGTTGGACCCAAAGCCGACCCGCGCCATTGCCTGGCGCCGCGTGTCGTTGCGCCGCGACAGGCTCAACGTCGCCGAGGCGGCAGCCACGCGAGCATCGGCCTGGCGAATCAGCGAAGCCTGCGCGATGACCTGGGCGTCCAGTTGCGCAACGGCCGCCGTTGCCGCCGCGACGTTGGCACGGGCGTCGTCGAGGGCGTTGCGCAGGTCACGGTCGTCAATGGTCGCCAGCAATTGGCCAGCCTTGACCGGCTGGTTGTCGTTGACCAGCAGCGCGTTGATGTAACCGCCGACCTTGGGCGCGATCACGGTGGAATCGGCTTTGAGGTAGGCGTCGTCGGTGCTTTCGATAAAGCGCCCATCGCGCCAGTAATGAAACCCTTGAAGCAGCACCAGGGCGATGATCACAAAGCCGACCAGAAACAGCGCTGGTCGAACCAATTGTTTGCGCCCAGTGGAAACAGAGACGTCTTCAGGGTGAGAATTGAGATGGCTCACGGTGATGCTCGCTAATTTGACGGATTCGGGCTCAAGGCTTTGCCAGGAGCGGCGTTAGTGGCAGTCTGATAAGCACGCGAGCGGCTGAGTAGCCGTTAAAAAATCAAGGCATCCTTGCAAAAACGGGAAGGAAGGTATGGCGGACGAGATCAGTGACCTGCGGTTGTTCGTGCGCATCGTGGCGGCGGGCAGCCTGTCGGAGGCGGCGCGGCGCCTGCACAGCTCGCTGCCCGTGGTGAGCCGGCGCCTGGCGGGGCTGGAAAGCCGCCTGGGGGTACGGTTGATCAACCGGGGGTCGCGGCATTTCAGCCTGACGGAGGAAGGTGCGCTGCTGCACGAGCGCGGGCTGTTCATTCTCGACGAGCTGGACGCGGCGGTCGCCGAAGTGGGCACACGGCTGGAGACGCCCCACGGGCATATCCGCGTAGGCGCGCCGCTGGAAATCGGCCGACGGCGGATTGCACCGCTGATTGCCGAGTTTTCCAGGCGCTACCCGCGCATCACCGTGGAACTGTTGCTCTCCGATTCGCCCGCCGACGTGGCAGGTGACGACCTGGACGTGGGTTTGCTGACCGACAACCCCAGCGACACCGGCATGGTCAGCCGCCGCTTGCTGTCCAGCCGCCGCGTGGTGTGTGCGTCACCTGACTATCTGGCGCAGCACGGCACGCCGCAGACGCCCCAGGACCTGCTGCACCACGACTGCCTGCGGCTGGTGCGTGGCCGGCGCATCTTTGATCGCTGGACCTTTCAGGAAAACGGCCATGGGCTGGAGATGCAGATCAAGGGCACGCTGCTCAGCAACAACGCTGAGGTGATCCATGATTGGGCAGTAGGCGGCAGCGGTATTGTGCTCAAGGCGTTGTGGGATATTCAGGACGACCTGCGCGACGGTCGCCTGATCGCCCTGCTGGAGCCTTATGCCAACGACTACCTGTTTCTCAACGCCGTATTCCCCAGCCGCCGCCACCTGCCGCCACGGGTACGGGTGTTCCTCGACTTCCTGGCCGATGCGCTACAGCAACAGGATGCCAACCCCGAAGGCTTGTGGTGAGCGGGCTTGCCCCGCGCGGCGGTGTGTCAGGTAAACCTTGGGCGTCAGGTACATCGCGGCGCGGGGCAAGCCCGCTCACTACAAGTTGGGGGTTGGGTGGGGCTTTTCGGCCTGGGCGGATAGCACTATTGCCAGCACTATCAGCGCGGCGCCGGCCAGCATCCGCGAAGATGGCGCTTCATGGAACAACCACCAGGCACAGGCAATGGCGTAGACCGGCTCCAGCGAGATGATCATGCCGGCGCTGCGTGCGTTGAGGCCTTTGAGGCTCTTGACGAACAACGCCTGGGACAGCGCCGTGCACAGCACGCCCAGGATGGCGAGGTTGAGCCAGTCGAGCGAGCCGATGCCCGGCAGGTCGGCGAGGGCAAACGGGGCCATGACCACGGCCACGATCGTGTTTTGCCAGAACACCACCTGGACACCGTTGCGGCCATCAGTGGCACGCCGGTTGGTGATCGCCAGCAGGGCAAACGAGAGTCCGGAGGCGATGCCCCACAACAGCCCGACGGTGCCCTGGTTGGCCACCTCGAACGAGGGAGTCACCAGCACCAGGCCGAAGGTCACCAGCAGCAGCAACAGCGCTTCGGCCAGGTGCGGTCGATCACGAAATACCGCCATGTCGAGCAAGGCGATGAACGCCGGGAAGCTGGCAAAACTCAAGGTGGCGACGGCAACGCCGCCCACTTTGATCGCGATGAAAAACGTCACCCAGTGCGCGGCCAGCATCAGCCCCGAAAGGCCGTAGACCAAGAGTTTCCTGAGGGTCAGGCCGCGCAGCAGCGCACGGCCTTGCAAGCGCGCAAACAGCCCCAGAGCCAGCATGGCAAAGGCCGCGCGACCAAAGGTGATGACGCTGGCGCTGGCATGGATCAGCGCGCCAAAAATACCGGTCAGGCCAAACAGAATGGCAGTGACATGGGCAGAAGTCAGGGCAGTACGATAGGCAGTCATGAAAGGGCTTCGAGAAAACGAGCAGGGCCGTGGACTTCTTATTGTTGACCCGGTTGAAAGGAAGGCGCCCCTCTCGCCGCTTGCGTGGAGCTTTGTAGAGAGGCGCCTGTTTTTTAACCTTCGGACACATCGATCCAGATGGTCTTGAGTTCGGTGTACTGGTCGTGGGCCCAGATGGACTTGTCACGCCCGCCGAACCCGGACTGCTTGTAGCCACCAAACGGTGTCGAGGCATCGCCTTCGCCAAAGCAGTTGACCGTGACGATGCCGGCACGGATCGCGCGGGACAGCTTGATCGCGTTGCGCAGGTTGTCGGTGTACACCGATGCGGCCAGGCCGTAGATGGTGTCGTTGGCCAGGGCGATGGCCTCTTCCAGCGTGGTGAAGGTGGTGACGGTCAGCACCGGGCCGAAGATCTCCTCCTTGAACAGCACGCTGTCTGCGCCAACCCCGTCGACCACAGTGGGTTGCACGTAGATGTCATCTTCAGTCTTGCCGCCGAAGACCACCTGCAGGTTCTCGTTGCCGGCCTGCACCAGGTACGAGCTGACCTTGTCGAAATGCGCCCGGCTGACCATCGAGCCCAGGCGGTTGTCCGGGTCCAGCGGGCTGCCCATCTTCCAGCCTTGCAACTGCACGCCAATACGCTTGAGCAACTCATCCTTGATATCGGCGTGGACGATCAGGCGTGACGAAGCCGAGCAGTTCTCGCCCATGTTCCAGAACGAGCCGTTGACGATGTGCCCCGCCACCAGGTCGAGGTCGGCCACGTCGTTCATGACCACGGCGGGGTTCTTGCCCCCCAGCTCCAGCACGATGCGCTTGAGGTTGGATTCGGCCGCGTATTGCAGGAACAGACGGCCAGTGTCGGTGGAGCCGGTGAAGCTGACCATGGTGACGTCCATGTGACGCCCCAGTGGCTCGCCCACTTCACGGCCACCACCGGAAACCACGTTGAACACGCCGTCCGGGATGCCGGCCTGGGACGCCAGCTCGGCCACGCGCAGCGCCGTCAGGGTGGTTTCCTTGGCCGGCTTGACCACGATGGAGCAACCGGCTGCCAGGGACGGCGCGATTTTCCAGGCCAGCATCAACAGTGGGAAGTTCCACGGCAGCACCAGGCCGACCACGCCGATGGCTTCGCGCACCACCAGGGTCAGCGCGTCGTTGCCCACCGGGGCGGTGTTGTCGTAGATCTTGTCGATCAGCTCGGCGTGCCAACGGATCATGTGGATGGTTTCCGGCACGTCGGTCAGCTGGCACTCTCGCACCGGCTTGCCGCTGTCCAGGCTTTCGAGCACGGACAGTTCGTGGGAATGCTGCTCCAGCAGGTCGGCAAAACGCAGCAGGACTTTCTTGCGCGTGCCCGGGCTGAGGGTGTGCCAGCGACCATCGTCAAACGCCTGCTTGGCCGAGGCCACGGCGTAGTCCACGTCGTCGCTGTTGCACGCGGTGATTTCAGCCAGCACGTCACCGGTTGCCGGGTTGGTGGTGGTGAACGTCTTGCCCGAACCCGAGGTATGGGCCGCACCGTTGATGAAGGACGTGGTCGGGAACCGGATGTCCTGGGCAATGGCCGCGTATTCGGCGGCGCTGAGCAGATGGGTCATCATGCACCTCCAACGATGTGTGCGACGTTACGCTTGAGGTCGGTAATGACGGTCTCCAGCGCGTGTCTCTCGTTTTCGAACAGCGGTTGCAGCGGCGCACGCACGCTGCCGGTGCGAAGGCCGTTGAACGCACACCCGGCCTTGATCGCCTGGACGAATTTGCCGCCTTCGAGGAAGTCCATCAGCGGCATGAACGCGCTCATGATCCTGCGGCCTTTGTCGAAGTCTTTTTCGACCACACACGCCTCGTACAGCGCGATGTGTTCACGGGGCACGAAGTTGGAGCCGGCACACACCCAGCTGCGGGCGCCCCAGGCGAAGAACTCCAGGGCCTGGTCATCCCAGCCGCAGGACAGCGCGATGTTCGGGTATTGGGTGGCCAGGCGATGGACCTGGCCCATGTCGCCCGAGCTTTCCTTGATGGCCACGACGTTTTTCGAGGCGGACACGGCCTTGAAGTACTCGTCGCCCATGCTCACGCTCATGCGGCCCGGGTAGTTGTAGAGCATGATCGGCAAGCCCGCGGCCTGGTCCACGGCCAAGGCGTGGATGGCGTTTTCCTGTTCGGTGGGCAACGCGTACGGCGGCGAACCGACGAGGATCGCATCGGCCTTGATGGCGCGGGCAGCCTTGGCGTATTCCACCGAGTCTTCGGTGCGGATGGCGCCGGTGCCGACGATCAGCGCGACACGGTTGCCGATGACTTCCTTGGCGTGGGCCGCCAGATCGATGCGCTCCTGGGCGGTGTGCGCGTAGTACTCGCCGGTGGAGCCACCGATAATGATGCCGTGCACCTTGGACTCAATCAGGTATTCCAGCACGTCTGCGAAGGCTGCGCTGTCGATCTGGCCAGTGGCGGTCAACGGGGTGATTGCCGGGGTGTAGATGCCTTCAAATTTCATGGGTGTCTCTCCAACTGTGAATATGAGGTTTTTTTTCGCTCAACTGCTTAAAGCCGCTGCGTCGCGCAAGTTCAACGCGCGTGTTTCCGGGGCCATGGCCCAGGCGGCCGCGAGGCCGACGAAGGTCACGCCGGCGGCGACGTACATGGTGTTGCCGATGCCGATCGAGGCCAGCGACAGCGGCACCAGGTAGGTGCCCACGGCGGCGCCGACCCGCGACAGCGAGGTGCCGATGCCGACGGCAAAGGCGCGGATTTCGGTGGGGAACAATTCGTTGGGGTAAACCAGCTGCAGCACTTGCGCGCCGCCGATGAACACGGCGTAGGCGCCGAACAGGCACAGCACCAGCAGCTCATGGCTGTTGGAGAATGCCGCCAGCAACAGCAGGGCAAGGCCCGACCACAGGAAACTGTGGATCAGCATGCTGCGTCGGCCGATGGTGTTGATCAGCCGTGTAGCGAGGACGCAACCCACCACGAACAGCAGGGTGATGAACATCGAGCCGTAGGAGGCCCACTCCCCTTTCAGGTTCAAGGCTTGCAACACCTTGGGGGCAAAGGCGTAAACGGCGAACACCGGGATGATCGAGCAGGACCAGAACACCGAGACAAAGAACAGCCGCTTGCCGTAACCCGAACGCAGCAGGTCGCGGAAGGTCATCTTGCACTCGTCAGGTTGCTCGGGCAGGTCACGCAGCGAATAGTGCAGCCCGTAGATACGCTTGATCACCTGCTCGGCTTCGGCGTCACGCCCCTTGCTGAGCAGCCAGCGCGCGGATTCCGGAGTGCCCAGGCGCAGCACGAACAGCACCAGCCCGATCACCGAAGCGCTGGCCAGCGCATAGCGCCAGGCGTTATCGGCGCCGGTGTTGATGATGGCGTTGCCGACCACATAGGCAAACGCCGCACCGGCAAACCACAGGATGGTCAACGCCGCGAGCCGTGGGCCCCGTTGTTTCTTGGGCAGGAACTCCACCAACAAGGAAGTGGCCACCGGGTATTCAATGCCCACGGCCAAACCGATAATGAAACGGAACAAGAACAACGCCCAGGCCGATTCAACCCAGAACTGCGCCAGGGAACACACAATAAATAACGAAGGGCCAATGAAATAAACTTTCTTGCGCCCCAACTTATCGGTCAACCAGCCGCCGATAAAACCGCCGAAGAACACGCCGATCAAGGCAGACGCGGCAATCAGTCCTTGCCAGAACTCGGTCAGCGCCAGGGCGCCGGTCACCTGCATCATCGCGATGCCGATAATGCTTAATACATAACCATCGACGAATGAACCACCGCCCGAACGGGCCGTGAGCAATCGGTGAAAGTTATTGAGCGGTATATCCTCAATTGAGGCATTCGGACTTGTCATTATTATCTCCTACTTCGCTTCGTTCATTCGCCGGGGTAGAACGCACACTTGAAATCCAGGCGAATGAATGCCGTCTCAATCAGAAACCGCAGTCGCGCAAACGCCTGCTGTTTTCCAATCAATAGATTAAGTTCGGTATTACGTAACTAGCGTGTTGCGGGTCAGCTTTCCTGGCCGGCGCGACTTTGTCCCCATAGCAAGTTCATGTTTACACCCGCTGAAAGCAGCGGCTCCGGTGGGTTTCTGCTCGGGCCCGGGGACGTCAACAGGAAGTCCACCAGGTGATTGCTTTTGCCCGCCAGCCACTCGGCCAGCAAGGTGCCGGTGACGGTGCCGCGGGTGACGCCCAGGCCGTTGCAGCACAGGGCGCCGTAAACGTTCTTGGCCAGCTCGCCGAAGTGCGCCATGTGGTTGCGCGACAGGCTCAGGGAGCCACCCCAGGTGTAGTCGAAGGTCACGTCACGGTGCAGCGGAAAGCGGCGGTCGAAGGAGGCTTTGTGGCGCTTGACGAAGCGTTGCAGGTACTTGGGGTTGCTACGCCCGTCGGCGTTGAAGCTGAAGCTGTTGCGCACCAGCAAACGGTTGTCGACGGTGCGGCGCAAGGTGGTACCGAAGGGATCGGCCGGGATCACGCCCCAGAATGGGTTGCCTCCCAGGCGCGCCTGCTCTTCTTCGTCCAGCGGACGGGTCAGGCTGGCGTAGGTGAAGATCGGCAGCATGCGACTTTTGAGAAAGCCGAAACTCATGGCGAAGGCGTTGTTGGTGAGCACCAGCTTGTCGGCGATGATGCGGCCGTTCTTGTGGCTGAGCACGGTTTTGTCACCGTACTCCACGTCGGTGATCGGGGTGTTTTCGTACAGGGTCACGTTGGACGGCAAGGTGTCCGCCAGCCCTTTGACCAGTGCCGCCGGTTGGACCAGGGCTGTGCCCGGGGTGAACAGCGCCTTGCGATAGAAACCCGTGCCGATGCGGCTGGGCAGCTCGTCGGCTTCGATCACCTGATAGGCCTGGCCGAGCTTGTCGAGACCGCGCTGGTAGGCGTCCAGTACCGCGATGCCGCGGTCTTCGACAGCGGCCTGGTACTTGCCGCAATCGCGCCACTGGCAGTCGATGCCGTGCTGCGCAACCAACGCACGGAGCATCGATTGCCCGGCGAGGTTGAGCTCCATGCTGATTTTGGCGGTGGCAATGTCGCCGATATAGTCTTCGGCGCCGATGTCGTGGGGCAAGTCGATGGCAAAGCCGGCGTTGCGCCCGGAGGCGCCGTAGCCGACTTCCTGCGCCTCGATCAATACGATCTCGTCATCCGGAAAATTCAGCGCCAGTTGGCGGGCCGCCGCAAGGCCGGTGAACCCCGCCCCTACCACGGCCCAGCGCGCCGAGCGAATGCCACTGTGTGGCGGGCGTGCCACACGCGGCGGACTGAGGTGAAACCAGCCGCAGGTTGAATCGTCTGCCGGGGTGTTTCTGATGAGTGCCATGTTCGCGACCTGGGTTCTTTTATAGTTGTTAGAGCTAACAGCTACCCGTCTGCATCGCGTCACACTGCCCAGCCTCAACCGGTCAGAAGGTAAGCGCTACATCCAGGCCTTCGGGCGCCGCGTACTCGGACATCCGCCGACGGGACAGTTCGAGGTGGGCCCGCACGATTTCCCCGGCCAAGACCGGGTCGTGTCGTTCAATTGCGTCGATCATGTCGTCGTGCTGCTGGGCGGCCACTTCCAGGTCTTCCTGCATATCCACCGTGGTCGGATGGCGGTAGAAGATCTTGCCCAGACGGGCGTGGTCGATCAGCAAGCGCTGCAAGCTCGGCATCAGGTAGGCGTTGTGGGCCATCTTGCCGATCTGCAGGTGAAACTCGTCGTTGTACAACACACGGTTCTCGACATCTTTTTCATCGATGGCCGTGCGGAACAAACCTTGTATCCGCTTCAATTCCTCAACTTCAGCCGGCGTCGCGTGGGAGCAGGCCAACTGCGTGGTGGCGATGTAGATCAACGGCGCCGCCAGGAAAAAACTGCGCAGCGACTGGTAGCTCATCGCCGACACCCTTGCCGCGCGGTTGGCTTCCAGATCGATGTAGCCCTCCGCCGCCATCTGCCGCATCAGTTCACGCACCGGTGGGCGCGACAAACCGAACTCATCACACAGCGCCAACTCATCCACCACGGCACCCGGTGCCAGTTCCATGCTGAGGATGCGGCGCCGTAGCGCGTCCCCCAGGACCGCCTTGCGGTCGATGGTTGGCTCGACGGGAGCCGGGGTGCTGAGTTCTTTGGTAGCCATGGTGAAACCTTCCTAGTAGTAAGTGCACACGGTCTACTACCTGTATTCGCACTATAAAACAACAATATTCTTATTGTCTACAATTAATATACACAACGTAAAACGAGACGATGGCCCAATGGCTACGGGCTTAATCAGTCATTTGACGAGGCGGATTTCCTTCGAAGGCCGATGCCCGAAATAGGCGCTGTAGCACTTGCTGAAATGACTGGGCGAGACGAAACCACAGGCCACCGACACCTCGACGATGCTCAGCGAGGTGTGCTGTAACAACCGCCGCGCCTCGGTGATGCGCAGGTCCATGTAATAACGCTGCGGCGAGGTGCCGAGCTGTTCCTTGAACAGGCGCTCGATCTGCCGTCGCGAGCGGCCGGCGTACAGGCACAGATCGAGCATTTGCAACGGTTCTTCGAGGTTGACGTCCATCAGGTTGATCACCTCACGCAGCGGCCCGCTGACAGACAGGTTCAACATCGGCTTGATACGCCTGAAGCGTGACGCCTCGAACGCCAGGATGTCCTCGATGCCATCGGTGAGGCTTTTGCCGTGCAGGCTGCGGATCCACTCCAGGGCCATATAGAAGGCACCCGTCGGGCTCGATGCCGTCAGCCGATCACGATCCACCACGTAGGCTTCACTCGTCACTTGGGTAAGCCGGGCTATCTCGGCCACTGCAGGACGGTGCTCCGGATGCACCGCGCACCGATACCCGTCCAACTGCCCTGCCCGGCCCAAAAACCACGCACCGTTCCATATCCCGGCCAGCGCCGCGCCCTGTTCCACCGCCACTTCCAGCAACAGGCTCAGTTCATCGTTGTAGCGCAACGACGTGCGATAGCCACCACAGATCACCAGCAGGTCCAGTTCGCACACCGCATCGGGCGTCAGGTGCTCGTCCGGCCGGATCATCAGGCCCAGGTCGCTGACAATTTCGTCGGTGCCAAGGCCAAAGGTTTTTGTCGCAAACACTGCCGGCCGCAACAGGTTGGCGGTGACAATGGTATCGAGCGCCTGAGTGAAGGCCGGCAGCGAAAAATGCTCCAGCAGCACAAACCCCGCCCGCGCCCTGCGCACCTCCTGGCTCGGCTGAGCGTCGAGATAGCGCAGGTTCTTGCCCTGCATCGCACCGCAGAATTGCCGTCGAGCTACCACGTCAGACACGCCGAGCCTGGCGCTGCAACGCACCGCGTGACAGGCGATCGAGCAACAGCGCCACGGCCACAATCGCCAGTCCGGCGCGCAGGCCCAGGCCCATTTCCATGCGGGTCAGGCCGCGCGTCACTTCGGCGCCCAGCCCCCCAGCCCCCACCAACCCGGCCAACACCACCATCGCCAGCGACAGCAGGATGCACTGGTTAAGCCCGACCAACAAAGTAGGCGCGGCAGTGGGCAACTCGATCTTGAACAGGATATGCCGAGGCGACGCACCCATGGCCTGGCCCAACTCCAGCAGGTCCTTGGGCAGTTGCTTGAAGGCCAGGGTGGTCAAGCGCAGCATCGGTGGAATGCCATACACGATGGTGGCGATGATCGCCGGCACACGGCCCAGGCTGAACAGCATCACTGCCGGGATCAGGTACACCCACGGCGGCACGGTTTGCATGATGTTGAGGATCGGCAGCAGCGCCGCGTCCACGCGCTTGACCCTTGCGGCAAGAATGCCCAGGGGAAACGCGACGCTGACAGAAATCAGCACCGCCACCGAGACCAGCGCGATGGTCTGCATCGACGCCACCCACAGCCCGGCGAACAAGCAGAACGCCAACATCAGCCCGGCAAACAGAGCCACCCGCCACTTGGCCAGGCCCCATGCCGCCAGCACCACCACAGCAATCAGCCCATACGCAGGCGGCGCGAGCAACACCGTCTCGATGGCGCCCAACGTGGCTTCGATGATCTTGCTGATGATCACGAACACGCCATGCAGGTTGGCATTCAACCAATCGATGGCCGGCGCCAGGAATGCGCCCGGGGAAAAGCGAAAGTCCGTCACGTTCATTGGCTGGCTCCCTTGCGCGCCTGGGCAGCAGCCTGCGCGAGGCGGTCGAGAATCATGGTAAGAATAACGATGGCCAGCGCGGCGTTGATCGACTTGGCGATATCCAGGGTACGCACCGCGCCGTAGATGGTTTCGCCCAAGCCCCCGGAACCGACGATCCCGGCGATGACCACCATGCCGAACGCCATCATCAGGCTCTGGTTGACCCCGGCCATGATGCTGGGCATGGCGAACGGCAAGCGGATCTTGAAGAACATCTGCAGGCCGGTCACGCCGCTCGCGTCGCCGAGTTCGACGAACTCCTTGGGCGTCATGCGAATACCCAGCGAGGTCAGGCGCAAGGCCGGCGGCACCGCAACAATAAAGGTCGCCAGCAACGCGGTAGCGGGGCCGTACCCGAGCAAGGCGATGGCCGGCAGCAGATAGATATAAGGTGGCAACGTTTGCACCAGGTCCAGGCACGGGTCGACCACGCGGTCGAACGCCGGCGTCAACCCGGCCAGCACGCCCAGCGGTATCGCCACCAGCAGTGCCAGCAAGGTGGCGGTGAGCACCAGGGCCAAGGTGCCGACGGTTTCCGGCCACAGGCCGATAAAACTGCACACCAGCAACGCCAGCGCCGACAGCAGCGCAAACCGTGCACCCACCATGCGCCAGCCCAGCAGGCCGACCGCCATGGCAATCACGTAGAACGGCGGCGCCGCGAGACACCACTGCACGGCCTTGAACACGCCAGTCAGCGCGGTATTGGCCCCCTCGAAAAACGCCTCGCCGTTGTCCTGCAGCCACATCAGGCCCGCGTCCACGGCCGCATCGAATTGCACCGAGAAATCCGGGACGCTCATGACGAAGTCTCCAACACGGGAGTCAGCGCCTGGGCGTCGTTGGGGATGCCCTGCACGCCGCGCAACAGGTCCTTGGCGGTGATCACGCCGACCACCACGCCGTGCTCGACCACAGCCAGGGGTTCAAGGTCGGCGTTCATGGTCAACCCGATCAGCGCATCGATATCCGTGTCGGGGGAGGTCTGGGGCAATCGAGAGAAATCGCACAGCGGGAACGTTCGTGTGTAGAGCGCAATCGGTGTCATCACCGAATGGGCCTTGACCAGGTGCAAGCGCGAGATGCCCGCGACGAATTCGGCGACGTAATCATCGGCCGGGTTCAATACGATTTCTTCGGCGGTGCCGACCTGAATAATCACCCCGTCCTTCATGATGGCGATGCGATCACCGATGCGGATCGCCTCCTCCAGGTCGTGGGTGATGAACACGGCGGACTTGCCCAGTTCCTTGGTGAGTTGACGGAACTCATCCTGCAACTGGCGACGGATCAACGGGTCGAGCGCGCTGAACGGCTCATCCATCAGGATAATCTCAGGGTCAGCAGTCAGCGCACGGGCCAGCCCGACACGCTGCTGCATGCCACCCGACAATTCGCTGGGGTAACGCGAGGCCCAGTCGGTCAAACCGACCTTGGCCAACGCACGCTCCGCCACCTTGTAGCGCTCAGCCTTGCCGACGCCCTGCACCTCCAGACCGAAGGCGGTGTTTTCCAACACCGTGCGGTTAGGCAGCAACGCCACGCTCTGGAACACCATGCCAATGTTTTTCGCCCGCACATCCCGCAACTGCGCGGGCGATAGGGCAGACAGATCCTTACCCTTGACCAGCACCTTGCCGGCGCTGGGGGTGATCAATTTGTTCAGCAAGCGGATCAGGGTCGACTTGCCACTGCCGGACAAGCCCATGATGCAAAAAATCTCGCCGCGGCGAACCTGTAGGCTGACATCCGACACCCCTACTACACAGCTGAAATCCTGCAACACCTGGGTCTTGCCGAGCCCCCTGCTGACCACCGCGTCCATCGCCGCCTTGGCATTCTGACCGAAGATTTTCCAGACCGACTGGCAATCCACGAGCACTTCGTTGGTGTCTATTTTGACCGTTGTCATCTTTGAGCCTATTGAACCAGTCGGGCTGGTTTTTCTAATGGATCAGAACGCGTTATCCGTACCTGGCAGTGGCAAAAAAAGGTCGATGCTTATTGTTTGATATTGGCCCAGCGTTTCATCAGGTCTGCGTGGTTGTCGGCCCAACCGGCGACCGCTTCATCCATGGTCTTGCCGTCCTTGACCACACCGTTGATGGCGGTGATGTCGGCCAATGGCACGTACACGCTGGCGATGACCTCACGGGCATGGGGGTATTCGGCGGCAAAGCCTTTATGACCGATCCAGTAGTAAGCCTGGGGCGGCGCGAAGGAGCCTTTTGGGTCCTTGAGGAACTTGAGGTCGAACTTCTGGGCCATCCACGACGGCTCCCAGATCGTGACCGCAACCCATTCCTTGCGGTCGACCGCCGACTTGAGCGCGGCGGTCATGGCGGCGGTGCTGCCTTCGAGCAATTGCAGCTTGAGGCCATAGTCCTTGACGGCCTTGTTGGCATCGCTCATCAAGCCCGAGCCGGGTTCGATGCCGACGATCTTGCCGCTGAACTTCTCGGCGTTGTCATTGAGTTGTTCCAGGGAATCGATGTCGACGTACTTGGGCACCGCGATTGCCTGGTACAAGCCGTAGGAAACCGGAGAGAGTTTTTCCAGGCGGTTCTTGTTCTTGTTCCAATAGTCCTGGGTGGCGTAGTCGGTCTGCGAGGCCAGTACCTGCACATCGCCTTTGGTCAACGCGGCATACGCGATGCCGATTTCGGAAAACTCGACGACCTTGACGGTGTAACCGGCATTCTCCAGGACCTTCCTGGTAATGCCGGTAATGGGGGTCAGGTCCTCCCAGGACATCGTCCCGACGGTGATGGTTTTTTCTTCTGCTTGCGCGGGAAGAATCACCATCCCCATCAGTGCAACCGCACAAACCGTTTTCCAGAATTTCTTCATGGCGTGCCTCGATCTCATTTTATTTGTAGTGTCGGACCTCTGGTTGCCAGAGGAAGGAGTGACGCGAAAACAAGGGGTTCAGCGCTGAAAAAGACTGCCGGGCGAAGCCAGACTGGCATGGGGGAAAGTGCGGGTCAATAGGATGTATTTTCTGTGTATACAAATAGAATTCACACAAAACACAAAATAAATAATATTTTTATGAGTTAAATCATCGAGTTACAGAGGTACGTCTCGACGGTAGCAGGTCGCTTACAGGAAAGTATCGGGTCGTTTTTGGAATGCAGTTGCGAGGGGGAGAAACGGTGTTTGGAGGAGGCAGGCGCCAAGCCTACCCCTTGAGCTTGTCCTGAATATGCTCCGGCCAGATCGTCATCGCCATCCGCGCCACCTGCTGCAGACTTTCGCGAGAGGCCCCATCCCGAGCCTGCACCGACATGCCCTGCTGTACGCCAATGATGAACCTGGCGAAGGTCTGAACATCGGTGTCGGCGGGCAACTCTCCCTCGGCAACAGCCTCGGCGATTCGCTCTTCAAGTTTCATCACGCCTGTTTGACGCAGATCCTGTACCCAGCAGCCAAGGGATTGCGGCCCTTCACTGCCGACATTTGACAGGGTCACCATGCAGCCACCCGGCCGGCCTTTCAATGTGAGCACGTCAGCGGACTCCATCAGGAACTGCTCAACCGCCTCACGCACGGGTGAAACCTCATACACCGGTTTCCAGATCGACGGAGTGACGACCTCCCGATAACGCGTTACCGCCTCGACGTACAACGCCTCCTTGCTGGTGAACGCGGCGTACAGGCTGGGAGAACCAATGTCCATGGCGCTGCACAGTTCTGAAATCGACGTTGCGCTGTAGCCTTTTTCCCAGAACAGCGTCATCGCGGCATCGAGTGCTTGATCACGGTCGAAATTGCGTGGACGACCTCGGGTAGACATGGGTGACTCCTATTTCTGTATCGATCACCACAATAATTGATTGACAGCCCTGGAACAACCTCAGCATATTTATATAACGATCAACACAGAAAGGCGGCTCACATGACCACTCTCAACGGAAAACGCGCCCTGGTAACGGGCGCAAGGCCTTGGCCTTGCAGGCCGACAGCGCCGACGCGCAGGCGGTGAAAAACTCGGTAGATCAGGCCGCAGAGGCATTGGGCGGGTTGGACATACTGGTCAACAACGCCGGCATTTTTCAGTACGGCACGCTGGAAACCCTGGACTTGGCCACGCTGGACGCGGTGATCGACGTCAACATCAAGTCCGTCATCCTCGCCAGCCAGGCCGCGTTGGCGTACCTGCCGGACGGCGGTCGTATCATCAACCTGGGCAGTTGCCTGGCCGAGCAGGTTCCCGCAGCCGGCTTGAGCATTTACTCCATGAGCAAATCCGCACTGATCGCCTTCACCCAAGGCCTGGCCCGCGACCTGGGGCCGCGCGGCATCACGGTCAATATTGTTCACCCCGGCCCCACCGACACCGACATGAACCCCGCCGACAGCGAGAAAGCCGCCGCCAGCAAGGCCGGCATCGCGCTGGGCCATTACGGCACCAGCGAAGACGTTGCGGCGGCGGTGGCCTTCCTTGCCAGCCCCGGCGCCAAGCAGATCACCGGTGCAGGTCTGCTGGTCGATGGCGGCGTGAACGCTTGAGGCCGATGCGCGCTGTGTGTCAGAGATTTCCACGAAAACAAAAAAAGACGCAAAAGCGTCTCCTTCCATAAATCGCAGGCAAAAAAAAGCCACTCGTTAGAGTGGCTTTTTTCGTAATGCTTGGAGCGGGAAACGAGACTCGAACTCGCGACCCCGACCTTGGCAAGGTCGTGCTCTACCAACTGAGCTATTCCCGCTTGGTGATGCGCATTCTATAGAAATCTCAGAACTCGTCAACCGCTTGATTCAAAAAAGTTTTATTTCTTTTCCACGGTGGTGCGCAGGTGAGGCCAGGCAGCGCGCAGATATTGGAGCATGGACCACAGTGTCAGGCCGGCAGCGATCAGCAGCAGCGCGTAGCCAATCAGCACCCAGAAGGAGAAGTCCGACGGGTTGGCCAGCAGGATCACCAAGGCCAGCATTTGCGCAGCGGTTTTCCACTTGCCCAGGTTGGACACGGCCACGTGGGCGCGGGCGCCGATTTCGGCCATCCATTCGCGCAGGGCCGAGACGACGATCTCGCGGCCGATGATCACGGCAGCCGGCAGGGTCAACCACAGGTTGCCGTGTTCCTGCACCAGCAACACCAGGGCGACAGCGACCATGAGTTTGTCGGCCACCGGGTCCAGGAACGCACCGAACGGCGTGCTTTGCTCCAGGCGGCGTGCCAGGTAGCCGTCGAGCCAATCGGTCGCAGCGGCAAATGCAAAGACCGAACTGGAGGCGGCATAGCTCCATTCGTAAGGCAAATAGAACAGCAAAATGAAAATCGGAATAAGCAGGACGCGTAGAACGGTGATCAGATTAGGGATATTCATCGGCACAACTGGCTACGAGGTGGAAAGGCATTCTATTCGCTGTGCAGATTGGCATAAATCAACTCAGCAAGCTTTTTACTGATACCGGGTGCTTTGGCTATTTCGTCAATGCTGGCACGGGATAGCTCTTGCAAGCCACCAAAATGTTTAAGCAAGTCACGCCGCCGTGTCGGTCCTACCCCCGCCACCCCTTCCAGGGTTGAGGTTCGCCGAGTTTTGCCACGTCGGGCGCGGTGGCCGGTAATGGCGAAGCGGTGGGCTTCGTCGCGGATCTGCTGGATCAAATGCAACGCCGGTGAGTCGCCCTTCAAAGTGAACTCATGGGCGGCATCATTCAAGTACAACGTTTCGAAACCGGCCTTGCGCGTGGCGCCCTTGGCCACGCCGAGCAGGATCAGGTCGGGCACGGCCAGTTCGTTGAGCACGTCACGGGCCATGGACAACTGCCCCTTGCCACCGTCCACCAGCAGGATGTCGGGGAGCTTGCCCTCCCCGTCCTTCAGCTTGCTGAAGCGCCGCGTCAGCGCCTGGTGCATGGCGGCGTAGTCATCGCCCGCCGTCACACCTTCAATGTTGTAGCGCCGGTAGTCGGCCTTGATCGGCCCTTCCGGCCCGAACACCACGCAGGAGGCCACCGTGGCCTCGCCGCTGGAGTGGCTGATGTCGTAGCACTCCAGGCGCTGCGGTGGTTCGTCCAGGTTGAGCACTTCGGCCAGGGCGTCGAAGCGCGCGGCGACGTGCTGCCGGTTGGCCAGCCGTGCGCCCAGGGCCTGTTCGGCGTTGGTCACCGCCAACTGCTGCCAGCGGGCACGGGTGCCGCGCACGCGGTGGCTGATGTCCAGTTCGCGGCCACGCAGTTCGTGGATCGCCTCGATCAAGGTGGGGAAGTCTTCATGCACCACATTGACGATCAGCTCCGACGGCAGGTCGCGCTCGGGACTGCTGACGTAGTACTGGCCGAGGAACGCGGCCATGACTTCGGCCACGTCTTCGTCGATACCGGTCTGCGGGAAGAAGTTCTTGCTGCCCAGCACTCGCCCGCCGCGCACGCTGATCAGGTGCACACAGGCGCCGCCCGGGTTCACGAAGGCTGCGATCACGTCGACGTCGCCGGTGCCGCCTTCCATGCTCTGCTGGTCCTGGACTCGGCGCAGCAAGGAGATCTGGTCGCGCAGTTCTGCTGCCCGCTCGAAATCCAGCGTACTGGCCGCCTGCTCCATGGCCCCCGACAGTTCATCGGTGAGCGCATTGCTGCGACCTTCGAGAAACATCACCGAATGGCGCACATCCTCGGCGTACTCCGCCGGCTCAACCAGGCCTACGCACGGCGCCTTGCAGCGTTTGATCTGGTATTGCAGGCAGGGCCGCGTGCGGTTCTTGTAGAAGCTGTCTTCGCACTGGCGCACAAAAAAAGTCTTTTGCAGCAGGCTCAGGCTTTCGCGGATCGCTCCGGCGCTGGGATAAGGGCCGAAATACTTGCCCTTGAGCTTCTTCGCGCCCCGGTGAATGCTCAAGCGCGGGAAGTTGCCGTCGGACAAATACACGTAAGGGTAGGATTTGTCGTCGCGCAGCAGGATGTTATAGGGCGGCCGCCATTCCTTGATCAGCGTCTGCTCAAGCAGCAGCGCCTCGGTTTCATTGGCGGTGATGGTGGTCTCGACCTGGGCGATACGCGCCACCAAGGCGGCGGTCTTGGGCGCAAGACCGGTCTTGCGAAAATAGCTCGCCAGGCGGTTCTTCAGGTTCTTGGCTTTGCCGACATAAAGCAGGCGTGCCTCGCTGTCGAACATGCGGTACACGCCAGGGCGGCCACTGCAGGTTGAGAGGAAGGCACTCGGATCAAACGGTGTGGTCATGTCAGGCGCTGGCGTCCACCATGCCGTGGCGTACCGCGAGCAGGGTCAATTCAACATCACTGCTGATGGCGAGCTTCTCGAAAATACGATAGCGGTAGGTGTTGACGGTTTTGGGCGACAGGCACAGCTTGTCGGAGATCGTCTGCACCTTCTGGCAACCGACGATCATCAGGGCGATCTGGATTTCCCGCTCCGACAGCGCATCAAACGGCGAGTCACTGGTGGGCTGGAACGATTTAATGGCCAATTGCTGGGCAATCTGTGGGCTGATGTACCGCTGGCCAGCAAATACCAGGCGAATGGCTTGCACCATCTCCGCCAGGCCTGCGCCCTTGGTCAGGTAACCCGCCGCACCTGCCTGTAGAAGGCGTGTAGGAAACGGGTCTTCCTCGCACACGGTCACCACCACGACTTTGATGTCCGGATGGCTGCGCAACAATTTGGTAGTGGCACCAAGACCGCCGATCCCAGGCATCTTGACGTCCATCAAAACCACATCGGGTTTCAACTCCCGGGCCTTGATCAGGGACTCCTCCCCCGACTCAGCCTGGCCGACTACTTGCAGGCCATCGATGTCAGCCAGCATTCGTGTAATGCCTGTACGAACGAGATCATGGTCATCGACTACTAGCACCCTAATCAAGCAGACACCTCGCGATATGGTCTTATAGGTTGCTGAACACCTTAGCAAAAAACCAAGGTGCAGACCTAGCTGCAAGCGTCATATATATAGAGTTTGCGTGCGATTTCGGCCATCGCCGACTCGCAGCCGGCCTCTTATGCTGAGCAAAAGGTCAACTTTACCCTGGCGCCAATGCGCTACGCCTCCGGAACACGAGGACATTCGCGCTCCATGCGCCAGAAACAATCTTCCTCTCCAACGATGCTCAAACCCAGCCGCTGGTACAGTCTTCTTGCTGGATTGGTCTTGAACACCGTCAAGCGCAAAAGCCCCTGCGCCTGGGCCTTGAGCGCCATCTGTTCGAGCACCCAACTACCCGCGCCGTGTTTGCGACAGCTCTCCAGCATATGCAGCTCGCGGATATACAGCGCCCGGCTGTCACGACTCAGGCTGATAAAGCCCATCACCGTGTCATCGTTGCAAATCAGCCAGTTCTCGCGCCCCGCCCAGGCGACGTCGAAACCATCGTCAGACCACAACAACCCATATTGAAGGTAGTAGCGGCTCATGGCTTCGCGGGTGAGCTTTCGCGCAAACACACGATCCTCATCTGTCGCTGCTCGAAGGTGAAACGCCATGGCTAGAGGACGACCACTTGGCCAGCCCACTGCACGCCCTCACGGCGGGCGATCACCAAGGCGTCGCCAACGCCGGGGGCGGATGCGAGCAAACTGCCATCAACCGACCAGATGGCACTGCGACCAGCACACACGTAGCCACCCGAGGGGCCACCATGGTTGGCCATCAACACCACCAAGCCATGCTCGGCGGCGTATCCCTGGAGCAGCGCGCTGTCATTGGCATAACCGCCTTCGCTGATCAGTACACCTGCGGCATACACCGTGGCCCCCGATTCAGCCGCCTGCCGTGGATGGCTGGCGTGGGAAAAGTCTGCACATACCGCCAGCGCAATACGATCACTGCCCCGTTCGAGCGCTTCACCGCCCTGCCCCGGGATAAACGCCACCTCTTCACCCGGGTGCAGGTGCTGCTTGGTGTAGACCGCCAGGGAACCGTCCGCCCCCAGCACCAATGCGCCAATCAGCACGCTGCCCTCAGGTGCCAGGCGGATCGGCATCCCCACCACCGCCGTCATTCGCAACTCCCGCGCCATTTCCCGCAGCGGCGCCAGCACCGCGTCATCCAGGGCAATCGCCAGGCCGGCCGCCAGCGACGGCTCATACCCGGTCAGCGACAATTCCGGGAACACCAATACCTGCACGCCATACTCGGCGGCGGCGTGCATCAATCGCAGATGCCGCTGGATATTGGCGGGCACGTCGCCGGCGATGGAGGCAGATTGAGCAGCAGCAAGGGTCAAGGCAGTCATGGTCGCGTCCAAGCAATCGGTATCAAAGTGTTATCAGCATATCCCGACCGATAGCCGTCAGTACCCCTGCGCGATAGAAATTACCGATTGAATCCTCCTGCGTGCCTCTAGTAAGCTCACCCCCATCATTTGGAGACATAACATGTTGCAACTCACCCACACTCAGGTTTGCCCTGCTGCCAGCGCCCCGCGTTCGGTATCGGCTACCCGCGTGAACGGTTCGAGCGCAGCTGTAAGCTTTTATTTTGGGTATTGGTTTAGCCACTGGCGCGCCTGATACCTGAAATCGGCGGCCACTACTCAAGGGGTCGCCTGCCAGAGAAATCTAACCCCCGGTCGGCTCCCCGACCGGGGGTTTTGTTTTTTCAGGCCCTTAACTTTTTTGAAGAACATTTAAAGGAATCACGACATGAACTACGCCACCTATTACCGCTACGACACCAGCACTGCATGGCGATTTAGCAAGCTCCGTTCGGGACAGCCTGCCGCCTCCGATCGGTCACCTATTGGTGGCAAACCAACACACGTCGCCGATACGGCCAATTGTCGAACACCCCAGTAGGGCCGAGCGTGCGGGAATAGCCCGCCGCTTGCCCAGGAAGCCTTGGATATGAACTCTGCCACCGCCGCTCTGCCTGTTGCCAACCTGTCCAGCGCCAACGAAGCGCTGACCCAACGCCTGCCCAGCTCCCTCGAGCTCAAGCACCAGCTGCCCCTCAGCCCGTTCCTCAATGAACAAGTCCACGCCCATCGCCAAGCCGTGCGCGCTATCCTCAATGGCGAAGATTCACGTTTGCTGGTGATTGTCGGCCCGTGCTCGATCCACGACCCCGAGTCGGCCATGGAATACGCGCGCAACCTGAAGAAACTCGCACTCGACGTCAGCGACCAGATGCTGCTGGTGATCCGCGCCTACGTCGAAAAACCGCGTACCACCGTCGGCTGGAAAGGCCTGGCCTACGACCCGCACCTGGACGGCAGCGACGACATGGCCGCCGGCCTCACGCTGTCGCGCGAATTGATGCGCGAAATGCTGCGCCTGGGCCTGCCGGTGGCCACCGAATTGCTGCAACCCATGGCCGCCGGCTACTTCGACGACCTGCTCAGTTGGGTGGCGATTGGTGCACGCACCACCGAGTCCCAGATCCACCGTGAAATGGCCAGCGGCCTGGGCATGCCCGTGGGCTTCAAGAACGGCACCGATGGCGGCGTCGCGATTGCCTGTGACGCGATGCGCTCGGCATCCCACCCGCACCGCCATTTCGGCGTCGACAGCCAGGGCCACCCGGCGATCATCCAGACCCCGGGCAACCCCGACACCCACCTGGTGCTGCGCGGCGGTCACCGTGGGCCGAACTACGACGCCCAGAGCGTGGCCCAAGTGAAACAGGACCTGGCCAAGTCCAAGGTGGCGGCACGGATCATGGTCGACTGCAGCCATGCCAACAGCGGCAAGGATCCGCTGCGTCAGCCGGCGGTATTCAATGACGTGCTGGAGCAACGCCTGCAAGGCGACACTTCGCTCATCGGCATGATGATTGAAAGCCACCTGTTCGAAGGCTGCCAGCCGTTGAGCGCGTCGATGAAATACGGTGTGTCGGTGACCGATGGTTGCTTGGGTTGGGCGGGGACTGAGCAGCTATTGCGCAGTGCGGCGGAGCGTCTTCGCGCGCACAGCACCGAAACCTCTGACATGTGAAGATCAAAAATGTGGGAGCTGGCTTGCCTGCGATAGCGGTACATCAGCTACAGATGCGTAGCCTGACAGGCCGCCATCGCAGGCAAGCCAGCTCCCACATTTGACCCACAGTGAACTCAAGGCCGGGGATACAACGCCTCGTCGAACTGCGCCAGCTTCGGAAACACCAAGGGCTGCTCATCCGCCAGCCCTTGCAGCCGCTGTTCATACGCCACCAGAAAGTCCCGCCGCGCCTCATCACTGATGTACGGCACATGCCACGCCACAAACGGCGCCAGCACGTCATAGCCCACATACGCCAGCGTCCCCCGCAGTATCGGGCGCAGCATGTCCTCCAGCGGCCCATGGATCGCCCCCTCGCCGAACATATGCTCACGCCCGCCCAGGGTCACCGTGACCATCGCGCGCTTGCCCGCCAACCCGCCTTGGTCATAGAAGCGCTTGCCGCCGTAACACACCCCCGACACCAGCACCCGGTCGATCCAGCCCTTGAGCATCGCCGGCGCCGAGAACCAGAAGATCGGGAAGTTGAGGATCAGCAGGTCCGCCCACAACAACTTGTCCAGTTCAGCCTGGATATCCGCCGCAATCGACTGCTTTTTCACCCCCAGCCGCTGCTCCAGCGCATACACCAGGTAGTCAGGGTTTTCCCGCGACGAAAAGTCCGCCGCCGACGCCACCGGGTTCCAGTGCATGGCATACAAGTCGCTGACCTGCACCGCATGCCCCTGGCCTTGCAGCGTGGCAATGGCCTTATCGCGCAGAGCGGCAGTGAATGACTGCGGTTCAGGGTGAGCGTGAACAATCAAAACCTTCATGGGAATTCCTCAAACAGTGTGGGCCGCCCGTTGGGCCAGCAGGTGGTCGAGCCAGTCGGGGTCCATTTCCGGCTCCGATGAGAACAGCAGGCCGGTGTAGTCCTGGTACGGCGGGGTGAAAATCGCACTGCGACTGCCGTGGTCCACCACCCTGCCCCGCTGCATCACCACCACCTCGTCGGCGATGGCGCGCACGGTGGCGACGTCATGGGTGATAAACAGGTAGGCCACGCCGAGTTGCTGCTGGATTCGGTTGAGCAGCTTCAACACGCCTTCGGCTACCAACTGATCAAGGGCCGAGGTGACTTCGTCGCAGATGATCAGTTGCGGGTCAGCCGCCAGGGCGCGGGCGATGCAGATGCGTTGCTTCTGCCCACCGGACAACTCCCGTGGCTGACGCTCCATGAACACCGCCGGGTCCAGCTCGATCATTTCCAGCAGCTCGGCAACGCGGGCGCGCAGGGCCTTGCCCTTGAGCCCCAGGTAAAACGCGAGCGGACGACCAATGATGTCGACGATGCGCTGGCGTGGGTTCAGCGCGGTGTCCGGGATCTGGTAGATCATCTGGATGCGCCGCAGCTGCTCCTTGCTTCGCCGCCGAAAATCCACCGGCAGCGCCTCGCCGTCGTACAGCACCTGTCCGGCCGTAGCCGGCAACAAACCAGTGATCAGCCGCGCCGTGGAGCTTTTGCCGCTGCCGGACTCGCCGATCACGGCCAGGGTCTGGCCGCGATACAGCTTCATCGACACCTCATGCAGCACCGGCTGATGCCCATAACTGGCGCACGCCTGGCGCACCTCCAGCAACGGCACCTGCTGCGTCGGGCAGGCCTTGGGCTCAGTGCGGAAACTGCGCACCGCCCACAGCGACTTGGTGTAATCCTCTTGCGGCTGGCTGAGCATGCTACGGGTGTCGGCTTCCTCCACCAGCTTGCCGTGGCGCAACACCATGATGCGGTCGGCCATCTGCGCCACCACCGCCAGGTCATGGCTGATGTACAGTGCGGCGCTGCCGAAAGTTTTCACCGCATCGCGGATCGCCGCCAACACTTCGATCTGGGTGGTGACATCGAGGGCCGTGGTGGGTTCGTCGAAGATGATCAGGTCCGGGTGACAGGCCATGGCCATTGCCGTCATCACACGCTGCAACTGCCCGCCCGAGACTTGATGGGGGTAACGCTGGCCAATGCTTTCCGGGTTGGGCAGGCGCAGCACGCGGTACAGTTCCACCGCCTCGCGTTCAGCTTGGGCACGGCTGATGCCGCCATTGATCACGGCGGTTTCCACATGCTGGTCGATCAACCGATGGGCCGGGTTGAACGACGCCGCCGCGCTCTGCGCCACATAGGCGATGCGCAGGCCGCGCAGCTTGCGCAGCGTTTCGGGCTTGGCCTGCAGCAGCTGGATGCCGTCAAAACACACCGAGCCACCGGTGATGCGGCAACCGTCCCGCGCATAGCCCATCGCGGCCAGGCCAAGGGTGGACTTGCCCGCCCCCGACTCACCGATCAACCCCAGCACTTCGCCGCGCTGCAAGGTCAGGTCGATGCCCTTGATCAGCGGGTGCCACGCGTCTTCGTAATGTCCTTCGATCTGCAGGTTGCGGATTTCCAGCAATGGCGTGTCCATCCTCAACACTCCTTCAGGCCGCTGGATTTATGCAACATCCAGTCGACGACGAAATTTACACTCACCGTGATCAATGCCACGGCCAGCGCCGGGAGCAACGGGCTGATGTCGCCGAAGGTAATCAGCACCGCGTTGTCACGTACCATGCTGCCCCAGTCGGCGGTCGGTGGTTGAATGCCCAGGCCGAGAAACGACAGCGCACTGATAAACAAAAAGACAAAGCAGAAGCGCAGGCCGAATTCGGCAATCAACGGCGCGGCCGCATTGGGCAACACCTCGCGGGTGACCAGCCACCACAGGCCCTCGCCGCGCAGGCGGGCGGCCTCGACGAAGTCCTGCACCACCACGGTCATCGCCACGGCACGGGACAGGCGAAACACCCGCGTCGAATCCAGCAAGGCAATCACCAGCACCAACGAGGTGGCGTTGGTGCCGACCACGCTGAGGATCAACAGCGCGAAAATCAGCTGCGGGATCGCCATCAGCACGTCCACCACCCGCGACAGGCCCTGGTCGATCCAGCCACCTTTGATGGCCGCTACCAGGCCACTCAAGCCCCCCAGCAAAAACGCGAGGGTGGTGGTCAGAAAAGCGATGCCCAAGGTGTTGCGCGCGCCGTAAACCAGGCGGCTGAACATGTCGCGCCCCAGGTTATCGGTGCCCAGCAGGAACTGGCCGCTCCAGGGCGCGAAGCCCTCACCCACCACCTGGGTTTCACCATAGGGCGCAAGCAATGGCGCAAACACCGCCACCACGATGTACATCACAATGATCAGCAGGCCGAACTTGGCGCTCAACGGCGCCCGTGCCACTTGGCTCAACAGGCTCATGGTCTACCCCTTCGGATGCATCAGGCGTGGGTTGCTGGCGATGGACAACACGTCCGCCCCGGTATTGAGCAGGATGTAAGTCGCGGCAAAGATCAGGCTGCACGCCTGTACCACCGGGATGTCGCGCTTGGACACCGAGTCCACCAGCAACTGGCCCAGGCCCGGGTAGACGAACACCACTTCGACCACCACCACCCCCACCACCAGGTACGCCAGGTTCAGCGCGATCACGTTGACGATGGGCGCCAGCGCGTTGGGCAAGGCGTGCTTCCAGATAATCCGCGACTGGCTGATGCCCTTCAGGCGCGCCATCTCGATGTACGGGCTGGCCAGCAGGTTGATCAGCGAGGCGCGGGTCATGCGCATCATCTGCGCGATCACCACCAGGCTCAGGGTGGCGACCGGCAACACCGAGCGTTCCAGGATCGTGCCCAGGGTGGCGTCCGGCGCCAGGTTGGACAGGCTGGGGAACCAGCCGAGCTTCACCGAGAACACCAGGATCAGCAGGTAGGCGACAAAGAACTCCGGGAACGACACCGCGCTGAGCGCCGAGGTATTGAGCAGGCGGTCGAACCAGCTGTTGCGATACAACGCCGCCAGCATGCCCAGTACCAGCGCAGTGGGCACCGAGACCAACGCCGCCAACGCGGCCAGGCTCAAGGTGTTGCCCAGGCGTGCGCCGATCAAATCGGCGATGGGTCGCTGGTTGGCCAGCGAAGCACCCAGGTCGCCGTGCAACAGACGCAGCAGCCATTGCGCAAAACGCGTGAGTGGCGGCAAGTCCAGGCCCAACTGCGCCCGAAACGCCGCCACGGTTTCCGGCGTGGCGGACTGGCCGAGCATGGCTTGGGCGATATCGCCGGGCAGCATGCCCACGGCGAGAAAGATGATCACCGAGACGGCGAACAGTGAGAATAGGCCGAGGGCCAGGCGTTGGAGGACCAGTTTCAACAAGCTATTCATCGTGCGATTCCTTGACTGGGCACACGTTCAAAAACACCACCGCTACCTGTAGGAGCTGGCTTGCCAGCGATAGGGCCAGTGGCATCTCTGGCACTCTCAAGGCAGCCATCGCCGGCAAGCCGGCTCCTACAGGTGTTCGTCGTTGAACTCAGGCCTGCCACCACCGCTCAATCAGGCGCAGCCCATCCAACTCACCATACGGCGCGGTCTGCGCGCCATGGGCCACGCGGTTCGAACGTGCCGCCACGGAGCTGGCAAACAACGGCACAATCGCGCCGCCGTCGTCCCGGCACAGGGCCTGCATTTCGTTGTACATCTCCTGGCGCAGCGGGGCGTTCATCTCACCACGCGCAGCGGTGAGCAATTGGTTGAAGCGCGGGTTGTCCCAGTGGGTTTCATTCCACGCCGCGCCCTTGGCGTAGCCGATGCTGAACATGCGGTCGGCGGTCAGGCTGCTGTACCAGAACGAGGTGGTGAACGGTTGCTTCATCCACACATTGGAGAAGAACCCATCGGCCGGCTCGCGCACTACATCGATATCGATACCGGCCTGGCGCGCCTGCTCCTTGAACAACACCGAGGCATCCACCGCGCCGGTGTAGGCCGCATCGGACGCTTGCAGGCGCACCTTGAGCGATTCCACGCCGGCCTTGCGCAGGTAGAAGCGCGATTTTTCCGGGTCGTAGGTGCGCTGCTCCAACGCCGCGTTGATAAAGCGACTGCCAGGCTGGATCGGGTGATCGTTGCCCACCAGGCCATAGCCGTACAGCACCGACGCCAGCAAGCTTTCGCGGTTGATCGCATGCTTCATCGCCATGCGGATATCGTTGTTCTTGAACTCGTTGCTGTCGCACAACATCGGGAAGGTGTAGTGCTGGGCGCCTTTGGTTTCCTCGATCACCAGATTGGGGTTGCGCTTGAGCAGCGCCACGGTCTTCAGGTCGACCTTGTTGATCACGTCCACTTGCCCGGTGACCAACGCGTTGACCCGTGCCGCGCCGTCGGCAATGGCCAACAGCTCGGCGCTGGCGAAGTGTGCGCGGTCCGGTTTCCAGTAGTCGGGGTTGCGCTCCAGGTCCATGCGCACGCCGGGCTCGAAGCTCTTCAGGCGATACCCGCTGGTGCCCATACCGGCTTGCCAGTCGGCCACGCCGTCCTTGGCGGGCATGATCACCAGGTGGTAATCGGCGACCACATAGGCAAAGTCGGCGTTGCCCGAATGCAGCTCGAACACCACCGTGTCGTTGCCCTTGGCGCTGACGCTGGCGACATCGCCGAGCACGGTCTTGGCCGCCGAGGTGGAGTCTTTGCTCAGGTGGTGATTGATCGACACCACCACGTCTTCGGCGGTCAGGCTTTTGCCGTTATGGAACGTCACGCCCTGGCGCAGGGTGAAGGTCCACACCCGCGCATCCGGGGTGGACTCGAACCGCTCGGCCAGCTCAGGGATGGCGGTGCCGTTGACGGCAATTTCAGTCAGCGTGTTGTACACCGCCGAGAAGCCGACGAAGGTGAAGGTATCGACCCAGGAGCCGGGGTCGCGAGAGTCGGTGGTGCTGCCCCCGGCCAGGCCCAGGCGCAGCACGCCACCGGGCTTGGGGGTGGCATCAGCGGCAAAAGCCGGCAACGGCAAGCCCATGGAGAACGCAGCAGCCACTGCACCGGCCACGGCGCTGTGCTTGAGGAAATCCCGTCGGTGCATCACTTGAGTCATTTTGTTGTTGTTTTCGCTCATGGTCTTGTTCCTCTAAAGGTCAACAGGCATAGGCATGTTTCAGCTCGATCAAGGTCACGCCATTGCGTTTGAAACCATTGCGCAAGTCCGTCTGCAATTCATCCAGGTTGTGTGGCTGGTTCACGGTGCAGCCGAACGCCTGGGCGAACAGCGCAAAATCCGGGTTACGCGGCAACACGCCGATGGGCTCGATATCGAGGCTCAGCATGTCATCGCGAATCTGGCCGAGGGCGTCGTTATTCCACAGCAGCACCACCAGCGGGCTGTCCAGTTCTTCGACGGCGGTGGCCAGTTCCTGCGCGGTGTAGAGAAAGCCGCCATCGCCCACCAGCACCAGGCCCGGCCGCTGCGGCGCACCGAACTTGGCGCCGATGCCGGCCGGCAAACCGTAGCCGAGGGTGCCGTAGCCCGTGGGGTGCAACCAGCTACGCGGTGCACGGCTTTGGTAGGCGTAGTTGCCGGTGTAGGCCAACTGGGTCATGTCGCTACTGATGAAGGCGTTGGCCGGCAGTTCGGCCGCGATGCGGTCGAGGATGGCCTGGTGAATCGACTGCAACGGGCCATGCCCAAGCTCGACGGCCTGGAGCAGTGCCGCGACTTTTTCAACCGCCTCGGCGGGGTCACGCAATGCCGTCGGCAAATGCTCCAGCAACGCCTGCACCGTCTGCCGGGCATCGCCGCGCAACGCCACCGCGCAGGGGTAGAAATCATTGAACTTGCGCGGGTCGATATCCACCCGCAGCAGCTCTCCGGTGAGCGGCAAGCGCTCGCGCCAGTAATCGGTGTCGGCCATTTCCGTGCCGACGGCCAGCACCACATCCGCCTCGCTGATCAGTTGCCAACCGGGTTCCACGCAGAGGGTCGAACCGGCATTCAGCGGGTCATTGATCGGCAACAGGCCCTTGCCCGCCACGCTGGTGAAAAACGGCGCGGCCAATTGTGTGCTCAAACGCTGCAAGGCTTCACCGGCGGCCAGCGCGCCGCCACCGGCTATGATCATCGGCCGCTTGGCCGCCGCGAGCTTGGCCACTGCCAACTCCAGCGCGTCAACCGACGGCAAACCACGCCCTGGACGGCGCACCACCTCGCTGCTCCAGTCGCGCTTGATCGGCGCTGCCAGCACATCCAGCGGCACTGAGATGTGCACCGGGCGCGGCCGTTCGCTGTCGAACACCGCGTAAGCCCGGGCGACCAGTTCAGGTAAATCTTCGGCGCTCAACGCCACCGCCGAAAATGCGGTGATCGGTGCCGTGATCGCCCGCTGGTCCTGGGTTTCATGCAGAATGCCCCACCCCTTGCCGAGGCTGGCGGTGCTGTTGACGCTGGAGATCACCAGCATCGGAATCGAATCGGCATAGGCCTGGCCGATGGCCGTGGCCGCATTGGTCACGCCGGGGCCGGTGATCACGAAGCACACCCCCGGCTTGCCGCTGACCCGCGCATAGCCGTCGGCCATGAAGCCGGCGCCTTGTTCGTGGCGCGTGAGCACATGGCGAATGCCACTGCCAGGCAGGCCCCGGTACAGCTCCAGGGTGTGAACTCCGGGAATGCCGAAGACCGTGTCGACGCCGTAGTTGGCCAGCAACCGTACCAAGGCCTGGCCGCCTGTCATCGTCTTGTCAAACATGTTCACCTCCCAGGCGGATCAACGCATCGACCGCCGTGGCGCCGTGGGCGCTGACCAGCAGTGGGTTCACATCCAGCTCCAGCAAGCGCCCGGCGTTGGCACAGGCGTAATCGGCCACCGCACGGATCGCTGCGACCACGCTTTCCATGTCCGCCCTGTCTCGCCCGCGAAAGCCTTGCAGCAGGGTCGCACTGCGCAGGCTGAGCACGGCGTTGCGGATTGCATCATCGGTGGTGGGCAGCAACAGGCTGCGACTGTCTTTGAGCAGTTCCACCAGGATGCCGCCCGCGCCGATGACCAGGGCCAGGCCGAAATCGTTTTCGCGCTTGATGCCCACGATCAGCTCGGCCAACGGTGGTGTGGCCATGGACTCCAGCAGCAACTGGTCAAACACCACCGTCGGTGCATACGCGGCGATGTGCTCACGCATCAGCGACAGCGCCGTGGTCAGCGCGACGCCGTCCTTGAGGTTGAGCGCCACGGCGCCCGCTTC
Source organism: Pseudomonas sp. GW821-FHT05H12 (assembly GCF_059419385.1). Classification (NCBI taxonomy): domain Bacteria; kingdom Pseudomonadati; phylum Pseudomonadota; class Gammaproteobacteria; order Pseudomonadales; family Pseudomonadaceae; genus Pseudomonas; species Pseudomonas sp. GW821-FHT05H12. The sequence continues at coordinate 55,720 of NZ_JBWKRS010000007.1, read as the reverse complement.
GGTCTTATGCGGCAAATCTGCACTGACCGCCTTGAGCACCAGCGGGTAACCCAGCAACTCGGCATCGCCCACGGCCCGCCCCGGTGTGCTCAATACCCCGGCTGGCGTGGCCAGGCCAAAGGCGCGCAGGGCTTGCTTGGACGTCCATTCATCCAGCGCCAATCCGTGGCCATCCAGTGCTTGCGGGCAGAGCGGCTCAAGGATCGATTCGCCGCGCGCCAGCAAGGTACGGCGGGTGGTTTGATATGCCGCAATCCGCCCCCAGGCCGCGAGTGCGTCCTCGACCCCTTGCAGTGCCGCAATGCCCTCGGCATGCAAGCGCTGGCGGGCATGGGGCGGCAACAGTTCAGGAAACGCCGAGGTGACAAACCCGGTCTTGCCATGGCGACCCAGGGCGTCGCAAAACAGATCCAGCAACAGGTCGCATTCCTTGCGCTCGCCGGTGAACTCCGCCGGGTAATCCAGCACCAGCATGGCCGCATCGGCGTCAGTGCGCAGCGCCGTGTCGAGCATGGCGTTGAGGGCTTCACGGTCGCCCCAGATGGCGGTGGTGAAGTCCAGCGGGTTGACCAGGTTGGCGTAGCTGGGCAGCACGTGGGCCAGTTCGCCGCGCTGGTCTTCGTCGAGTTTTGGCAGGGTGAGCTGGTTGCGCTCGGCGTAGTCGGCAATCAGCCCGGCATCGCCACCGGAGCAGGCCAGTGCGATCAGGCTATGACCCGCAGGCAGGTTGCCGCACGCGGCGGCCTTGAGGGTCTCGACAAAACTCACCGGCCCGCTCACGCGAATCACCCCCAGCCGCGCAAACAGGCTGTCATACAGCGCATCGGAGCCGGACAACGAACTGGTATGACTCAAAGCCAGCTCGGCACCAATCTGCGACACGCCGGTTTTCAACGCGATGATCGGGATACCTTTTTCCAGCGCCTTGTGCGCCGCACGGGCAAAGCCCGGCACATTTTTCAAGCCTTCCAGATGCAGGCCGATGGCAGTGACACGCGGCTCATCGAGCAACACGTCCATCAATTCGGCAACACCCAGCTGCGCCTGGTTGCCCACCGACGCCATGTAGGCAACTGGCAACGAGCGGTCGCTCATGGACAGGTTATAGGCGAAGTTGCCGCTCTGGGTCAGCACCGCCACGCCCTTCTCCACCGCCTTGCCGCCGTGGGCCACCGGCCACAGCGCCGAGCTGTGCAGGTAGTCGAGCAGGCCGTAGCAGTTGGGGCCGAGCAAGGCCATGTCGCCCGCAGCGGCTAACAGCTGTTGCTGCAGGGCCGCGCCGCTGGCCCCCGTTTCGGCAAACCCGGAGGCGTAGCAGATGGCGCCGCCGGTGCCGATGGCGGCCAACTCGGCGACGCAGGTCAGGGTCAGTTCACGGTTGGTGGCGATAAACACCGCATCCGGGGCGCAGGGCAAATCAGCAACCCGGCGCACGCAGGGGATGCCATCAAGGCTGTCGTGCTGCGGGTTGACCAGCCACATCGGCCCGTCAAAACCACCCTCGGCGCAGCGCTTGAGTGCGCGGGCCATGCTGCGCCCGCCCACAAAGGCCAGGTGCCGGGGCGCCAGCAGGCGCTTGAGGTTGTCGCGAATAGCCTGGGACATAAGCGTTCTCCGCGCCGATCAGCGCAACAGTGGCCGCAACAGCTCGCGGGCGATGATATGGCGCTGGATTTCCGAAGTGCCTTCCCAGATCCGTTCGATCCGCGCGTTGCGCCAGATGCGCTCCACCGGGCCTTCGTCCATCAGGCCCATGCCGCCAAAAATCTGCACGGCCTCATCGGCGACCTTGCCCAGGGTTTCGCTGGCAAACAGCTTGGCCATGCCGGCCTCGCCGTCGGTCATGCTGCCCTGGTCCATCTTCCAGGCGGTGTGCAGGGTCAACAGCTCGGCGGCGCGGATTTGCGTGGCCATGTCGGCCAGCTTGAAACTCACGCCCTGGTAGGTGCCGATCGGCTGGCCGAACTGCTTGCGATCAGCCGCCCATTGCAGCGACACATCCAGCGCCCGCTGGGCCTGGCCGACACAGTTAGCGGCGACCATCACACGGCCGGCCGTCAGCCAGGCATTGGCCACGTCCCAGCCCTTGCCCACTTCGCCCAGCACTTTGGAGGCTGGCACGCGGCAGTCGTCGAAAAACATTTCATAGGTGTGGTAGCCACGGTTGCTCACGCACTTGGGGCCACGGCGGATGGTCATGCCCGGCGTGCCGCGGTCCACCAGGAACGAGGTCACGGCATTGCGCTGCCGGCCGTTGTGCTCGTAGGTGTCGGTGACCGCGAACACGATAGCGAAATCGGCGTGCCCGGCATGGCTGATAAAGTGCTTGCTGCCGTTGATCACAAAGTCATCGCCGCTGCGCACCGCACGGGTCTTGATGGCGTTGGCGTCAGAGCCGGCCCCCGGTTCGGTGAGGGCAAAGCAGTCGATTTTCTCGCCCCGAATGCACGGCAACAAGTAGTCCTCGATCTGCGCGCCGGTGCAGGCCATGAGGATCTTGGAGGGGCGCGCAACGAACACATGCAGCGCCCACGACACCTTCGACAACTCGCGTTCGATCAAGGCCTGGGACAGGTAGTCGAGGCCCCCGCCACCCACCTCTTCCGGCATGTTGAAGGCATAGAAACCGGCAGCAATCGCCTTGTCGCGGATCTGTGCGGCCAGCGCTGGCGAGACCTCGTCGGCACGGTCCACGGCCTCCTCATGGGGCAGCAATTCCTTGGCAACAAAACTGCGTACCGCGTCCACCAACATGTCTTGTTCTTGGCTGAGTTGGAAATTCATGGCGCTACCTGTTCGGAGGTGTTGTTGTTATTTGCCGCTGAAAATCGGGAGGCGTTTTTCCATCGAGGCGCGCAGGGCTTCGGCACCATCAGCACTGCGCCCGCACAACAGGCCGGCGGCCAGTTCCGCCTGCAATTGCTCGGGCAGGCTGCGGTCGGCGCCTTCGCGGATCAGGGTCTTGGTCTGGGCAAAGGCGAAGGTCGGGCCGTTGGCCAGGCGTGCCGCCAGTTCAAGGGTGTGGGCCTGCAGTTGGTCATCGGCGACCACTTCACCCACAAGCCCGGCGGCCAGCGCGCGGTCGGCGCTCCACAGCTCATCCAGGAAGAGCAGGCGCTTGGCTTGCTCGGTGCCGATCAGGCGCGGCAAGTGCCAGCTGGCACCGGCGTCCGGCGAGTAGGCCATGCTGGTATAGCCGGCCTTGAAGCGTGCCGATTGGGCGGCGACGCGCAGGTCGCAGCACAGGGTCAGGTCCATGCCGGCGCCGACGGCGGTGCCGTTGATGGCAGCAATCGTGGGTTTGTCGAGGGTGTGCAAGCGGGTCATCAGGGCGTGGGCGGTTTCGGTCCAGCCGTAGGTTTCCAGGGCGCCACGGGCTTCGGCATCGGCCCATTCCGCCAGGTCGGCACCGGCGCAGAAGCTGCGGCCACTGCCGGTCAACACCACCACCCGCACGCTGGCGTCGGCGTTGAAGCCGTCGAGCAAGGCATGCAGGTGCTTGAGGGTGGGGATATCGAGCGCATTGCGCTGGGGCCCACGGTTGAGGGTGATCCAGGCAACGCCTGCTTGCACTGCGGTGAGCACGGGCGAATCGATCGTCATGGCTTCCTCGAATTATTTTAATTGGCTTGAGGGGTGCGACATGGCGAGATACTAAACGAGCGTTCAGTAAGGTGGCAATCGGCAAACTGCAAATATTTTCAGAGGAGAAATGCCGGCCCGGACAGTGCGCCCAGGCGGCGAGAAAGGCTCAGGGTTTGAGCTGGTAACGCTGGCGCCCGGCGCCCTGCAGGCCGTCGACCCAGGCTTCGCAGATCTGAATGCCCTGCTCCGGGGTAAAGGTGCCGGGGTTAAGCCCCGACTCCAGCCACAGCCCGTCGAGCAAGGCGCTCAAGCCGATGGCGGCAAGGTCGGCATCGAAGTATTCCCAGCCCTCCTCCCCTGCCATGTCGGTCAGCGCCGAACGCATGATGGTGCGGTACTCGCCATAGGAGTGTTCGTGGGCCAGGTTGATGGCGGGCGCGGTCTTGACCGCGCCCCAGAACACCAGCCAGGCATCCAGCAGGTGCGGGTCGAGCAGCTCCGGGGAAAACGAGCCACGGAACAGCGCCGACAGCCGCTCCCGAGGGTCCGGCGGTGCCTTGGCCATGGTCTCGCGCAACAGGCTCATGACCTGGCCGGTGATGGTGCGGTAGGCCTCGGCGACCAGCTCATCCTTGCCCGAATAGTGATGGCTGATCAGCCCCACCGACACCCCGGCCTCGGCACTGATCTTGCGAATCGACGCGCCCTGGAAGCCGTCGCGCTTGAGGCACGTCAGCGTGGCCTGGACCAGATTGGCCTTGCGCACTTCCGGGTCCATCCGGGAAAAACGGGATTCCTGGGTCATGCGGCGGTTTCCTGCAGTTGAGTCGGCAGCCAGACTCTACATCACTCCCGGTAACCCGGCGACACCCGATCCAGCATGCGCAGCAACGCCGCCCAGGCCAGTTGCATGGCGTCCAGGTCAACCAGCTCGCCTTCGGCCAGCGGCCTGTCCGGGTTGTTGAATTGCTGTTCGGTGTAGGTACACACCTCGGCAGACGGCAGGATCAGCGTGCCGCAGGCCTGGGCGGCGATCTGGATATCGCAGGCTTTCTCCAGGTAGTACATGCGCAGGAATGCCTGGCTGACCGTCTCGCCCACCGTGAGCAAGCCATGGTTGCGCAGCATCAGCACCGGCTTGTCACCCAGGTCGGCCACCAGCCGCCGCTGCTCGTCCATGTCCAGGGCGACGCCTTCGTAATCGTGGTAAGCGACTTTGCCGTAGAACTCCATGGAGATCTGGTTCACCGGCAGTAACCCGCACTCCAGTGCCGCCACCGCGCAGCCCGCACGGGTGTGGGTGTGCAGCACACACTGGGCGTCTTCTCGGGCACCGTGAATTGCACTGTGGATGACAAAACCGGCCGGGTTGACCGCATACGCCGAGGGCTCCACCGCGCGGCCATCGAGGCCGATCTTCACCAGGCTGGAGGCGGTGATCTCATCGAACATCAGCCCGTAGGGGTTGATCAGGAAGTGATGCTCCGGCCCGGGAATACGCACCGAAATGTGGGTAAAGATCAGGTCGCTCATGCGGTAGTGCGCGATCAAGCGGTAGCACGCGGCAAGCTCTTCACGCAGTTGCTGTTCGGTGGAGTGAGTCATTTTTATGCTCCGGGCGGGGTGGGTGATGGCGACGCTAATCCACTCTTCAGTAGAAAAACAAGCACCCATGAAAAACAAGCACCAGTAAAAAAACAGGTTGATTTTTTACTGGCGCTCACCTCCTATAGAAAAATAACAACAATCGCGCCTGGAGTATCCGCACCATGTCGCACGCTGCCTTTCCCCACCTGTTCGAGCCCCTGCAACTGCGGGGAAAACGCCTGAAGAACCGCATCATGTCCAGCGGGCACGACACCTCGATGCCCACCGACAACCGGGTCAACCCGCAGTTGATTGCCTACCACCGGGCCCGTGCAGAAGGTGGCGTGGGGCTGATTGTGTTGCAGGTGGCCGGGGTGCACGACAGCGCGCGGTACACCTCCCATGTGCTGATGGCCACGGACGATGCCTGCATCGAGGGCTACCGCGAATTGGCCGAGACTTGCCATGCCCACGGCACGGTGGTGCTGTCGCAGATCTTTCACCCGGGCCGCGAAATCATGGAATCGGCCGATGGCCTGCTGGCAGTGGCGTACTCCGCGTCAGGGGTGCCAAACGAACGGTTCCGGGTGATGCCTCGGGCGCTGGAGCAGCCGATGATCGACGAGATCGTCGCGGGCTACGCGGCGGCAGCCTCGCGGTTGTATCAAGCGGGGATCGACGGCGTGGAAGTGGTTGCGAGCCATGGCTACTTGCCGGCGCAGTTTCTCAATCCTCGGGTCAACCGGCGCACCGACGGGTACAACGGTTCGCTTGAGCAACGGTTGAGGTTCCTGCGAGAAATCATCGCCGCCGTGCGGCAAGTCACCGACACGCACTTCATCATCGGGCTGCGTATTTCGGCCGACGAGCGCGATGCCGAAGGTCTCACCGAAAGTGAATCCCTGGAAGCGGTGCAGAGCCTGCAAACGCACCTGGATTACGTGCATATCGTTGCGGGCACATCGGCGTCACTGGGCGGCGCGATCCATATCGTGCCGCCCATGGCGATTGCCGCCGCGTACCTGGCGGATGAGGCGGCCACGTTCAAGGCCAGCCTGTCGATTCCGCTATTCGTCACCGGGCGTATCAACCAGCCCCAGGAGGCCGAGTTGATCCTGGCGCGAGGCCAGGCCGATGTGTGCGGCATGACGCGCGCGCTGATCTGCGACCCGTTGATGCCCGCCAAAACCCTAAACGGTCAGGCCGAGGATGTACGGGCATGCATCGCCTGCAACCAGGCGTGCATCGGTCACTTTCACAAGGGGCTGCCGATCTCCTGCATCCAGCATCCGGAGACCGGCCGCGAGTTGCAATTCGGCGACCCGCGCCCGGCGATGACGCGCAAGCGTGTGATGGTGGTCGGCGGCGGCCCGGCTGGGATGAAGGCGGCGGCCGTGGCGGCACAGCGGGGGCACGCGGTGACACTCTATGAAGCCAGTGGGCAATTGGGTGGCCAGGTGCTGCTGGCGCAGTTGCTGCCACGGCGCAGTGAGTTCGGCGGCGCCAGCACCAACCTGCAACGGGAGATGGAGTTGGCGGGCGTACGTGTGGTGCGCAACACCCGGGTTGATCGCGCCCTGGTGGAACGGGAGCAACCCGACCACGTGATCATCGCCACCGGCGCCGAACCCTATTGGCCGGCCTTCGAACAAGGCGGCGAGCTGCAAGTGGTCGACGCCTGGCAGGTGCTGCGCGGCGAGGTCGAACTGGGTCGTTCGGTGGTGGTGGTCGACTGGCGCTGCGACTGGATCGGCCCCGGCATTGCCGAACGCCTGGTGCGCGCCGGCCACGCCGTACAACTGGCGGTCAACGGCACACATTGCGGGGAAAACCTGCCGCTGTATGTGCGCGACCAACTGGCCGGCGAGTTGCATCGCCTGGGCATCCCGATCATTCCCTACGCCCGCCTCTACGGCTGTGATGACAGCACCGTGTACCTGCAACACACCGCCAGCGGCGAGCCGATGTTGCTCGAATCGGTCGACACCCTGGTGTTGTGCCAGGGCCATCAGCCGGTAGACACTCTGGGTGCACAGCTGCAAGGGGTGATGCCCTTCGATCGCATTGGCGATTGCCTGGCACCGCGCACCGCCGAAGAGGCGATCTATGAAGGACTGAAGGTAGCGTGGACGCTTTGAACGACGAATCAGCGCAATTGTTTTTGGGCACCCGCATTCGCGGCCTGCGCAAGGCTCGCGGCCTGACGCTGACGGACCTGGCGCAGATGAGTGAATTGACCGCCGGCTACCTGAGCCAGCTGGAGCGCAACCTGGCTTATCCGTCGATCCCGGCGCTGTTCAATATCGCCCGCAGCCTGGGGGTGACCATCCAGTGGTTCTTCGCCAGCGAAACCGTGCCGGCAGCGGAGGACGAAGGTTATGTGGTGCGCAGGGGCAACCGCCAGAGCATTCGCTACGAAGACGGCATTGTCGATCAACTGCTGACGCCGTTGCCCAATCACCAGTTGGAAATGCTGCACTCGTGCTTTCCTCCGGGCACCTACAGTCAAGAGAGCTACAGCCATGAGGGTGAGGAAGCCGGGTACGTACTGAGTGGGCAGTTTGAGTTGTGGGTGGGTGAGCGGCGCTTTTTGCTGGATGAGGGCGACAGCTTCAGCTTTGCCAGCAACGAGCCCCATCGCTATGGCAACCCGGGCAAGGTGGAAACCGTGGTGATCTGGGTGATAACACCGCCGACATTTTAAGCCGCTGGTGGCAATGGAGACCTTTCCTACGGGAACTGGCGACAGTGGCGTGGCGGCCATCAGTGGTGAAGGCCTGGGAGCGCTTGCTATAAAACTGGCTACTTCTTTTCGAGGTTGTGGCTATGTTTGGATTGCATCTGCTGTGCTGTAAACCCACCCCGGATGAACTGGCGACCGCGAAGGCCGTCAAGTCGCTCAAGACCTGGAAGATCACGGGCAGGTACATCTCGCTGGACCCCGTCGAGATCATGTCCTCGCAAAACTATCGGAATGCGATACGCCAGATCCGCAAAATGGAGACTGACGATTCATGGGCCTGCTAATCATTCTGCCACTGCTGGTCAGCGGTTATCTGGTCTGCATCAAACACCCCTATTACTACTGCCGCCTGCATCGCTTCGATGGGCAGTTGCTTTATCTGCAGGTAGCGCGACTGGGAGTCGCTTGCCTGCTTGCAGCCACCTTCTTGAGTGCTCTGGTACTGGTCGTGTCAAAACAGAACCTGTACGCGGGCGGTAGGTTGGTCCCGACCGACTACAGTGACTATCTGGGTTCCCAGTTGGTGCAACTCGATATTGCCAATGAAAAAAACTGCACGCTGTGGGTGTTCCTGCTGCAAGTCGGGCTGACATCGATGCTCATGCCTTTTTGCTGGGCACGGTTGTATGTCCTGTCCAAAAGCAGCCGCCTGAGTCTCGAAAATGCCACGCAGTTGGACTGGCAGTTGACCCTCGGTATTCTTGAAGGCACACCGTTCAAGACGTTGCTCAAGGAGTCAATTCAACAACAAGTGCCGTGCATGTTCAGTTTCAGTGACCGAAAAGTGTATGTAGGCATTGTTGCCGTGGTTGGCGGGCCGACTGAGTCGGACGGTGTGGACCACGCATTCACCCTGATCCCCCTGCTCAGCGGCTACCGCGACAAAGACACGCTCGAAGTCACGCTCAACACCCACTACGCAAACGTGATCACACCGGCGCCCATCATGCTTATCCAGGAAAACGTCGTCTCGGCCACGCGCTTCGACTTCACCACCTGGAACAGCTTCCAGTCCCGCAAACACCGCAAGGCACGCCAGGGCCAGTTCTACCAACACCGCCCGGCGCGCCCGTTGAAAGCCTCAAGCGCCTGCGCCTGAGGCCTTGCGCGTCACGTCAATCAAACTTCCAGTTCAACCCCACGCGCAGCATCTGCCCATCGTTCTTGAACTTGGAGTCGTACCCGGTGCCCGCCCCGCCACTGCCCGGAATCACCGCCACGTTCAGCTTGTCCTCGCCCAGGTCGTAGTACAGGTATTCGGTCTTGAACGACAGGTTCTGGGTAATCGCCTGCTCGATACCGGCGCCCACGGTGTAACCCATCTTGAAATGGCTTTGATCGCCGCTGAACTGCGTGTTTCCAGTAGGACCGAACATGTCGACGCTCTGGCTTGTTTCGCCGTAGGCCAAGCCGGCCGTGCCGTAGATCAAGGTGTGGTCAAAGGCATAACCGAAGCGACCGCGCAGGGTGCCGAGGTACTTGATCTTCGACTCGAACTTGTTGTTCAGCGCCAGGTGGGTGTTGAGTTGCGAGGTGCCGATAGTGCGGCTGTCTTGCAGGTCGGTGTGGGAGATGTCGGCCTCGATGCCGGCAACCCATTGGCCGAACTGGTAGTTGTAGCCGATCTGCGCACCGCCCAGCAGGCCATTGCGGTCCAGGTCAACCCGACCCGGGCGGGCGCCGCCGTTGATGTTGGCAATGTTCGGTGCAGCCTGGCCCTTAGTGTTGACGTCTCCGTCGCCACCAAAGCCGTAGCCGGCACTCAGGCCACCGTAGAAACCGGTCCAGTCGGTGGGGCCTTCGGCAGCCTGGACGGAGGCGCAAGCCACCACAGTAAGCGCAGTAACGCCGAGTAAACGAGTGATCATGTAGAAGCTCCTGGTTTTTTTGGTTGATTGACAGGCACAGCGTTGCCGCACGCCGAATGGGATCGGCGCGAAGCGTGAATTCAGATAAGGGGGGTCAGCACCGAACCGAACAGTTCGGGGTAAGGCTATTGGCCGAGGAAGCGGTAGTCGGCGCTGTAGGGTTCCACGTGCAGTTCACCGGCTTGCTCGCAGCTGCCACTGAACACACCGCCCAACGTATGCAAGCGCTCCACGGCAACCACCTGCGCCAGCCCACCCTCGCCCTGATGGTCGACCACCCCCAGGCGCAACAGCGGGATATCCTTGGGGCCGGCCCCCGGGGCCTGGGCAAGCACCTTGCCCACCACCGCACTACGGTCATCCAGCTGCCAGGTCGGCCCGGCGAAATGCCGACCGACCGTCTTGCCGTTGATCATCAACGTGGCCAGCGGCTCGCGAAACTGCCAGCCCAACTGGCCGTTGCTGTCCTTGGCGCAGGTGTAGATCTGCACACCCGTTGCCTGCACCGTCATCAGCACATGTTTCGCAGCTCCCGCGGCCGGTTCCGGCAGGTCCTGGGCCTGGGCACGCTGTGCGTCGATTGCACAGAGCACCAGCACCACCAGGCCGATCACCTGCAATACCATCAGCGCCAGGCGATTACGGCGCGCTACAACGTCGGGGTCGGTGTTGCTCATTGTTCGCCTGTCAGAAGAAGGGTCGAGAAGGGTCTGGTCAATCATTTTGGGATCCATCGGTAGTCGATCACGGCTGGTTATCAGCGTCTGCAGGATGAACAACCGACCCGAAGTATTTATTCCCGACTTTTTTCCAGACCCGGCGAAAACGCCCCACCTACCAGACCTCCACCTTCAACTCCGCGCGTTGACTGGCGGGCATCGGCAGCGCCTTGCCGCTGTGTACCACGCCGTGTCGCGGCGACTCACGCTTGAGGTTCGGCACCGGGATACGCCCCCCGCCGCGCACGGTTTGCGCCCCATTCATCTGGAACTTGCCGTACGCAAAGTTCAGCCCCACGCCGTTCTGGCGCTGGAAATAAATCCACCAACGGCCCTCCTCGAACTTCATAAAGGCAAAGCCTCGTGGGTACGCATCCTCGCCATAGTCATCGAACGTCATGGCCGTGGCGAATCCCAGGCCATGCCCATCAAACCGGCTCAGGTACTCCTTGTTCAGATAATCGCTGCCGCCCTGCACATGGAACACCCGGTAGGTGGTGTCGTCGATGTGGTCGATCAGGATCGAACAACCACTGAAATCCGGCGTGAACACATAGCCAGTCGCACCGGGGTTGGCAGGAATGTCACAGAAGCTGCCCTGGGGCACCCAATGCCCCATCAGTGGCCGCTCGACCTTGCCGTACTCCCCCGGTTTATCCAGGGTCGCCAGGCGAAAGCCGCCGGCTTTGTGATCATTGACGTCAAACACATTCAGGCCGGCAACCAGCCCGGAAGGAATACGCTTGGCCGTCATGAAGTTCTGTTGCAGAAAGGTCTTGGTGGATGAAAACGCGTTCATGCATTGGGTGGACATAAGGGGCTCCGGGCAGTAGGAAAGCGTAGACGTGTTGCCGATCCTCAAACACCGTTCGGATCACGGGAAACCATGAGAAGAACACCCTCCCCCGATGCTTTATTCCATGATTTCGCTTAATCGAAATGAGCGATTTCCATGCAGATAATTGTCTTCTTCCTTCGCCCTTGCAGCCGGTAGCCTTCGGCCCTGCGATGCCTTGCGCACGCACGAACACCGGCTGTACCCACAGCATCGGTGCCTGACCCCAAGTGCTCGATAGATGGCGCCAACGTGAAGAAACTTTCGATTGCCCTACTCCTCGCCAGCCTGCTGCCCCTTGCGCTGGCACACGCGGCGGCGCCCAGCATCGCCGTGATCGCCTATGCGGAAAAACCGCTGAAGCTGATCCGCGCCACTGCGCTGTATACCGTCGGCCCCGGCACCCGCCTGCAAGGTGGCGACATCCTGCAGACCGGTGCTGCCGGCATCCAGATCGAAGGGCTCGCCGCAGCGACCCTGGCACTGGGGCCCGATACGCGCATCCTCATTGCGACCAACAGCAATGCCGCACAGATCAACCTGCTCAATGGCTGGTTGAAGCTGCAACCCGTCGCGGGCAACAGCCATGGGAACCTGGCGGTCACCACGGGAGGGCTGGCGTTCAACCTCACCGGCAGCGCCAGCGTGATCCATGTGGGCAAGCACCAGACCGAGATGTTCGTCGAGGACGGCAGCCAAGTGGTCAGCCAGCTCGACAACCGTGGCAAGGCCGACAGCAACGTCACCCTGGGCCATGAAGACTTTGCCCAGCGCGACGGCGACGGGCCACTCAAGCGTGTGCCGCGTCCCGAACAGGCGTTCATCGACGCCTTGCCGCCCCAGTTCCTCGACCCGTTGGTGCCCCTTGGCAAAAAGGCCCCCAAGGCAGCGGAGCCGAAAAAAGAGCGCGACGTCACCTACGACGACATCGCGCCCTGGGTGGTCAGCCCGCTGAACCTCAGCCAGCAGATGCTCGCCAGCCGTTTTGCTCCGCGACTCAACGACCCGGCGTTCCGCCAGGCGGTCAAGGTCAACCGCGGCGGCGTGCTGGAGTGGGAGCTGGAACTGCTGCACCTGGAGCGCCGCAAGAATGCGCACTGATCCTCACCACGCCTGTACCTGAAGGTCCTTATGAAACTGTCGCTCGCGGTCAAATTCAACGTGGTGTTCCTGGCGGTGTTCATCGTCGGTTTTATCGCCACCAGCCTCTCCACGAACTACATGCTGCAGCAGAGCGCGCGCCGGGAAACCCTGGAGACCGCGCGCATGCTGATGCGCTCGGCCTCGGCCGCCAGCACCTACACCGCCGAGCAGATCGTGCCGCTGTTGGAGAACCGCTTGAAGTTCCAGTTCCTGCCGCAGTCGGTGCCGGACTTCGCCGCCATTTCGCACCTGCAGGAGCTGCTCAAGTCCTATCCGGACTATGCCTACAAGGAAGCCACCCTCAACCCCACCAACCCACGCGACCTGGCCAATGACTGGGAGAAAAGCCTGATCAACAACCTGCGCAGCCAGCCGCAGGCAGACGAGTTGGTCGGCGAGCGTAGCGACGAAAAAGGCGCCGCGCTGTACATCGCGCGGCCGATCCAGATCAAGGACGGGGCTTGCCTGGCGTGCCACAGCACACCCGAAGCGGCACCCAAAACCATGGTCGACATCTACGGCGCGAGCAACGGCTTTGGCTGGAAGCTCAACGACACCATCGGCGCGCAACTGGTCACCGTGCCACTGGACCTGCCGCTGCAACGGGCCAGAAGCCTGCTGCACAGCTACATGCTGTCGATGCTGGGGATTTTTGCCGTGCTGTTCGTAGCCTTGAACGTGGCGGTGCACCTGTTTGTCACCCGTCGCCTGCGGCAGATGTCGGCGCTGGCCGACCGGGTCAGCCTGGGTGAAACCGACGTGCCACCGATGGACGTCAGCGGCAGCGACGAGCTGGCGCGCCTGGGCCAGTCGTTTGGCCGCATGCGCACCAGCCTGGTCAGTGCCATGAAGATGCTTGAGGAATAGGTTCGCGATCATGCTTGAACAACTTGGCAAGTACCGCATCGACAGCGTACTCGGCAAAGGCGCCATGGGTACGGTGTACAAGGCGTTCGACCCGAACATCGCACGTACAGTGGCGCTCAAGACCATCCGCAAGGAGCTGTTCGGCGACAGCCAGCACGCCGAGCTGGTCAGCCGTTTCAAGAATGAGGCCCAGGCAGCCGGACGCCTGATGCACCCCAATATCGTCGGCGTGTACGACTACGGCGAGGATGAAGGCTCGGCGTACATCGCCATGGAGTTTGTCGAGGGCACGCCGCTCAACACCTTGCTCGCCGCACAGACGCCCCGTGACCTGAGCCACAGCCTCGGCTGGATGCGCCAACTGTTGTCGGCCCTGGAATACGCCCATTCCAAAGGTGTGGTGCACCGCGACATCAAGCCGGCCAACCTGCTGATCACCGCCGACGGCAAGGTCAAGGTCACCGACTTCGGCGTCGCTCGCCTGGACTCTTCGACCCTCACCCAAACCGGTTCGATGATCGGCACGCCCAGCTACATGTCGCCCGAGCAGTTCTGCGGCGAGTTGATCGACGGCCGCTCCGATGTGTTTTCCGCCGGCATCGTGCTGTACCAATTGCTCACGGGCGAGCGGCCGTTCTCGGGCTCCGCCACCATGGTCATGCAGCAGATCCTCAACCAGACACCCGTGGCACCGTCGAGCCTCAACCTGGCGCTGGACCCGGCGCTGGATGCCGTCATCGTGCGCGCCCTGGCCAAACGCCCGGCCGAGCGCTACCCCTCGGCCCAGGCGTTTCTCGACGATCTGGAAGCCCTGTTGGGCACGGCGACCGGCACCTGGACCAACGCCGAAATCGACGATGACCGCACCGTCTTGATCCGCCCCAACCAGCCCTTGAGCAGTGGGGTAACGCCGCTGCCAACCGGCACGGCGGCGCTCACCGAAGCGGTGGAAACCCTGACGCCCTGGAAGCTTGCGGTGATGCCGGAACTGGAATCGCTGCTGTCCCATCAGATCGGGCCGCTGGCACGTTTTCTGGTGCGCAAGAGCCTCAACGGTGCAGATGACTTCGACGCCATCTGCGCAGCACTGCTGCCCCACATCCCTTCCGAGCGTGGCCGGGAACAGTTCGCCAGTGCCAGCCAGTCGCTGTTCCTGCGCCTGAACCCGCCGACCGCGCCTGTGGAACCGCCCCGTGAGCCCACGGCGATCGAGCCGCCCACTGAAGTCACCCGCACCACTGAAACAGTGCCCGCGCCCCTTGACCCGGCCTTTTCGCAGATGGCCGAAAAGCGCCTGGCTGTGTTGATCGGCCCCATCGCGCGCATTGTGGTCAGCCGGGCTGCACGGGCCACCTCCTTGCGCCAACCGTTCCTGCAGCTGTTGGCCGAGCACATCGAGAGCGAGGCCCAGCGCCTGGCATTCCTCACCAGCTTCGAGTCTCTCCCATGACCGATTCCCCACTCAGCGCCTGCGGGCCCCATCAACTGGCCGCTGCGGTTGCCTATGGGGTCAGTGATGTCGGTTCGGTGCGCCAGAGTAACGAAGACAATTTTCTGGTGGAGCCGGCCCTGGGCCTGCTCGCCGTGGCCGATGGCATGGGTGGCCATGAGGCCGGCGCCCTGGCCAGCGCCGAAGCCTTGGTCAGCCTGCGCGAGGCCCTCAAGGTTCACAGCATCCACCCGCCCCACGACGGCCTCGACCCCGACGCCACCTGGTCCGACCCGCAGATGCAAGCCGCCAGCCTGCTGCATAACGCCATCGACCAGGTGAACCAGTGTGTTTACCAGCAGAACGTGGCCCGCCACATGAGCGAAGGCAGCGGCATGGGCACCACCCTCACCGGCGTGTGGCGCCCGCAATCAAACGGGCCGTTGCTGGTGTTCCATGTGGGCGACAGCCGCCTGTACCGCTACCGCGAGGGCGAACTGAGCCTGCTAACTCGCGACCAGACCTGGTACCAGCAAGCCCTCGAAGCCGGCAAGGTCGACCGGCTGCCCGCGCGCAACCTGTTGCTGCAAGCCATCGGCCCCGGCCCCCGGGTCGAACCGCAGGTACGTGTTCACCCGGTTCAGCCCGGCGACCTGTTGATGCTGTGCAGTGACGGCCTGCACGGCTGCGTGCCACACCAGGAAATGCTCCAGGTGCTCGCGGTCGCCCAACGCGACACGCTGGAAACGGCGTGCCGACGTCTGGTCAACCTCACCCGCGAGTACGCCGGGCGCGATAACGTCACGGTATTGCTGGCGTGGTTCGACCGATGAGTTGCCTCACGGCAACTTGAACGCATCGTCCACCGGCACGCGGTAGCCGGTGGCCAGACGGTTGGTTTCGTTGGCCATGCCAACCACTGCCTGCAACTCGCCAAACATCTCATCCGTCATGCCGGCCTTACGCGCAGCAGCCGTGTGGGACGCAATGCAGTACGGGCAGTTGTTGGTCACACTCACGGCCACGTAGAGCAGCTCCTTGGTCAGCGGGTCGAGTGCGCCCGGCGCCATGATCTCCTTGAGGCTTTCCCAGGTACGGCGCAGGGTCGGCGGGTGCGCGGCCAGGCATTTCCAGAAGTTGTTCACCTGCTCGACCTTGCGCGTTTGCATGATGTCGTCGTAGACCGCGCGCACTTCGGGGCTGGCATCGGCGTATTCGGTGAGGTGTTGGGTCATGGCATATCCAGGGTGAAGGGAGAGCGTTCTGGAATACCGCGCAGCAGCAGTGGCTGGCAAGTGAAGCCGGCAAATCCCGGATGACAAAGTGGATGAGCGGTCGTGTGGATGTTCAGAGATAGCACTGACCATTCGTGATTTGCGGTAAAGAGTCCTTTTCGGGTTCGGTGGTTTTTCCGAAGGAACGACGAGCGGATACTCGACTCCATTGTTCACACCCCCTTCAGGAGTTACCGATGTCTATCCCTAAGCACGCTGTTCCCGCCTTTGGCCTTGGTACCTTTCGCCTGCAAGGCCAGGTGGTCATCGATTCGGTGAGCACCGGCCTGGAACTGGGTTACCGCGTCATCGACACCGCGCAGATCTATGAAAACGAAGCCGACGTCGGCCAGGCCATTGCCAACAGCGGCATCCCGCGCGACGAGCTGTTCATCACCAGCAAGATCTGGATCGCCAACTTCGCCGAAGGCCAGTTGATCCCGAGCCTCAAGGAAAGCCTGCGCAAACTGCAGACCGATTACCTGGACCTGACCCTCATCCACTGGCCATCGCCGGAAGACCAGGTGCCCGTGGCCGAGTTCATGGGGCAATTGCTGGAAGCCAAGCGCCTGGGCCTCACCCGTGAAATCGGCATTTCCAACTTCACCATCGACCTGATGAAGCAGGCCATCGCCGCCGTGGGTGCCGAGAACATCGCCACCAACCAGGTCGAACTGCACCCCTACCTGCAAAACCAGAAAGTGGTGGACTTCGCGACCGCCAACGGCATCCAGATCACCTCGTACATGACCCTGGCCTATGGCGAAGTGCTGAAAGACCCGGTGATCCAACAGATCGCCGAACGCCATCAAGCCACCCCGGCGCAGGTCACCCTGGCCTGGGCGATGCAGCTGGGTTATGCGGTGATCCCGTCGTCGACCAAACGGGCCAACCTGGAGAGCAACCTCAAGGCCTTGCAACTGACCTTGAGCGCTGCCGACATGGCGCAGATCGCCAGCCTGGAACGTGGCCACCGCCTGACCAGCCCCAAGGGCATCGCGCCGAAGTGGGACTAGACCCTGGCCACTGGCTGGCGGGATAACTCCCGCAGCCACGGCAACACCCGCAGGCCTGTATTGGCCTGCGGTGGGTCGATGATATCCATGAAGTGTTCGAGGTTGACGTTGTCCGGCACGCCGGGCAGCCGCACGAGTACAGCCGGCGTTGCGCCGGCCGGTGCCGCCAGGTCGAGGTGATCGTAGACCAGCACATGGCGGACCTGGGGTTGCGGCCCGCACGTGTGGGCGGCGAGCCCCGCGTTGATGATGAGCACATCAAAGGGCTCGGCAGGGATGGCAGTCAGAATCTGGACTTCCTCGAACGTTTGCACCGGGACGATCCGGTGATACCCCAACTGGTTGAGCATTTTCTCGATGTACAACCGTTGCAGATGCTGTTCATCGGCAATCAGGATGGTCAGTGCTTTGTTCGGCATGGCAAACCCCTGGGCAGGCAGTGCTCGTCAGTGAGCGGGGCCCATTTTCCAGACATATTCCGCAGACAAAATCAGGCTTGTTCCCCCTTCATGTAGGAGTTCTCCCAAACCCTCCGAATGGCCGTCAACTGTAGTCATACCTGATTGCAATAACGGCTCAGGCCATGGTGCAAATCGTCGAGAACCTCCATCCCCGCCTCGACGACCGGGCCCAGGGTTTGCCGATCCCGCTGTTCGCACACGGCCTCCAAGGCTTCACAACAGGCAATCAATGCCTGGGCCTTGACCATCCGCGCGCCGCCCTTGATACGGTGGGCAAGGTCGTGCAGTTTTACAAACTCGGGCTCATGTCGCAGGGAGGCGAGCAACGTGCGGTCAGCTTTGAGGCTGTCGAGCAGTGGTTGGAGTAACTCGTTGAGGGCGCCAGGGGCGTCGTTGGTCAGCGCGATCAATGCACTCAAATCAAACTTTGCTCCAGGCTCGACCACATCCCCGGCCGTGGTTGCAGCCAATGCCGAGCGCAAATCATCCAGTCCTGTGGGTTTGAACAGGCATCCGTCCATACCCGCCTGGCGACAGCGTTCAGCTTCTTCAGGCTGCGCATTGGCAGTGAACCCCAGCAACAGGCATGGCACCCGCCTCTTGTCACGCTCCTGGGCGCGAATCTCCTGGGCAAGTTGGTAACCGTTCTTGAGGGGCATATTGCAATCGGTGATCACGCAGTCAAAGTGGCCCGCCTGCCAGAGTGCCAGCCCTTGGACGCCCTCTTCTGCCGACGTAATACGATGCCCCAGGAAACTCAATTGCCGTGTCAGCAGCAACCGATTGGCCGGATAGTCATCCACCACCAGAATGCTCAATACACGCGCAGGCGCAAGGTGCGGCATGGGCACTGCCAGCGGCGCGGGCGAGGTCGTCGTGAGGGCCAGTGTCAACGTCACATCAATGCGCGTGCCCTGCCCCAGCACACTGCTCAGGTGCAGCTGCCCCCCCATCATTTCGCACAAGCTGCGGCTGATCACCAACCCGAGGCCTGAACCGCTGCGAACTGACTGTTCGTTGTTGCTGCCCTGGCTAAACGGGTTGAACAACCGCAGTTGATCTTGCGCGCTGATGCCAATGCCCGTGTCCTGCACCCACAGCCGGAGCATCAACTGCTCTCCCAGCAGTGTCCCGTGGGCCCCCAGTACCACCTGGCCGTTGGCGGTGAACTTGATGGCATTGCTCAGCAAGTTGGATACGACCTGCTGGAATCGCAGCGGATCGACCAGCACTGCACGCTCAATCAGCGGGTCCAGGTCCACTTGCAATACCAGGCCCTTGGCCCGTGCGAGGCCCTCGAACACCCGCGCCACCGAGGCGAGCCGCTCGTGGAGGTTGGTGGGTTCAAGGGTCAGGGAAAGATGATCGGACTCAATCCGTGCAATATCAAGAATATCGCCGATCAACTCCAGCATGCCGCGCGAGGCCACCGAAGCGACCTCCAGTGCATCCCGGTCTGCCCGACCTTGCTCGGCGTTTTTCAGGGCAAGCTCGATCATGCCGATCACCGCGTTCATCGGCGTGCGTATCTCGTGGCTCATGGTCGCCAGAAAGGTGGTCTTGGCGCGGTTGGCCGCATCGGCATCTTCCTTGGCCTCCTGGACCTGACGCAACAGTCGCTGGCGTTCACTCACATCCACCCAGCCAGCAATCATGCCGACCACGTTATCGTCGCCATCACGGTACGGCAGCATCCATTGATAGATGGTCAGCGCCTCACCATTGGGCAACTTGAGTATCCGGTCGTGGATCTGCGGTTCGCCCATCGCCATCAGCCGCAAGTAGTCCTCATGGAACGACCGGGCCTGCGGCGGGTTGCCAGTGTCGGTTTCCACCACGGTCTTGCCGATCACGTGTTCAAGCTTGAAACCAAACACATCGAGATAGGCGTTATTGCACGCCATTAACCGTCCCTGGCGGTCTCGCACGTAAATCGGATGGGGCGTGCCATCGATCAAGACGCTCATGAAGCGCATCTGATCGCTCAAGGCGCGCTCGGCCTGCACACGCTTGCGGATCAGCGTGCGCAGGTAAATCGCCCAACCCAGGGTCAGCAACAGCAACAACGTGGCCAGGCCAAAACCTTGCAGGATCACGTCACGATGGCGCAGCCAGTAACTCTCTTCGACGATGACTTCGGTGCGCCACTGGTTGGTCAGTTCATCCAGTTCCTCTGGAGGGATACTCAACAGCGCCTTGTCGAGGATCGAATACAGTTCCAACTGGCTTCGGTTGACGCCAAATGTGACGCGACCTGGCTCTGGGCCAACGGTACTGGTGATACGCAGGCGATCACGGTAGTTGCGCGCAATCATGTAGCGCGCGCTGATCAGCAACAACACCGTTGCGTCGGCTTCCCCATTGGCGACCAGCGCCATGGCCTGCTCCGGGCTCTGTGTGTCGAGAAACGTGATGGTGGGATAATCCCGGGCTATTTGCGCCCCCAGGCTGTTGCCGCCGATGAACGCCAGGCGCTTTCCCGACATGTCCTCCAGCGTAACCGTGCGCTTGTCGTCGTTGCGCACCACCAGGACGTAGGGGTTGGAGACATAGGGTCGCGTGAAGCGGACCTTTTCAGACCGTTCGACGCTGGGGGTGACGACCGCGAGCATATCTGCACGCCCCGCGTTGACGTCCTCGATCTGCTGCGGCAGTGAACTGCCCGGCACCACGTCGAACTTCAAGCCAGTACGCAAACTGATCCGCGACAACACCTCGGCGCTCAGTCCTTCAAATTGCCCTTGTTCGTTGAAAAAAGACAGCGGGACGAATGGGTCGAGAACCGCCACTTTGATCCTCGGGTATTTTTCCAGCCAGCGCTGCTCACTGACACTCAAGCGCAGCCGATCGGCCTCCAGATAACCGCCTCCGGCACTCCAGCGTCGCAGGATTTCCATTTGCTGGTTGACGGGAACCGCCGCCAATGCGGTGTTGATGATATTCAGCAGCCGCGTATTGTCCTTGGCGAAGGCAAACCCGAAGGGGTTGACCTCCAGGGCGGAGAAGTCCGCCATGCGTACGTTGTTGAGGTGATTTTTGTTGATCAGATAACGGCTGCTGATGGCATCGCCCAGGTACACGTCAGCCTGGCCGAACGCCACGGCACCGATCGCTTCGAAGGTCGATGCAAACAACTGCAGATGAGCCTTGGGGTAGAACGCCTGGACGGCATCGGGCTGCATGTAGTGATACAGCATCGCCACGCGCTTGCCGGCGAGGTCGGCACTCAACGCCTGGCTGGCACTGGAGCGGGTGGTCAACGTCGGTTGATCATTGGCATAGGTGCGAGACAGCACCAACTGCGGGTCGGCTGCTTCGTACCCATTGGCTGAGCCGAGAAAGTCCACGGCCCCTACCTTGAGCGCTTCGATCACTTCGTCGCGGGTGTCGTAGCGACGAACTTCGATCGTGACGTTCAATGCCTGGCCGATCAGCGCCGCGTAGTCGGCGGTGATACCCTCGAGTTCGTCATTGTTATTGGTCAGGTCAAAGGGCGCGTAATCGGGCGCGGAAACCCCCATCAACAAGGTCCGCCGCTGCCGCAGCCAGCGCCCGTCGGCTTCGTCCAGCGGCACGGAAATGCCGTCAAAATCCGAGTGCCCCAGCAAGTGCAGGTGTCGCGGCTCGTCCAGTGCGGTCGCCGCCACGGGCAGTAATCCCGCCCACAGGATCACCGCCCCCCTGAGCAGCCAGTGGATAGTCATTTCAGGTCAGATCAGATGATTGCGCTGAGCAAACTTGGACAAGTGCACGATCGAGGACATGCGCAGCTTTTCCTTGAGCCGAGTCTTATAGGTGCTGATGGTCTTGTGACTCAGCAACATATCCTCGGCAATTTCTTTGTTGCCAAGGCCCAGTGCCAACTTCTGCAACACGGTCAATTCGCGATCCGACAGTGCGTCCACTAATTGCTGCTCGGTGGACTGCAAATCGTCGCGGTGGACCGAGCTGGTCGGCAGGCTGGGGAAACAGCTATAACCGGACATCACGGCTCTGATGGCTTTTTGCAGCTCATCCAGTTCACCGGTCTTGGCGACAAACCCCATGGCGCCCGCGCGCATGCAACGGGTCGAAAAGAACACCGCCAGATAGGACGTCAGCACCAGGATTTTACAAGGGAGGCCCAGGGCCCTGATGCGGCTGATTACTTCCAGACCGCCCAGCTTGGGCATGGCCAGGTCCAGGATAATCAGGGCCGGACGCTCCTCACGAGCGATCTGCATGGCATCGGCGCCATTTCCCGCTTCATAGAGGGTATCGAAGCCTTCTTGCTTGAGCAGATAGCGGACGGTGGCACGGATAAACGGATGATCATCCACAATTAACGCTTTGTTCATAGGGCTCCCCTGGGAGGATCGGAACACTTACATTTCAAGCGGGCCCCATCTACCTGTGAAAAGTAACAGTTCCGACCAACGGCACTGATTACCCTGCGCGGCAACTCCGGCAACGGGGCCCCTCTAATTGAAAAACACGACAACCACGTAAAGCCGCACCTTGATTCCTGGGTAGGAACAAGCGCGCAACCTTAACAACGCCGCGTCCCCTTGAATGAAGGGATAGTCTCGAATGCATGTAGGACTTTTCCTCGCATAAGCATAGGCAACATTGCGCCAGGTAAAACTGGCGCCAGGGGACTAGTCGGTGGTACTCGGGCTCCAGAAGGCCTGCACCACCAGGGTCGAGGTGGAGATTCGTGCCACCAGCGCATCCAGTTCATCACCGTCCACGGACGTAACCGCCAAGGTTGCCTCGATCTCCACTTCTTCAGTGCCAAACGGGCGAACGTCGACATCACTGGCCGGGTAGTTGCACCGCGCCAACTCAGCCTCCAGCAACGCCAGGACAGCCTTCTGCTGAGTGCGTCGCGCAATGACATAAAGAATGTTGGTGACCTCTGCCGACACCACATCCAACGGCTGACGGTTGATGTTATTGACGATCGGACGCAGCAGCGTATTGGCTGCCAGCACGAACAATGTGCCCAGCAGTGCTTCGAGAATCAGGTCGGCCCCCGCGCACGCCCCCACTGCCGCCGACGCCCAGAGGGTTGCGGCCGTATTGAGCCCGCGCACATTGCCCTCTTCACGCATGATCACGCCGGCACCGAGAAAACCGATGCCCGACACCACATACGCCACGACGCGTACCGCACCTTCCGCACCACCGAGCCGGTTGGCCATGTCGACAAAAATCGCCGCGCCCACCGCTACCAGCACGTTGGTACGCAACCCCGCCGTGCGCTGGCGATACTGACGTTCGAAACCGATCAAGCCACCGAGGATAAACGCCGCGGTGAGGCTCACCAGGGTATCGACCAGGGAATTGAGGTTGATGTTGTTGATTGCTTGCATGGAATGTTGCTCCTGACGACGGACTGTCCTTATGAACACGGTCCTTGCCTGCCAGTCTGACTGGCCATTGTGAAAATCCATCCAGCCAGGTACGACCGGCCGCACCATGCCCGATAAACAGGCAAGGTCAGCTCGGCCCGCCCACCGTAAAGGCAGGCGTGTCCGTCGCATCCCGATTGGCATCAGGTGCGGGTCAGCGTCAATTGAGAGGGATCTGAGCAGGAGCCAGGACTGACCACTGCCGGGATACCGCATCTCGCTATTTCAGGCGAGACAACGGCATCGGAAGAATGCGCGTTACCTTGCCAAGTTGGTGCCGGTTACCGAAACCGGCCGACGACTGTCACTCGAACAAGTACCCACTGAGGGTCTCCGCTATTGATAAAAACGCCCGCAGCTTACGCTCCGAAGATGGGTGAGTAAACCGTAGGAAAATGTACCGCCACTGAATAAAGCCCATTCTTCAGGGCTGGTTCAGGAAAATTATCTGACCCAATCCCTGTAGGAGCTGGCTTGCCAGCGATTGCGGCGTATCAGCCAATCATTTCATGGCAGACACTCCGCAATCGCCGGTAAGCCGGCTCCTACAAGGGCGGTGTATAACCCGGTCGATCGCGCTCGACTCGCGCCAGGTAATCATCAACCTGGCCACCGGCCAACGCCTTGACCTGAATGGACACCGTATTCACCTGCCGCCCCATGGTGATGCCTTCCCGCGTGCGCACCTGCACATACCCCAGCTTGGGCCAGAAGCGTTCGGCCCTGGTGTTGCCGATGACCACCGTCAACCGCAGCCATTGGGCCCCCTTTCGGGCAGCCCACGCCTCAAGGTCTGCATGCAACCGCTGCGCAAGCCCGGTGCCATGCAAGGGTGTGTCCACCAGCAACAGGCCAATATGCCAGACGCCCATCGCCAACAAATCCGCTGCGATGTTTACCACCGCAACCAGTTGATCCTGTGCATCGCGATAACCCAACCAGTACATCCGGCTGCATGACCACCCAGCGGGCAATTGACCCTGCAACTCTTCATGCGCCTCCGTCGGGGTGGCCGGCTCACCGTTGACGGCGATGAAGTAATCCGGCGCACGCTCGAAAAATTGCTGCAGCTCGGCTACATCACTACCGCCCAACTCAACCACCCGGATGCCCGCAACGGAACATCCCGGCAATACCTGTGAATCAACGTCCATGTTTGCTCGTCCTCAATCGTCCCGTGTCAGCACTTCGAGCAATTCGATCTCAAAACGCAGATTGCTGTTGGGCTTGATATGCGCGCCCATCGAACGCTCGCCGTAGGCCAAGTGCGCCGGCACAAACAAGGTGCGCACACCGCCGACCTGCATGCCCATCAAACCCTGGTCCCAGCCCTTGATCACCCGCCCGGTGCCGATCACACACTGGAACGGCTTACCGCGCTCCCAGGACGAATCGAACACCGTGCCATCTTCCAGGGTGCCGGTGTATTGCGTGGTGATCAGCGCGCCCTTGACCACAGCTTTGCCGGTGCCGGGGCGGATGTCGGTGATTTGGAGTTCGTCGGTGCTCATGAGGTGCTCGCTGGAAGTGCAAAGGGTGGGGTTTTCCCAGAACTGGGTGGGTTTGGCAAGTCCCGGGGCCAGATCACTGCATGACAACCAAAGCTGGGATCAGCTACTCCGTTCGCCGGTTGCGCTGCACCTACAAAAAAATACGACTTCCCGTCGTTAGAAACTTCAACCCGCTGATGTTGACCCGCAATGCCTGCGCTCATCCTATAAATAAACCAGCAACACCGAATAAAGGAAATGTGAATGACCATCGGCTCCAACTTTAATTATCCGGCTGACGTAGCCCAACAACATTTTCGAAAAAAGCGCTCTACTCAAAATAAATGGAGGGCCAGATTCCCTAATCCTCCCGATTTGTGTTTTGACTATCGCACTTTGGTAGAACAAGTAAACGGCATCGCGCAGGCGACGAACGCCAACCATAAGATCTGCATTATCGGCGCTGGCATAACAGGCCTAACAGCTGCACGGGAACTCTATAGATGCGGATTCACCAACATCACGCTATTTGAAAAGTCGAAAAGACTCGGCGGCAGGCACTTCACCACCCTCGGGAATAACAACACTCCGACCATCGGCAGGCCACCGTTTGAAATGGGAGCGATGAGAATGCCGTTTTTCAACACATCCAATGAGCCGCCGAAAAATGGTCGATCTCTCATGGCCTATTACGCCAATGAATTCGAACTGCATCATTCAGACTTCCCAAACCCAGGTAGCCCTGCGGTCCACTCTACGGGGATATACCTTAGAGAGGGCAGCATCGACGGCAGCGGCGAGCCCACCATGCTCATATGGAAAAACACCGACGGAAACACAGCGCCTCCCGGCGAAACACTGGGTAAGGTTTTCGCAAAATGGAAATCTTTTGCCGAGCGCATGACGCTCACCGTCGCCGAACACTATGGTGCCGACCATTGGGAAAAGTTATGGGATTCGATAGTAAGAAAGTATGAAGGTATTTCCTTTCGTGATTTGGTAAAGATGCCCCCCATTGACAGTTGGCAAAAAAATGACCCAGGCAATTTTGGTGGCATGGGAATGACGGCACAGGAATCAGCTATTTTCTATTCCATCGGAATTGGCGATGGCAGTTGGGGCGCATTTTATGATGTCTGCTCACTTTATCCACTGCGCACAGCGATATTCGGATTCAGCAGCCATCTGCAATTGATCCACGGCCGCATGAATGCAGACGGTATGATTCTGGACGCTCCCTACTTAAACGCCAAAGAAACGCTAGACTCTAGAGGGCTAAAATTTAACAAACCAAACTATATTGGGCTTGGTTCGCTGGCGGAGTCTCTTCTTTTCATAAAACCGAAAGAAGCCCCTGAGTCCTTATACGAACATTTAATCAAAAGTGATTCGGGGCTCATGACCAATAGCGCTGTGACAAAACTAAAAAGGCTCGACAACTGAAAAATAAGAGTTGAATACAACTGGAATAACGAGTCAAACATATCGAAAAACCTTCAACATATAGAGTGTGACTCTGTCGTAATGACACTCCCCTCCTGGCTGATCGAGACACAGATATCAATCGAAAATTTCAACAGCGACTTGCTCCCTTTTGAAATAATAGAGGCTTATAAATCCGCCCACTGGGAAACCAGTTGCAAAGTCTACGCCCCGCTTAAGAAATCTTTTCTATCACGCAACAAAAACATACCGCAAGCCATCGTAACAGACACCCTGATACACGACGTGTACACCTACCGCTACAATAGCAACAACACCTATGACTGCATCCTTCTCAGCTACACATGGGAAGATGACGCTACCAAACTCTCATTTTTCAATGACCAAGAGCTAATCGAAAAGTGCATAATCGAGCTTGATAGAATCCTCTTAAAATCCATAAACACAAATGAAAAAATCTCTCCCTACATAGGTCATAAACAAGCAATTGTTCAACGCTGGATGAATGATAAAAACGCTCTAGGCTGTGCAAAACTTTACCGCGCAGGCACATACTACAATGCGGTGAGCTTGATGAAATACAACAGAGACTTCTCTCATACCTCGGGACTTTATCTCTGTGGCGAGTCGTTTTCGGTGGACGCGGGCTGGACTGAACCTTGCTTCAGAGGTGCCATTGACGCCGTAATACACATCTGTAACAAAACCCACGCAACGTTCAATGGTGGTTTCACCCTGCAGGACTACCCTGAGTATAAAGTCGAACCGTAAAAGAAATAGACCACAACACGACAGGAACCATCCGACTTTCCATTAAACGCTTTGCCGCCTCTTATAAACGTCCAGCCACTCTCCGGCTGCATAACAATAAGAGGTCGCCTTCATGAGTGAATCAGTAAGCCCCGCACGCGTAGCGGTCATCCAACTTGATCCCCAAGTCGGCATGGAAAATCGAGAAAATAACCTGCGCCAAAGCCTTGCACTTGCGACCGAAGCAGCACATGGCGGCGCCAAGCTGATCGTGTTGCCCGAACTGTCCAATTGCGGTTATTTCTTCAGCAGTCGACAGGACGCCTTTGATCATGCGGAGACCGTACCGGACGGAACAAGCGTAAGGGCATGGATTGACTTTGCCAGTACGCACCAGGTGTATCTGGTAGCGGGTCTGAGCGAAATAGACGGTATGCAGTTGTTTAACACGGCTGTACTGCTCGGCCCGGATGGGTTTATCGGTAAATACCGCAAAGCGCACTTATGGAACTTGGAGAAGCTTTGGTTCACTCCTGGTGACACCGGTTTTCCGGTGTTTGAAACACCCATCGGCCGCATCGGGTTACTGATTTGCTGGGACATATGGTTCCCGGAGGTACCGCGCATTCTGAGCCAGCAAGGCGCAGATATCATCTGTAGCTTGAATAATTGGGTGTGGACCCCACCGCCTCTATTCGATGAAGCGGGTAAATGCATGGCGTCCTACCTGACGATGACTGCAGCCCATGTGAATAACGTGTTTATCGCCGCCGCCAGCCGCATCGGCGAAGAGCGAGATGCCCGTTACCTGGGATGTTCGTTGATAGCCGGAACCAATGGTTGGCCGATCGGAGCAGTGGCTTCAGCCAATCGACAAGAAATACTGTTCGCCGACATCGACATCACCAGCTCCCGCAGCGCACCTATCTGGAACAGTCTCAACGACCTGCAACGAGACCGACGCCACGATATCTACGATCAAATGCTCGGATACTCCCTCCACCCCGCTCTGCCGCGCTGACGGAGGGGGACAACATGGAAACGCTCATTACCAATACGAACCGACGTCTTTCGGGAACAGATATCACCGTTATTGTGCTGGGACTGATCAGCACACTGATGGCGCTCTGGGTGGTACTCCATCATGAGGGTTCCTGGCCAGGCTATACAGAAATGGTGGCAGATCTGTCACAACCGACAGCCTGGCTGCGTTGGGTACTCGGGGACATCAGTGAGGTCGCCTTCTACAAACATGAACTTGCCTCGGTCGGCTTGTTAGGGGGGGCCTATCTGGCCTGGTGGGCCAGCAAGCACGGGAGAGCCTGGCAAGGGTTTTCGATTGCCTACGGTACCGGCCTCTGGCCCTGGCTGGTGACCAGTTCACTGCTAGGGCTAGTGCTCAGCAATCTGTTCTGGGGCTGGAGCGTCACCGAACAGACGTGGCAACCCACATTCGCAGCCTTCGTGTCTTTACCTGCGGCCATGGTGCTGATGTTTGGTGGGGGGTGGAAGGTTACGCTCAATGGTGCGGTGTTGGGGGCATTGCTGGTGACGCCGATGTGCTTGTTGCTCGTGAATTTCGTGTGCACTCCGTTGGGCTTACCCGTCGTCATCGGTAATGTGACAGGTATGGCCATCAGCAGCGTTATCGCATTCGTGCTATGTCGTCGAGTACCCTCGATAGTGCGCTCCGACTATCTCCCTCCAGTCAAACCAATACCTGCCAAGACGCCGACCTATGGCGTGATATGGAGCCTGCGTCGGGTACTGGCAGACTTTTCCGAGGCGCCATTTTTCGGGAACGAGCTAGCCAGTCTCGGACTGCTGGCAGGCGTCCTGCTGGCCTACGCGCTGAACCCCCTCAGCCCTGTATATGGATCGGGATTGGTTTTGCCCCTGCTAGGCGCGCAAGCGCTGACCTCAGCATTGGGCGTCGTGATCTGGCGGCAACAGTGGATTAGACGAGGCTGGTATCCAACCTACGTTCCGCTGGTCTCTGTGGTACCTGCGGCCGTACTGACCCATGGAGGTAGCTGGAGCGTGATTGCCTCCAGTGCACTGCTCGGAGCACTGATCGCCCCACCATTGGCTTGTGCCATTGCGCAGCGCTTGCCTGCGCACGTTCATCCGTATATCGGCAATGTCATCTCGATGGCAATCAGCACGCTGTTGATAGTGCCGCTGGTAGGTGAGTTAATCCAAATGTGAAGGTCTGTCCTACGCTGTGCTCTTTACGCAGCGTAGGAGCAATCAAAGTCGTTGCCCCATCACAACTACCGCCAAAACCGACTCCAGAACCCGCGCCCTAAATCATCCTTGCACCCCGCATATTGGGCCGCGTACATCTGCGAGCGCGCCTGCACCTTGCTGGCCACCGGCGGCAGCCAGGCTTTGCTGGCGTAGGTGCGCTGGCGGTAGCCGCCCCAGCCTTCGTGGTAGTTCAGGTATTGGCCGTAGGCGTCGTACTTGTAGACGCCGTTGATGCTGTAGGTCTTGTCCATGTACCAGCCGACGAAGTCGATGGCATCGTCGAAGTCCTGGCGGCTGGCGCCGGTGCGGCCGGTGCTCTTGCGGTAGTCGTTCCACACTTCATCCTTGGCCTGGGCGTAGCCGGACGCGGTGGAGACGCGGCCCCAGGGGATGATCCACAGCAGGTATTTGCGCGGGGCCTTGGCGTCCTGGTGGAAGCCCGACTCCTGATACATGATCGCGAACGGCACCTGAATCGGCACGCCCCAGCGCTTTTGCGTGACTTTGGCGGCGTCGTACCAGTCGTCCTTTTCACGGAAGATGCCGCAGAGGTCGTTGGGTGTGCGTGGCGGCGAGGTGCCGCACGCCGCCAACATCGAGGTGAGTAGTAACAGTCCGACGGCTTTGCCTGCGCTCAAGGGGCACCTTTGCGAGATACGCGTAAAAGGCCAGCATTCTGCCACAGGACGGGTAGGAGCCGGCTTGCCGGCGATGGCGGTGTTTCAGTCAGCACGTCGGTGCCTGTTTGATCGCTATCGCCGGCAAGCCGGCTCCTACGGTTAGGGATTGGGTTTCACCGCGGCGACAACCTCCAGTTCCAGCAGGCCGCCGCTGGGCAGGCCTGCCACGCCCACCGCCGAGCGTGCGTGACGGCCGTGCTCGCCAAACACGTCGATCAACACCTGCGAAGCACCGTCGACGACTTTGGAGAAGTTCTGAAAACCCTCCCCGCCGTACACAAAGCCACGCACGAATAAAATGCGCTCGATGTTCTCCAGGCCCACGGCCTGGTCCAACGCGCTCAGGGCACGCAGTGCGCAGGTTTGCCCGGCGTGCAGCACGGTTTGCGGCGGCGTCTGGTCGGTCACCGGGCCGCTGATCACGCCCTCGCCCACCCGGCAAACCTGGCCGCTGACATAGGCCACGCCGGCGTGGATCGTCACCGGTACGTAGTCGCCCTTGGGGCTGGGCGTCTCGGGCAACACCATGCCCAAGACGGTGATTCGCTCGCGCAGGCTCATGCCGGCGCCTCGGCGAATTCCACGTGCCCACCCAGCCAGCAGCCCTGCACCTGCCCCGTCTCATCGCGGCGAAAGCGCAGGGAAATCTGCGACGGCCGGCCCATCGCCCGCCCTTGGCGGATATGCACCGGGCGGTCATCGGCGGTCACCAGGCCGTTCTCCAGCAAGCCAAAAGACAAGGCTGCGGCGGCGATGCCGGTGGCGGCGTCTTCCGGGTAGCCCGAGGATTTGGGGAATTGCCGCGCATCGAACTGGCGACCTTCCAGGTCCGACGGCGCATACGGGTACAAACCGGTGGAGCCGATGCGTTCACACAGTTGCTCCATACGGCGAAAGTCCGGCTTGAGGCTGTCCAGCACCGCCACGCTTTTCAAGGCCACCAGGGTTTTCACGCGGCTGGTGCAAGCATTCTGGATCGGCAACGGCGCCAGCTCGTTGGAAGTGATGCCCAGCACCGAGAGGATTTCGGCCTCCACCAGCGGGTCACTCAAGGCTTCGACCTGGCCCTTGGGCTGGCTGATCTCCACCTGGATCTGCGGCGTCCCCGCATCGGTTACCCGCGCGTCGACGCGCCCGCTCTGGGTCCAGAGTGCCAGGCGGTCCTTGTGCAACATGCCCAGTTGATCCAGCAACCACACTGCGCCGACGGTGGCATGCCCACACATTTCCATCTCATGGTTGGGCACCCAGAAGCGCAGGGCAAAATCAAAATTACTGCCAGCCGGCGCGGCAAACACAAAGCCGCATTCATGCCCGTAATCTCGGGCGACCTGCTGCATATCGGCGTCGCTCATACCATCGGCCACGGCCACGGTGGGGGCCGGGTTGCCGCCACGGGGGGTGGCGGGAAATACATTGACCAGGTGAACCTCGGGCGTCATTTCGCCTCTCCCTTGAGGGTGGAAACAGTCGGCGCCACAGCGTCGACGATGGAATTGGTGTAGACCTGTTGCGCGTCGAGCGACACAGGCTCGTTTTCAACCGCGTTCATGAAGCTGATGTTTTTCTCGACACCGTCTTTTTCGATGCGCGGCGTCGCCGGGTAGGACGGCAACGAGGCGGTCCAGGCGGCATCAAAGATCGCCGCGTCGGTATGGGCGAAGTACGGGCGCACCGACTCACGGGCCTTGGCCGGCTCGGTGGCGATCAGGTGTTCGGCCTTCCACAGGGCGCGCACCAGTTTTTCAGCGGTGGCCTTGTTGGCGCTCAGCCAGTCCTCGCGGGCAATCATCGCGGTGAACAGGAAACCGTCCAATGGCTTGTATTCACCCTTGGCCAGGTCCATCAGCACAAAGCCGCCTTGCTGCGCAGCGGTGGTGATGGTCGGTGGCGACAACGAAAAGCCATTGATGCTGCCCTGGGAAAACGCCGCCAGCATGTTCGGCGCGCCGCCGATGGGCATGATGGTGAAGTCTTTGTCGGGGTTCAAACCCGCGTCCTTGGCCAGGTAGCGCACCAGCATATCGGTGGTGCTGCCGGGGCCGGTCACGCCGATCTTCAAGCCTTTGAGCGCCTGGGCGCGGGCGGACACCGGCGAGGTGGCCGACACCCCGGCCTTGTGCGCCGACTCACCGTCGATCACCACGGTACTGCCGAACTGGGTCTGCACGGCGGCGAAGGCCTGCACATTCTGGCCTTTGCTGCGGGCGCGCTCCGCCACGGCGGGCAGGCCGACGTAGGCATCGGCGTCGCGGCCGAGCACGGCGGTCAGCGCGGCCGAGCCGCCTTTTTGAAACACGATCACTTCCACATTCAGGCCTTCTTCGGCGAAGTAGCCCTGCTTCTGCGCGACGTAGATCGGCACATACAGGAAGCCTTCGCTGGGGAACGCGAGGGTGACTTTGGTGAGGTCCTGGGCCTGGGCAGCGGGCAGGAAAGCGGCGCACAACAGGCTGGCAAACACGAAACGCTTAAGCATGATCAAGCTCCACGATTAAAGGGGGGTTAAACCGCAACTTCACGTTCCGCTTCATTGGCTTTCCAGGGCATGAGCTTGCGCTCGGCCAGCTTCACCACCGTGTTGAGGATCAGGGCCAGGGCGATGATGCCCACCAGCGCGGCGAACACACCGGCGGTGTCGAACTGCGAGGCGGCATCCGACAGCAAGTAACCCAGGCCACGGTTGGCGGCGATGATCTCACCCACCAGGGCACCGATCAGTGCGTAGGGCACCGACAAGCGCAGGCCGGTAAACACCCAGGTGAACGCCGACGGGATCACCACCATGGTCAGCAGGTCGCGCTCCTTGGCCCCCATCAGGCGCAGGATGGTCAATTGCTCGCGGGACACGTTGCGCACCCCGCTGTAGGTGTTGAGAAACACCAGGAAGAACACCACGGCGGCGGTCAGGATCACTTTCATCGGCAAGCCGATGCCAAACCACAGGATGAACAACGGCGCCAACGCCACTTTGGGCAGGCTGTAGAACGCGGTGAGAAACGGGTCGAGGATATCCGCCAGCACTTTCGCCCGGCCCAGCACCAGGCCTGCGATCAAGCCCGCGAGGGAACCGAAGAAAAAGCCCAGTACGGCTTCGAGTGTGGTGATGCCGGCGTGGTAGAAAAACACCCCGTTCAACAGGATTTTCCACAGGCTTTGCGCCACTGCCGAAGGACGGCTGATGAAGAACTCCACGCCGAACCAGCGCGACACGCCTTCCCACAACAGCAGCAAAAACACCAGGAACAACACGCGATAAACCTGGATCATACGACCTCCAGAGAGTGAGCCAATGAAGCGGGATCGGCCGCGCCGGCGACATCTGGCGCAAGGCGTTTCCACAGTTCGGCGCAGAGCGCCACGTAGCGTGGGTCGGAGCGCAGTTGTACGAGGTTGCGTTCGCCCGTCAGGGGGATGTCGAGCACATGGTCGATGGTGCCCGGGCGCCCGGCGAACACCACGCAGCGGTCGGCCAGGGCGATGGCTTCGTCGACGTCGTGGGTCACGAACAGCACGGTCTTGTTCAGCTTGCGACACAGACGCAACAGTTCGGTTTGCAGGGTCAGGCGCATCTGCGCATCGAGGGCACCGAAGGGTTCGTCCATCAGCAGGGTTTCCGGGTCGCTGGCCATCAAGCGCGCCATGGCCGCGCGTTTGCGCATGCCGCCGGAAAGCTGGTTGGGGTAGCTTTCGCCAAAACCGGTGAGGCCCACCAAGGCCATCAACTCTTCAACCCGCGCCTCGATCTGCGCCTTGGGCACGCGGCGAATCTGCAACGGCACCGCGATGTTGCCCGCCACGGTGCGCCACGGCAGCAAGTGGTCGGCCTGGGTCATGTAGCCCACCCGCGTGTTCACGCCTTTGACCTCGGCGCCGTCGTAATGCACCTGGCCTTCGGAGGGCCCGAACAGCCCGGCCGTCATGTTGAGCAACGTGGATTTGCCACAGCCCGACGGGCCGACCAGGGTGATGATTTCACCGCGCTGCACCTGCAGCGACACATTGCGTACAGCCACAAAATGGCGGCCCTCGACCTTGAAGCTTTTTTGCACGCCTGAGAATTGAATAAAGGGTGTTGCGCTCACCGCCCCTCCTCGTCCGGTACGCCGGACTTGTTCGTTGTTGGTGAACAGAGGATGAACGGATGACAGATTTGTGGCGCACGGGATCGGGCCGGATCACGCGCGGGATTGGGCCATCGATTGCTGGAAATCCAACGGCTGGAACCGAATCAACTGTGGGAGCTGGGGTGGGGGGGGGGGGGGGGGGGGGGGGGGGGGGGGGGGGGGGGGGG